>JANOCW010000169.1:0-22022 GCA_031412375.1 Gemmatimonadaceae bacterium | reverse complement strand
CCGCCGATCATCAGCGTTCGACTCGTCGGCATTTTCCAGCTGCGCCCGACGACCGCGGCCTGGAGGGCACGCGGCTCGCTCGCAACCATGGCGATCCTCGATGCATGGAGCAGGATGGCGGTTGGCGGCCGAATCGTGGGTGCGAGATCAGCGATCGTACTGCGCACCGAATCGATGGAAGTCGGAACGATCGCTTCGACACCCTGCGCACCCGCGGCGCGGGCGCCTCCCGTCAGCGCGCAGAGCGACAGCGCGAAGAGCGAGAGGGCGAACTGTATTCTCATCGATGCCATACCATGTCGAAGTAATGGCCGCAGGGGCCGGGTGAACGCCAATTGAGCGCGTGATGTCTAGGCAACAAAGCTATGGCGGGGTATGCTTCCGAGCCACAATCAGCGTGTGGCCCCCACGCACCGCTCATCTCGATTCCTTCACATGAAACGACGTTCCATTCATGCACTGCGGCCTGCTGGCGGGGGACGGTGCGCCACTTTCCTCGCCGCCCTCCCCGGCTTCATACGGGCCGCCGTCCGCGGACGTTCCACCGCGAAGCTCGCATCTTCCGAGCAGGTCGTGAGGGGGTCGGGTGCAGTCGCGGAGCTCGAATCGGTGCGCCACCGCCGAGGCGAATGACGGGAGACCCGCTGTTGCAGTTCCGCGGTGAGTTTCCCATCCTCGAGCGAACGACCTACCTCGTCTCCAATTCGCTCGGAGCGATGCCTCGCTCGACACCGGACCGACTCGCGGAATATGTGGATGCCTGGGCGGAGCTCGGGGTGCGCGCCTGGGGGCAGGGGTGGTGGGAAATGCCGATCACCGTCGGCGACAGTATTGCCCCGCTGATCGGCGCGTCAGCGGGCGAGGTGGCAATGGCGCCGAACGTCTCGCTCGCCCAGGCGATGGTCGTCTCTGCGCTGGACTATCCGCGCGACCGCGACACGATCGTCATGACCGCGCTGGACTTTCCGTCGGTTCGCTACACGATCGAGGCGCTCGCGCGGCGCTTCGGCGCGCGGGTCGTCGTCGTCCCGACCGAGGACGGCGCGACCATCGACGAGGCGCGACTGCTCGAGGCCATCGACGAACGGACCCGGCTCGTCGCGATCTCCCACGTCCTCTTTCGCTCGGCGTTCGTGGTG
Organism: Gemmatimonadaceae bacterium; assembly: GCA_031412375.1. Classification (GTDB taxonomy): domain Bacteria; phylum Gemmatimonadota; class Gemmatimonadetes; order Gemmatimonadales; family Gemmatimonadaceae; genus JANPKQ01. Next base: position 20,883 of record JANOCW010000169.1, on the reverse strand, counting down.
GACGCCGTTGCGATTTGTCAGCGCGCGCACGACGTGGGAGCGCTGGTGTCGCTCGACGCCTTCCATTCCGTGGGCATCATGCCGGTGGACGTGAAGGCATCCGGAGTGGATTTCCTGACTGGGGGAGTGCTGAAGTGGCTCTGTGGCGGGCCGGGCGGCGCCTTTCTCTACGTCGCGCCGACGGTCCGTGACGCGCTCAGCCCGGCGATCACCGGCCGGCAGGCGCACGCCCGGCCCTTCGGATTCGAGGAGGAAATGGACTACGCCAGTGGCGCGATGAGGTGGCTTAGTGGAACGCCATCGATTCCGGCACTCTATGCGGCGATCGAAGGACCGCGGATCATCGCTCGAGCGGGCGTGGCGCGCATTCGCGAGAAGAGCACCCGGCAGACATCCCGCCTGATCGCGCGGGCCGAAGAGCGGGGATTCACGGTTCGAGCGCCGCGCGACCCTCGGCGACGCGGTGGGACCGTGGCCTTCGATGTGCCGCATGCCGAGGAGGTGAGCCGCGACCTTCTCTCGCGGGACATTCTCGTGGACTATCGGCCCAACGCCGGGATCCGAATCGCTCCGCATTTCTACACCACGGATGCCGAGGTCGATGCGGCCGTGGATGCGATCTCCCAGTCACTGGCCAGCGACCGGTGGCGGCAATTCGCCGCTCGCGGCTCCGTGGTCACCTGACCCGGTGACGGCTGCACGCGCAGGGAAGGGCGGTTCGGGGAAGGGGGGCGCGAAGCGCAAGCCGCCAGGCCGGATCCGGCGTCGGTATGTGAACTCGGACTATCCCACCGTCGTCCTCCGGTTCGAGGATGGCCATGAAATTCGCGTCGAGCAGGGGACCGGAAAGAGCTTCGAGGGTTACGAAGGGGAGAAGATTCGGCTCCTCGCCGTGTACGACCCGACCTCGACGGAACGAGTGCTGATCGCCACGTTGCGCGCTGAACAATTCGACGCCGTGCCATGAGCGATTTTCGGCACGCGTCATGCCTTTTGGAGCATCGCTCATCACTCGAGGAGGATTCGTGAGATTGTCCCTGTTCCTGAGCTCGGCGGCAGTGCTGACGCTCTTCGCTGCACCTGCCTCCGCCCAGTTTACCGGCGTCGTGATTCCGCCCCCCGCGAAGGCAGCCCCGGTCGCGCAGGCGCCCGCGCAAACGGGAGCCGAGCGTCGCGACAGCGCCGTGCGGGTCACGATGACCAACATGAAGGACTGGGTGGACTCGGCGGCCGCCACGCTCGGCGTCGCTGCTGCGCCCGCCGGGCCGCTGGCCACCGACAGCGCTCGACCCGCCATGATTGCCCCGGCGCCCGCGGCCCATGTCGAGCACGCCGCTCCGGCCAAGGCCGCGGAGACGACGGAATTCCGTGAGGGCGCTCGTGCCCCGAACACGGCAACCGCGATCCCGATGTTGGCGCTCCTCGGGCTGGCCTCGCTGGTCGCCGGCTTGTGGCTCCTCCGCACCAGGCGTGCGTAGGTCAGTCGGCGGATTGCTGGCCGCAGCGGGCGCACTTCTCCTGCTGTTCGCGCTGGCGACGGTCGCCAGGGCGGGCCTCGCCCGCGAGCAGCTGCGGTCGGCCTGGGCCGTGGAAGAAGCGCGGATGGCGGCCGCCGCGGCGCGCGCCCCGCGAGGGGGGTTGGTTCGCCCCTCCGCTCGGGGCGCGGCAATTGGGCGGCTGGTCATTCCGGCGCTGAAGCTGGACGAGGTCATCGTCGAAGGGGTGGAGGAATCGCAGCTGGTGGCGGGCCCAGGGCACCTTCCGGGGAGTCCGCATCCCGGTGAGCGTGGCAACTCCATCATCTCCGCACATCGGGATCGGCACTTTCGGAGGCTGGACGACCTGATCGTTGGAGACACAATAGTCACACAAACGCGCCACAATCGCACCGTTTGGGTCGTTTCCGGCCGACGCGTCGTCACCGCTTCAGCTCCGGTGCTGCGGTCCACCGCGGATGCTCAGCTCACCCTTACCACCTGCTGGCCCGTGCGGTATCTCGGGCCCGCGCCAGACCGCCTCATCATTAGCGCCGTCGCCGCAGGCCGCAGCGAGACCGCCGGCCAGTAGTGAGGCTTCCGCAGCTGGATCTGCCCCACCCCGGAACGGTCCGCCTCACGGCGCCGGTTCGACAGGCGCTCAGGGCTGGGCGGCCGATCGTCGCCCTCGAGAGTTCTGTGCTGGCGCAGGGTCTCCCGACTCCGGAGAATCGACAGGCTGCCGCCCGGATGACTCAGGCGGTGGAAGCCGCCGGTGCCGTCCCGGCCATCACCGCGGTCGTCCGCGGTGTTACGACCGCGGGCCTCGAGCCGGAGGAGCTGGATCGGTTCCTCGACCTGTCGTCCCCGGTGGCCAAGCTGTCCGCTCGCGATGTCGCCTGGGCCGTCGCTCGTCAGGTCGACGGCGCGACGACCGTGGCTGCGTCGGTCTTTCTCGCGGCGCGCGCCGGCATCCAGGTCTTTGCGACCGGAGGCATTGGCGGTGTCCATCGCGCCCCTGCCTTCGATGAGTCGGCTGACCTCGCGGAGCTGGCACGTTCGCCGATCGTGGTCGTCTGCGCCGGCGCCAAGTCGATCCTGGATCTCAGGGCGACCCACGAACGGCTGGAAACGCTGGGCATCCTCGTGGTCGGATATCGAACGTCGGAGCTGCCGGGATTCTTCACCGCCGAGACAGGCATCCCGCTCGCCACACGCGTCGATTCGCCCGAGGAGGTGGCTCAGCTGTTCCGTGCGCAGCGGGCGCTCGATCGTCCCGGCGCGCTGATCGTCGTCCAGCCTCCGCCCCGCGAGGTGGCTCTCTCACGTGATGAGGTCGAGGCGGCCGTGACCAGTGCCGAGTCTCGTTGGCGCGAGCGCGCCGTGGGTGGCGGACAGCTCACGCCGTTCCTGCTCGACGCCGTCCGTGAGGCGACGGGAGGACGGTCCCTCACCGTCAACCTCGCGTTGCTCGAGAGCAACGCGTCACTCGCTGGAGAGATCGCCTTCCAGCTCGCGAGGGAGGGTCGCGTGCCGGAAGCGGGCTTTGGCGCGTCAGAAAGACGGAGGCTGTCCGAGTGAGAACCACAAGCCCCGTCGCCGTCATGCACCGATCACTGGTTGTCCGAAACGTGCGCGAGATGTCGCGCAGCATCGGTTGTCCGAAACGTGCGCGAGATGTCGCGCAGCATCGTCGGCGTGCAGTGCCCCGTCACGGGTTGAACTTGCCCGCGAATGCGTGGTACAATAGGCGAACCCTCACGCGATGGAGGTTAGTCGAAGCATGCCAACCCCATTTCTGAGTTCCGAAGAGTACGACGAACGCGCGCATCAGTTGTACAACGAAGGCCAGTTCGATGACGCGCTCGACGTGCTTCGCGAGGGACTCGCGCTCTACCCGACCGCGGTGGAGCTGCACGTCGGGGTGGGGTACGCGCGGCTGGCGAGGGAGGAGTTCGCCTGGGCGCGCCGCAGCTTCGAGGAGGCACTCGTCCTCGACCCGGACCATGAGGATGCGCTCGCCGGTCTCGGCGAGACGTTGCTCAAGTTCGGCCAGCAAGAGGCCGCCATCCGCAGCTTCCGCCGGATCCTCGAGCTCGGATATCAGGATGACCTCGACCTGATGCTGCAGGCGGGCCGCGCGCTGTTCAAGGAAGGGCTGATCGAGGACGCGCAGCAGTTCTTCGACATCGCCGTGCAGCAGGCCCCCGACATGGCCGAGGCGGTCGCGATGGTCGGATATGCCCAGCACCGCCTTGGTGACGACGACAGCGCCATCGTCACGCTCCGCCGCGCGCTGCAGCTCGACGGCGACCACGCGGATGCGCGCATCTACCTCGGCAACATCCTCTACGATCGCGGGGACTACGAGGCCGCGCTCTATCATCTCGACCGCACGGCCCCCGACGACCACTGGGACGAGCTCGGCATCTGGCGGCTCGTCGAGCTGAAGAAGACCGTGTATCGGCTCAAGGATGACGATCCGGAGCTGAAGCCCTGGGATGCGCGACTCACCGAGCTGCACGGGGACCCCGACGACATCGACGAGATGCTGGCGGAGATCGAGACGCGGATGAATGAGTCGTACGAGGGGCGCGGGCAGCTCGAGTTGTTCGGTGCGCTGCTCACGGACCTTGCCGACGCAAAGCGCGACGGTGCGACGCACCGCGTGGTGACGGATGAGGGGAGCTCCTTCGATGGAACGTGGGAGGAGATCGTGCAGGAGATGCGAGATGCGTCGGCAACGGCGCAGGGACGATCCATCCAGGAGTTCATGTTGAACGAAGCGCGGCGCCAATACGCAGTGACCGGAATGCTCATCAGCACGACCGATCCGGAGAGCTTCATTCGCGGAAGCGCGGAGGCAGGGCTGCTGCGGATCGTCCGGTGACGACGCCAAATCAGCGGTCCGCCCAGAATGCGCTGACGTCCGTGCGGCCGATCATGGCGCGGCTCGATGTCACGCGCCATGCGGAAGATCTCGCGGCCGACCTCATCGAGGGGTGGAATGGAACGGAGATCGCCCTCCGCTCGCTGCTTGGCGGGTCGGCCCTCTCCGGCCAGACCCTTATCCGCGAGCTGCGTCAGCGCGAGATGCTCTCGCTGGGGCAGACGCACGCCTTGATGGAGTTTCTCGCCGCGCGCGAGCGAGCGGGACGGACCGAGTATCGCCCGACCGCTCCGGATGTCGCGGCGGCCCGCCACGGGTTCCAGGAACTCGAGAACGCGTTGTCCGGCCCGGTGACTGCCGAAGCACCGGTTGCCTCCGGCTACACGACCGCACCTGTCGTCACGGCGAGCGTAGCGGTCGGCGGTCGTAGGGGATTCCAGCCAATGATCGTGATCGCGGCGATCGTCCTCCTCCTGCTTGGCATCGGGGGGTTCTTCGCGTGGCGGTCGATGTCGCGTGGCCGGACGGATGGCAGCGTCACGGCGGAGGGTGCTGCGCTGCTCCAGGCTGGACGGCGCGGCGAGGCGCGGCGCGCATTCGAGGACGCCGCGCGCGAGCATCCCAAGGCCGCTGGCCCGCACATCTACCTCGGACGGATGGCCCGCGAGGACGGTGACTTCAACGCCGCCAGCGAACAGCTCCGCCGCGCTGTCGAGCTGGAGCCGGAGAACTATCTCGCTCACCGCGAGATGGGCTCGTACCTGTTCACCCGCGGCCGGTTCGACGAGGCGAGCCGCTTCTATCAGAGGGCGGTCGAACGGAATCCCGAGGATCGCATCGCGATGGGCTACCTCGCATGCTCGCTGGCCCGCGCAGGACGGACGGACGCGGCCCTCCGGTTCTTCGATCGTGCAGGCCCCGGCGACTGGAGCAATTGCGACCCGCGTCTCCAGCCGGCGCCCCCCGTGCGGCGCTGATCGTCGGCTTCCGCGTCCCCTTCACGGCCGTACCGCAGCAAGGAATGTCATGACGCTCCCCGCCACCATTGTCCCCGACGCGCTCGCCGCCACGGGGGACGTTCACCGCGTCATCCTGCGGAATGGTCTCACGCTCCTCGTGCGTCGCGACGACTCGGCGCGGGTCGTCGCGATCGTCACCTATGTGAAGGCCGGATATTTCGACGAGACCGACGACGTCGTCGGCATCTCGCACGTGCTCGAGCACATGTTCTTCAAGGGGACGGCACGTCGCGGCGTCGGCGCGATCGCGCAGGAAACCAAGGCGAGCGGCGGGTCACTGAATGCGCACACGATCTATGACCATACCAGCTACTACACGGTGCTGCCCGCGGCGAGCTTCGAGCGCGGGCTCGACATTCAGGCCGATGCGTACGCCGAATCGCTGATCGATGCGGGCGAGCTGGCGAACGAGCTCGAGGTGATCATTCAGGAGGCGAAGCGGAAGAACGACAATCCGCCGGCGGTGGCGAGCGAGACGCTCTACGAATTGATGCATGACTCCCATCGCATTCGCCGCTGGCGCATCGGCCGCGAGGCCGGACTGCGGACGCTCGATCGCGCGGCGATGCTGCGCTTCTACCGCAATTACTACCGCCCGGGCAACACGATCCTCTCGATCGTCGGCGATGTGGAGGTGGACGACGTCGTACGACGGGTGGAGCAGACGTACGGCGCACTCACCGATGGTCCGGTCCTGCGATCGACGGGGCCGGTCGAGTCGGCGCGCCAGGGATTCCGGTATCGCGAGTGGACAGGTGACATCGCGCGCACCCAGCTGATCTTCGGGTGGCGAACGCCGGGCACAATGCATCACGATACTGCGGCGCTCGATCTCCTCGCGATGGTGCTCGGTGCCGGGCGCGCATCGCGACTCTATCGCGCGGTGCGTGAGCGTCAGCTGGCGTCGTCGATCAGCGCGCACAACTACACGCCCCGCGACATCGGGGTGTTCATGGTTCACGCCGAGACCGATTCCGGTGCGACGGCCGCCGCGGCGCAGGCGGCGTGGAAGCAGATCGAGGAGGTCCGCGAGGCAGGCCCTGGCGAGCCCGAGCTCGAGCGCGCACGCCGCATCACCGAAGCGCGATGGATTCGCAGACTCGAATCGATGGAGGGCCAGGCGAGCCACCTCGCCGAGTGGGAAGCCCTCGGGGACTGGGCCCTCGCGGACCAGTATGTCCAGCGGTTGCTCACGGTGACCGCCGATGAGTTGCGCGATGTTGCGCGCCGGTATCTCTCGCTCGACCGGGGTGGTGTCGTCATCTACCGCCCGCATGCCTCGTCCGTGATTGCCGCCGATGCGGGAGCGATGCGCGCGCTGCTGCGGGGCGCGCAGGGCACGACACTACCGCCCCTCCCGCCGCGCACCGCGGCCTTGCCGCTCGCGGCAGTGGGTGGCGGTACGAGTCGCGAGCGCGAGACGCAGGGCGTCGGTGTCTATCACACCAGCAATGGCATTCCCATTCTCATCCGCCAGCGTCGAGGGGCGCCGATCACCTACATCGGTGTGTTCGCGCTGGGAGGCGTGAGCGAGGAGGGCGCGGAGCATGGCGGCCTGACGACGCTGCTCGCGCGCACTGCCACCAAGGGCACCCAGCGCCGCACGGCGATCCAGATAGCGGAAGATTCCGAGCTGCTCGGGAGCGGGATCGCATCGAGCGTCGGGTCCGAGGGGTTCGGGTGGACGATCTCGGTCCCGACGAGACATACGGAGGCCGCGCTCGAGCTGCTCGCCGATGTCGTGCAGCACGCGACGATTCCCGACGACGCGCTCGAAACCGAGCGGATCGTCGCACTGTCCGACGTGGCGATGATGCGCGACGACATGTACCGATATCCATTGCGCCTCGCGACTGAGGCGGCGTTCGGGAATCATCCATACGGGGCGTCCGCCCTCGGCACCGAAGCGTCACTCCGCTCGATCACCGTGGGCGACGTCCGCATGTGGCACCGCCGTCGCGTACTCGAAGGCCCGCTGGTGATCGCCGTCGTGGGCGACATCCAGCCCGATGTCGCCGCGGCGTCGGCGGCGCGCGCGTTTCCCGAGCTCCGCCTGGCGCAGCCCTCGACCGTCGTCCCGCCCGCGTGGCCCACCGCGACCGTGCTCCGCGCCGAGCAGCGAGACAAGGCACAGACGGCGCTCGCGATTCTCTTTCCCGGTCCGGCCCGTCGCGATCCGGAGCGGTACGCAATGCAGCTGCTCGCCGGAGTGGCGAGCGGGCTTGGAGGACGGTTCTTCGAGGAACTACGCGACCGGCGCTCCCTGGCGTACACCGTCCACGCGTTCAGCGCTGCGCGTCATCTCATCGGATCCTTCGTTGCGTACATCGCCACATCCCCGACGAGCGAAGAGACGGCGCGCGCGGGCCTGCTCGCCGAGTTCGGGAAGCTGCGTGATGCGCCCGTGTCGGCCGAGGAGCTGTCGCGGGCGCAGGAGTACGCGATAGGGTCGCATGCCATTCAGCAGCAGAACGGCGGCGCCGTGCTCGGCGACATCGTCGATGCGTGGCTGCATGGCAGCGGACTCGAAGAGCTCGGGGAATACGAAACGCGGATTCGCGCGCTCACCCCTCGCGACCTCCAGTCGGCCGCGGAGCAATATTTTCTCGCCGATCGGCGCGCAGAGGGCGTGATCCGCGGGCGCGCTTCAGAGCCGGCCTAGCGGTCGGTCACCGCGCTTCCTTTCCGGCGCGGATGAGCGTTGCCGTACCGGGCCGCAGCCGCCCCGTCGGCGCCCGCAACCCTCGCATCGAGCCGTAATCGCCCGCGTGGGTGACGATCACGCCGCGAATTCCAGGACGGCCCATGGCCCAGCCGAGCAGCCCGGTGAGCGCGCGGTCCTGGGAGACATCGCCGTGGATGGAAGGAACTCCGCCGGCGCGGAAGACCCAATGCTCCTTCCCGCGTCCCGTGCGCACCATCCAGCCCTCGGCGGTGCGGATGCGACTGGAAAGACGCGGACCACCGCCGGCGTCGGCGAGCAGCGAGAATCCGACCGCGTCGAGCGGAGAATCCTCGGAGACTGCCCACGCGTAGATCGCGCTGTCACGCGCGCCGGGGATGACCGACAGCGCCACTTTCGTTCGCGGTCGGACCAGCTTCGCCGCCGCCGTGACGGCACGCAGCTGCCATTCGCGAAGACTCGGCAACGAGGAGCCGCGCGGGCGTGAATCGGGAGTGTCGTGGTCCTCGAGCACGACCAGGTAGTCGGGCCGAAGGCGTTCGACTGTCCGTGTGACGACGGCCAGATACGCGGAATCACCGTCGGCCGGCCCGACGCGATCACGCGACGTCGGCGGGGGGATGGCCACGAGGAGGAGAAGGCTGTCGCGACGGTACGGCTCGAGCACACGGCGCAGCGAATCGAGCGCGAGGTTCGTCGCACCGTCGCGGGCGACGGTCACCAGTACGGCACCGAGCTCCCCGTCGCCGACGAGTTCCAGGTCGTTGCGGAGCGTGAGCGCGAGCGGCGGTGACGACAGTGGAGGCAGGATCTCGAGCCCGACGGTGAATGGTTCATTCGGGCGAGCGCGCAGCTCCGCGCCGGCGAACGCCGCGTAGCCGGCGACCGCGCGTGCACCGCGACGCAGCTCGACGATGACGAGGACCGCCCACGCGCCGGCCAGCATCGCGACTGCCAGTCGCCACCCAGCGACCACCCGCCACCGTGATGGGTGTGCGGGAGAAAGCAGGGGTACTGCCACATGGAGGGGGGAGAGGGCGGCGCCGCTGCCGCCCACGGTTGCGAGGGCGCTGCTCGATGCGGCGACCAGCGTGAGCAGCGGAGCGGATCCCGTCTCTCCCTGCGCGACGAGGTAGCTCGACAGCGCCGTTCCCGCAGCGACGAAGTCGTAGATGAGGATCGGAATGCCGACGATCGGCGTGACGAGCCGCGTGGCCGTCGCGTACGCAGCCTGCGCGGCGATCAGCGTCGCGGTGACCGGCCAGATCCACTCGATCGTCGAGACGAGTCGCCCGGTGATCAGCGATGTCGAGGCGACGAGCACGAGGAGCGCCGGCGCGATGAGCAAGCCCCCCAGTGCCGTGAGCCCCGCAAGGAAGGGTGGCAGGGCGCGCTGTCCCGTGATGCGGCCGGCGAGCAGAATGTTCCAGACCAGGAACACCGCCGACAGCGCGAGATGCGCGATCGGCAGCAGCTCCGTAATGCTCATCCGCGGGTGCGGGTCTCGCTGCGAATCTCCGTTGCCTCCATGCGGCGCGCGAACACATCGAGCGCCTTGCGCGCATCGTGTGTCGCCAGCGCCAGTACATCGAGCAGCATGAGCTGGCGATCGGGGAACGTGTGCACGGAGATGTGGCAGCCGTCGAGGAGGAGCAGGCACGCGAGGCCGTCGCTCGGAAGCTGCCGGACGACAGGCGCCTGCATCGAGCTGAATCCCGCCGCGCCCGCAGCGGCGATCAGCAGCCCGCGCAGCAGCGTACCGTCGCGCAGCTGCGGAGCGGGAACGCCGAGGAAGTCGGCGATGAGGTGGCTGAAGCCGACCGCCACGCTATCGTGCACGGGGCGGGAGGGGGCGACGAGTCATCTGGAGTGAGGTGGTGTAAGCGCGTTCATCGGCGGGCATCGGCGGCGCGCTAGGTGGTGTGCCGCAACAGCGCGCCATGCCGAATGAAGATGACGGACGATACCGGCGCGGTGGTCGAAAGACAAGAAACCGAGCACGATCCGCATCACGGCATTCGGTAGCCCCGCCCCGTGGGTGCTCATAAGTTGCTGCCATGCTTCGCTCACGGCGATTCACGCTGGCGGACGTCGTCTCCCTGTCACGTATCCTGCTTGCCGGTGCATTCGTTCTCACGCACGGTGCGCTCGCCCGCCTCGCGCTCGTCGGCGTGGCAGGGGCCACTGATTATCTCGATGGCTGGCTCGCGAGGCGCCATGGCGGTAGTCGCTACGGCGCCGTGATCGATCCGGCAGCCGATCGGGTGTTCGTGGTCGCCGTCATTGCGTCGCTCGTGGTGGAGGATGCAATGACCCTCCGCCAGTCGCTGGTGCTGCTCGCACGGGATATCGCGACGACGCTGGGTGTGCTCGTGGGAGCGCTGCTTCCCGTCGTGAGACCTGCTCGCCTCGAATCCCGGTGGAGCGGAAAGGTCGTGACCGCACTGCAGTTCGCGACGCTCGTGGCGATCCTCGCCGAGCCTGCCAGCCTGCGTTTGATGCTTCCGATGGTCGCCGTGGCGTCGGCGCTGTCGATTGCAGACTACTCGCTGGCGGCGTGGCGGAGGCGAGCGGTCGCGTGAGGACGACGCCGTTCATGACATTGTGCGGCGCAGCGCTGGTGATGCTGGTCGCGACGCAGCGTACCGCGGATGCGCAGGCAACGGGCGGTCAGGGTGACGCCGTTCGCTTCGTGGGGAGGGTAGACGCCTTTCTCGCCCGGACCGAGGCGCTGCATGCGGGCCTGGGCGCGACCACGGACCTGGGCAGCTACGTGCGGCTGGATGCAGTTCTTGCGGCCGGTTCCGCGCGAGTCAGCGGCGTCACGGTGGCGAGCGGGCGAGTGGAGATCGTCGGACGATTCCTTCTCGATCCCTTCCGCCAGTCGCGCTGGGGCGTCCATATCGGGAGCGGGCTGATCGCCCGGTTCGACGATGGCACGCGTGGCAAGGGCTACCTGACGCTCCTGCTCGGGACGGAGCTGCCGGGAACCTCCCGTACGCGCCCGGCCCTCGAGGTCGGAATCGGTGGGGGAACGCGCGTCGGCATCGCCATCCGACAGGGAAGAATCAACCGGCGCTAACCGCGGTTGTCGGACCACGGGGTCATATGGCACCTGCCTCGCTACGGGCGCCAGGACGTTGCTCAGGCGCGATCCCCACGTAGCCGAAGCGCCCCTCGGCTCGAGGGGCGCTTCTCACTCACTCACTCACCGTGTCAGGCGGCCGCCGTACTTCCGGCCGCTTCTTCAGGGCTGTCGGCCGTCTCGCGTCCGATGTCAACCGATTCCTGGTTGGCGTCCCCGGACTCCTGGACCGCATCCGCCGGTTCCTGGGTGGCCTTCGGCGGCTGGCAGAACCGCTGACCGAGCGTCCGAAGCTCGGCTACCTGTGCCTCGCTGAGCTCGTGATAACGGTCTTCGAGATACTGGATCGTCTGGTCGAACCACTCCGCCTGATGCTCCGGAGCCGAACCAATCACACCACAACGCATGATATGCTGAAACATCTCGTCTCGAGCCTGATCAAAAGGAGTCTGTGGCTCGACTTCCCGACGGCGCTGACGATTTCTCTGAGTGGCCATGTAACCTGGGTATACGTGAAAAAGGAGGCGCTGCAAGAAAGTGACGACGCCTCAGCCGCGACCGGGGCAAGTTCGGGGCCCTGCGCGGCGACAAACTACTGCTTCGGAACTCGCGCTGCACAGTATACAGTCGAAGTGCGTGCAGCGTTCCCTCGGCCCCCCGCTCACTGACACTACGCGCCACCTGCTAGGGACGCTGATCAGTGAATCCGATGATCAGTTCGGCGAGTCGATCGGGCTCTTCTTCGGGGACGAGGCGCCCGGACGTGGGGACGCGCACCAGCTGGCTGTGCGGGATCGCCGTGGCAAGCCGGTCGGGGACGGATGGATCCAGCCAGCCGTCGAGCTCTCCCCAGACGATGAGGGTCGGGGCTGTGATCCGGCCGAGGTCCAGATCCTCCAGGTCATCCGCGCGAATGGACCGTCCCAGGACGAGCAGGTGGCTGACGCCGTCCTTGCCGACGTATGGGGCGAGATAGCGGGCGATGAGCCGGGGCGGCATGTGCGCCGGGTCAGCGACGCTGCCCTCGAGCACAGGCGACAGTAGCGGGGCGGCCCCGAGAACGCCGCGGCTCGCACGCAGCGCGAATCGCGCGGTGTTGCGCTGCATCGCCCTCACGTCCCCTGCCGGGAGCTCATCGAAGGCGACGCTGTTGATGAGGATGAGGCGGTCGACGCGTTCGGGCCGCGTGGCAGCGAGGCGTAGCGCGACCCCGCCTCCCACATCGATGCCGACGAGGGTGGAGCGGGGAAGACGGAGGGCGGTCATCGCCCGGTCGAGGTACTCGGCCTGGGCGGCGATCCCGAAATCTTCCCCGAAGGGTCGGTCGGATTCGCCATAGCCCAGCATGTCGATGGCGAACGCCGACCGCTTCGCGAGGGCGAGCTGGGGTCCGACCGTGCGCCAGACGAAGCTCGACGTCCCGAAACCATGAAGCAGGACGATCCCCGGGCCGCCATGGCCGTACCGCTCGACGTGGACCGCGCCGGGTCCTACGGGGATACGAAGAAGGTCGGCGTCGATCGTCTGCTCGGGCAAGGAAGGGTGACGCGACGGGCGTCAGCGAGGGTTGCGAGGAGCACGCACGGGCTCCTGCGCAGGGAGTTGATGCTCGCCGGCAACGCGCGATGCGTCAAGTGATGTTGCTTGCATATCGAGGAGCCAGTCGTAGCTTTCAAGACGAATCATGCAGGCGGCAGGCCTTCGTGATGCGTGTCCGCTTGCGGTCACGGCACCTCAGGCCACGGTGGCGAGTCCACCCGTCGCCGATTGCAGCCTGGCATTCCGCAGGGCCCTCGGCCGCGGTGCCGCTCTCGCCTACCGCCTTTCACCGACGAGGCAGCCTCCATGGCGGACCAGACCTATGACGATGACAGAGCGCGCGGCCTCGAGGCGCTCCTGAAGGCACTCGCCGACCGGATTCGCGAGCTCGACGCAAGGGGCGAGCTGCTCCGCAACGCCGGGGAGCTGACGAAGCTCATTGGCGATGTGCGCAGCGAGCTGTTTCACTATGAGGTCCGGGCGACGTACGACAGTCCCGAAATTTCCGAGAGTCGCCGGATCGTTCGCGATGCAGAGCAGAGAGACAGCGGCTCATGGGAGCCGAACGAGTGGACCCCCGACGACGAGGACGACCGCAAGTGGTAAAGCCCCGACGCCGCGCAACGCGCGACACCCGAAAGTTCTACACCATCCTCGGCGCCATCGGCATCGTCGGCGTACTGGTCATCACCTACGCGGCGACGCGGTCCGACTCGCCGGTCGCTACGGCCGTGGACCCGAACGCGTTGACCGGGCCGGCAGAAGGCTACGTGATGGGAAGCCCGACTGCTCCGGTGGAGATCATGGAGTATGGTGACTTCGAATGCGGAGCGTGTGCCCAGTTCGCCATCATCACCGAGCCCCAGGTGCGCGAGCTCCTCGTCCAGACGGGGAAGGCGCGATTCCGCTTCTTCGACTTCCCGCTGCAGATGCACCCGAACAGCATCCCGGCGCACCTCGCCGCTGCCTGCGCGAATGATCAGGGAAAATTCTGGGAGATGCACGACCGCCTCTTCCAGAACCAGCACAAGTGGAACGGCACGGTGACCCGCAAGCCGGGCGGCCTGTTCGAGTCGTATGCGCGCGAGATCGGGCTCGACGCGAAGGCCTGGGAAACCTGCTTCGAGGATCGTCGGCACCTGCCCAGGATTCAGGCGAGCGTCGCGCAGGGGAGCCGACTCCGCGTCGGGTCGACACCGACGTTCATCGTCGGCGGCAAGATGCTTCCGGGCGCGCTCGGCTATGACCAGTTGAAGGCGATGGTCGATTCAGCGACCGCGCAGCTCAAGAACGAGAAGCCCGTGATCGGGCAGTGACCAAGCGGATGCTGGTGGCGCTGCTCGCGCTCACCGGGTTGTTCGTCGCATTGTACCTGACGCTCTACAAGACGGGAGCGATCGGCCAGATCACCTGCTCCATCGGCTCCTGCGAGACGGTGAACACCAGCCGGTGGTCGACGCTGATGGGGCTTCCGGTGGCAGCGTGGGGACTGGGCTTCTACATCGTCACGCTATTCGTGGCCATCGCTGGAACGGCAGATCGGTGGGCCGACGACCGCGCACCCTCTGTGGCGCTGGTGGCGCTGTCGGGATGGGGCGTGCTGTTTTCGCTCTGGCTGACCTACCTCGAGCTGTTCGTGATCCACGCGATCTGCATGTGGTGCATCATCTCGGCGATCATCGTGACGCTGATCTTCATCACGAGCCTGCTCGACCTCCGGGACTACGGACGAGGGGGAGCCGTCCTCGCGGACGGCTCCCCCTCGTCGCCATCAGCGGACCGCGCCGGTCAGATCACGCGCGCTTGACCGCGCGGCCCTGACGGGCGTCGGCCGCGTCGTTCAGCCGCAGTCGCGGACGTCCGCCGGTATCATCTCCCGACTCGTCACCATCGCGATAGCGGCGCCGGAAGGGGACCAGATCCTGGCCGAGTACCACCAGCGTCCGCGTCGCGACCACGCTGGCCAGCGGCTCCGGGATGCCCATCACGCGGACATAGCTGTCGATCGCGCGGTCGAAGGAGAGATCCTCGGCGAGCGTGTCGACGAACATGAGCGCGTTGTCCACGTGCGCCCGAATGACCGCCTCCTCCGCACGTGCCTGCGCGAGCCGCTGACGACTCTCGGCGGTCGGCGACAGCTTGCGGGGAAAAATGGACTCGGGGAAGAGTCGACGGAACATGGGTTCGATCCTTGGTAGAGGCGGTCCGGGGGCCGAGGACGACAGCTTCGCTGACACCCAGCAGACGCCGGCGCACAATGGTAAGGCATACGGTATACCATTGAAATGGACAGAATGTGCCGAGCGAACGAAGTCGCCGCAGGCCAATCACTTGTCGATCATTTCGTGGGTCGGACCGTGCACCGTTCCTTGAAAGTGACGACTCACGGTCGACGATGGTTCGCCCGACGTCCGGACTTGCGTTTTACCCTTCCTTGTCCTCGTACTGCTCCTTGAGTGTTGCCACGACCCCCGGGTCGGCCAGTGTGGTGGTATCGCCAAGCGCGCGGCCCTCGGCGATGTCGCGCAGCAGGCGTCGCATGATCTTGCCAGACCGCGTCTTGGGCAGGTCGGCGGCGAAGAGGATGTCGTCAGGGCGCGCGAGTGCGCCGATCTTCTTCGCGACGAACTCCCGGAGCTCGTCGCGAAGCGCGGACGATGGCAGGCGTCCGTCGCGCAGGGAAACGAACGCGGCGATCGCCTGCCCCTTGAGCTCATGGGTCTTTCCGACAACCGCGGCCTCGGCGACGGCGGGATGTTCAACGAGCGCCGACTCGACCTCCAACGTCCCGATCCGGTGGCCGGCGACGTTCAACACATCGTCGACGCGTCCGAGAATCCAGAAGTACCCGTCCTCATCGCGCTTGGCGCCATCACCCGCGAAATAGAGGTCGGGGCGTCCCGGCCACTTCGAGAAGTAGGTTTCGACGTACCGGGCATCATCCCGCCAGATCGTCCGGAGCATCGACGGCCACGGCTTGGTGAGGGCGAGGAGACCGCCACCGACTTCGATCGTGCGGCCGTCCGTCGTCAGCAGGTCGGCACTGTAGCCAGGGAGCGGCAGCGTGGCACTCCCCGGCTTGGTGGCAGTTAGCCCCGGCAGGGGTGAAATGACGATCGCCCCGGTCTCGGTCTGCCACCAGGTATCAACGATAGGGCAGCGATTGCCGCCGATATGCTCGGCGTACCACATCCACGCCTCCGGATTGATCGGTTCACCGACCGAGCCGAGGAGGCGAAGGCGTGAGAGGTCATGCTGTGCGGGATGCTCGTCACCCCATTTCATGAAGGCGCGGATCGCGGTCGGCGCGGTATACAGGATGGTGACGCCGAGCCGCTCGCAGATGCTCCAGAACCGATCTCTCTCCGGCCAGTCGGGGGCGCCTTCGTACATCACGCACGTGGCGCCGTTGGCGAGCGGTCCGTAGACGACGTACGAGTGTCCCGTGACCCAACCCACGTCAGCGGTGCACCAGAAGACGTCCTCATCGCGAAGGTCGAAGACCAGTTTGGATGTCGCAGCGACTGCGGTGAGGTAACCGCCGGTGGTGTGCACGATACCCTTCGGCTTTCCTGTCGTGCCGGACGTATAGAGGATGTAGAGCACATCTTCGGCATCCATCGCTTCGGGCTCGCAGTGAATCGATTCCTCGGCTACCAGCCGGTGCCACCAGTGGTCGCGCCCTTCGGTCATGTGCGCGATCGGCTGCTGGCCGGTGGTCGGGATGCCGCGCATCACCACGATGACGTGGCGGATCGTCGGCGTCATCCGGAGCGCCTCGTCGGCATTCCGCTTGAGCGGAACGACCTGGCCGCGGCGATACCCGCCATCCGCGGTAATGAGGACCGTCGCCTCCGCGTCGTTGATTCGGTCGCTGAGTGACTCGGGGGAAAAGCCGCCGAAGACGACCGAGTGGGGGGCCCCGATTCGCGCGCACGCGAGCATCGCGATGGCGGCCTCGGGGAACAGCGGCAGGTAGATCGCGACGCGATCGCCGCGTCGCACTCCGAGGCGACGGAGCGCGTTGGCGCAGCGGTTCACCTCGCAATACAGATCCCAGTAGGTCAGCGTTCGCCGTTCACCGGGCTCGCCTTCCCACACCAGCGCTGCCTTGTTGCGCCGCGGACCCCGTACGTGGCGATCAATGCAGTTAACGGAGGCATTGAGACGCCCGCCGGCGAACCATTCACAATGCGGTGGTTTCCAGTCGAGAACCCGATCCCATGGGCGACTCCACTCGAGCTCCCCCGCCATCTCCGCCCAGAATCCCTCGGGATCCGCCGTTGCTCGCCGGTGGAGGGCATCGGTCGAGACATGCGCAGCTCGACGGAAGGCCTCGCTCGGCTCGAAGCGCCTGTTCTCCTGCAGAAGAACGTCGATGTCGGTCATGATCCGCTTCGTGAATGGTCGTTGGCGAGGGCGTATGCCTGAGCTGTTCGATCCTGCGACAGTGTTCGGAAAACGTCGATTTACTGATGCAGATCACCCCGACATAGGCATTCCGCCGACCGCCGGAGTGTCGCTGAACGCGACACTGTTCACGACGCGTGTTGGCATACAACGACTTAGCGTTCGAGCATGCGCTGGCATGGCCTTCGCCTTACATGAGGTCACAACTGAAACAACTTATCACAACGATAAGAGCACACCCGTCGCGAGGCGGGGCCGCAAAGCCAGGAGTCTCCAGTTCGACGGAGATCGTCCGGTTGCCGAAAGTGACTCAGCGACGTGCGAGGAGACGACCCCTCACACGGCGGTCCACCCGAAGGGGTGTGTCCGCAGCTGCCTAGGCATATGCGAGCCCTGCGTCCTCAATAAATGGAGCAGGGCTATGCTTATGTCCAACACTATCGAAGCGCTGGTTCCGCCGAGCCGCCTGGTTGCCGAAACGCGCTCGGAATTCCGGAAGATCGCACTGGATCACGTTTCCATGGCAGTCGTGCGTGGTGAGAGTCGGATCACGGTCGACCTGAGCGGCAACACCGAGATCGATGCGAGTGGCCTCGGGATTCTGCTCTTCGTGAACAGCCGGGCCCGCGAGCACGGCATGACGACCCACCTCGTTCAGGTGCCGAAGCCGGTTCTCGCACTGCTGGACCTCACCAAGCTGTCGCAGATCTTCAGCGAAGTGTCGCCGTCGTGAATATCTGGCTGAGCCACTGAGCCGGGAGTCATTGCCGCGGTGACCGCTGCCGCACGCCGGCTCAGCCGACGCCTTGCCTCTTCCGGACGGCCGGAGTAGTAGTGGACGAGCGCACGACCCACTGTGCGCGATTGTCCGCAACCGGGAGAAACAAAAATGAGACGCGTGCCCGCATCACGCTCCATCATGCAGTGCGCCCTGGTCGTGATCGGTGCCGCCTGCGCGACTGCCGGCCGAAGCCCGACCCCGGCAGGCGAGACCTGCCCGCTGACTGCTTCTGACTCGGCGTTCACCGCCAAGGGTCCGCTCTATCGCGAGTGCGCCGTCGATCGCGAGGCTCGCTTGATCGGGAAGGCGCTCGAACCCGACTTCGATCGCTCCAGGTTGCGGACGTGCGTCTCGGTGGACCTCGAGTTCGTCGTCGGCGTTGACGGAGCGCCGGAGATCGAGACGGTCCGTGCAGTCAAGTCGACGAACAGCGACTTCGCCGTGGCCGTCATCAAGACCCTCGAGAAGTGGAAATACGAGCCAGCCCTCATCGCTGGTGCACCGGTCCGGCAGATCGTCACCGTCAGGCGAGAGGCGTCGTCGGGCCGAGTGCCGTTCACCGTCGCCGCCGGGCCTCCGCGTGCAGGTACTCGCGGCCGTCTCCCCGCCGAGTCGACTTGCTGAGGTCGTCACGACGCCGGCCCTGATATCGCCCGGACACCCCCGCGGCTAAGCTTGGGCATGCAGCCTCCGCGTGGCGCCTCCATCGGTGTGCAGACTTCCGTTGAAGGAGCTGAGCCGCTCGTGCAGGTCGAAGCGCTCGAGCGGACCTTTGGACATCGCCGTGCGATCGCCGGCGTCGATTTCGTGCTCGGCGCGGGAGAGTGCCTCGGGGTGTTCGGCCCCAATGGTGCCGGAAAGACGACACTGCTCCGGGTGCTCGCCGGCCTGCTCAAGCCGACGGCCGGCCGCGCGCGGATCGGCGGCGTGCAGCTGCCCGCCGGGCCAGCGGCGCGGGCCCTGGTAGGCCTGATCTCGCACAACAGCATGCTGTACGAAGCACTCACCGCGCGCGAGAACATCGAGTTCGCCGCTCGACTGTATGGTGTGCCGGATCCACGGGCCGCGGCCGACGCGGCGCTGCGCCGGATGCGGATCGAGGATCGCGCGGAAACGCTCGTGCGCGCACTGAGCCGCGGAATGCAGCAGCGGGTCTCCATCGCGCGCGCCGTCGTTCACGCACCGCGGGTCGTGCTCCTCGATGAGCCGTACAGCGGTCTCGATGAAGCGGGTGCGGCTGCGCTGACGGCCCTGCTCAGGGAGCTGCGCTCCGCCGGCGCCGCGCTCGTGATCGTCACGCACAACCTGGCCGAAGGGCTCGCGCTGGCGACGCGATCGGCGATCATGCAGGGTGGTCGGTTCGCGCACTTCGAACCGCGCGCGACCACCGACGCTGCTTCGTATGCGGCGCGTTATCGCGACCTGGTGGCCAGTGGCGCCTAGCCTCCTGGCGGGCGCGATGCTCGTCGCGCGCAAGGATCTCGCGATCGAGTATCGCACGCGCGCGGCATTCGTATCGGCCGTGGTGTTCGCGCTGCTGGCGATCGTCATCTTCAACTTCGCGTGGGATCCGACGGCGGTGAGGGCGATCGACCTCGCGCCTGGCGTGCTGTGGGTGACGTTCACGTTCGCTGGTCTCCTGGGGCTGCACAGGTCGTTCGGGGTCGAGCAGCTCGACCACGCGATGGATGGGCTCCTCGCCTCGCCGATTGCACGAGAGTCGATCTTCCTTGGCAAGGCCGCAGCGAACCTCATTTTCGTGCTGGCGGTGCAGGCGATCGCGATTCCGGGAGTGGCGCTGTTCTACAATCTTCCGCTCGACCGCGGCCTGCTGGCGGTGGCGGGCATTGCAGTTCTCGCAGCGATTGGACTCGTCGCGGTCGGCACGCTGTTCAGCGCGATGACCGTGAACACGCGGCTCGCCGAGCTGCTCCTGCCAATGCTCGCGCTGCCGTTTTTCGTCCCGATCGTGGTCCCGGCCGCGCAGGCGACGGCAAAGCTCCTCGCCGGGCGTCCCGCGGGTGAAGTGCTCGCCTGGTTGCGGCTGCTCCTGGCGTTCGACCTCGTGTTCGTGACGGGATGTGCGCTGCTGTTCCCGTTTATGTTTGAGGATGGTTGACACAGCGCCGTGTTCGGTGAACGGCGCGAGCGTCGGTGAGGGTTAGCGAGTGATTTCCGGAGGGGGTCCGCGGTGACGGCAAACATTCAGTCTTCGCCGGTCGCCATGCCGGCGCCGAGCCGCGCGGTCGACTGGATCGCGATTCTGGCAGCGGTCGGTGTGATCGGCGTGTTCGTGCGGGTGATGTTCTTCACCCCGCTCGAGCTTCGGCAAGGCGCGGCGCAGAAGATTCTCTATGTTCACGCGCCCGCTGCGTGGGTGGCGTTCCTCGCGTTCTTTCTCGTCGCCCTGACGGGTGGCCTGTACCTGTGGCTCCGCGACGAACGCCTGGACCGGTTTGCGGCAAGCTCCGCGGAAGTCGGGCTGCTGTTCACGACGGTGGTGTTGATCACCGGCCCGATATGGGCCAAGCCGATCTGGGGAACATGGTGGACGTGGGATGCGCGGCTCACGTCGACCCTTTTCCTCTGGTTCATCTACCTGGGGTATCTCGTCCTCCGTGGGGCGATCGATGATCGGCGGATGCGTGCGCGCTATGCCGCCATCCTCGGCATCCTCGGTGCGATGCTCATCCCGTTCATCCACCTGAGCGTCTACCTGTTCCGCACCCTGCACCCGCTCCCCGTCCTTGCCAGTCCTGACGCGATCAGTGGTCTCGCGAGCGGCGATCCGTCACGCCGGTCGATGCCGCCCGAGATGCTGACCACGCTGCTGCTGTCGATTGCCGCCTTCACGCTGCTCTACGTCGCGTTCGTGCGCGTTCGCTATCGGCTCGCCGCGGAACAGGACGCGAGCGATGCCCACGGAGCGGCGTGATGGTCTCCGTATATCCCCACTATTCGTACTTCTACGCCGCCTACGCCGTTGCGGCGCTGCTCTACG
>JANOCW010000168.1:0-12576 GCA_031412375.1 Gemmatimonadaceae bacterium | reverse complement strand
GTGCACACCTGCCCCGAGATCTCCCGCGCAAGCGCAGCGAGGCGCGGTGTCCCATCGGCCTGCACGACGTCGCCATGACGCAGGAAGATGGTCAGCCGCGCATTGCGATACGCGATCCCTTCGAGCGCGACGGAGGAGATCGCGACATCCCCAATGGCGCAATCCAGCTGGACGCCGTCCTCCAACACGGAGATCGTCGCCGGCCCCCCGATGTCGACGCTGGCGATCGAGCCCGTGAGCATGACGGGATGCATCGCTCCGACCGAGTCAGCCTCGGGCGCCATCATCACTCCCGCCCTGGCGCACATCGGCCGCGAGGAGCAGGTCCGCGTCGGCCAACGCCGCTCGCGTCCCCGTTCGACGTTCGTATCGCTCGACGAACGTCGCAAGGCTGTCCGCCGTGAAGCCATCGCGCGGCATCCCCAGCGACGCGACCGCGCGCTCGATCGCGGCCGGTTCGCCCTCCACTTCCACGAGATCGTCCATGCGGGGATACCGCTCGAAGCGCACGCTTGCGCCCGCGAGCTCGAACTGCACGATGTGTCGGTCGATTGCCTTGGTCACGCGATACCCCAGGCGATCGAGGATGAGCTCCAGCGTGTCCAGCGGGGCCGAGCTCACCGACTGTTCCTCCCGAACCCGATACCCATTCTCGATCGCGCGGGGACCCTTCCATTCGAGTGCGGTATCGCCGCGCCCGTCGCGCCGATATGTCCGAAGGCGCAACACCTCGTCCCGCGCCGTGAGCGCGTCGTCGGCCGTATCGTACCGACGGTCCTCGAGACGTCCCTCGAAGACGAGACGGCCACCGTTCTCCGCCACCGTGCGTCGTCGCGCATCGAAATCGTCGACGACGCTCTTGACCTCGACTTCACGCATCGATGATCGCGCGAACGACCGCCTCGGTATCGGTCAGATCCTGGAAGACGGCCGCGGCGCCATGCGCGTGGAGCTCGTCCACCTCGTAGCGGCCGGTCGCGACGCCGATGGCGCGTGCAGCGACACCACGCGCGCACTCGATGTCGGCAGGCGTATCGCCGATCACCACGATGTCTGCGCCCGGCACATCGATACCGAGCTCGTCACGCGCGCGCTGCTGGGCGATCGCCGGAAGCTCCGGACGGTGCTCATGGTCCGAGCCGAACGCGCCGACGGTGAACCGGTTGGGATCGAGCCCGACCGCGCGCAGCTTCGCTCGCGCCCCCGGCTCGACGTTTCCGGTGAGCAGGCCGAGGATGACATCGTCCCGCGCCTCGAGAGCGGTGAGCAGGGCTTCGACCCCATTGAGGAGGCGCGAGCTGTATCCCTCCATACCGAGCTCACTATCGAGGCACTCGACGTAGCGCGAGAGCAACGGATCCATGCGCGCATCGATGTGCGCATCACCATGACCCTCGATCCGCATGAGATCCCGCACGATCTGCCGGTCCGTCTTTCCATCGAAGCGATAGTCCGCCGGCCCGGTGGACCCGAAGAATTCGATCAGCGCCCTGTGGATCGCGCGGCGACCAGCGCCGTCCGACAGGAGAATCGTCCCATCGATGTCGAACAGGACGAGCTTCATGCGTTCGGCGTCAACGGTCATCCGCGTGTCATCAGCAGACCGGTGATGATGCTCGCCGCACCCATGCCCTGCATGACGGTCGGCACTTCATGCAGGATCACCCACGCGAAGAGCAGGGCGACGACCGGTTGCAGGTTTCCGTACATCGCCGTCCGCGTGGGCCCGAGCACGCGCACGCCACGATACCAACACAGATAGGCGATGACGAGCGCGCCGATTCCGCTGAACACGATCGCGCCCCATGCCATCAGGGGGACCGTGGTCCACGCGGTCGCGGCGATGGCCGGCGCCGACACCGCCAACAACGGAACGACGCCGCCGGCCATCGTGATCCCCGCAACCTGGACGGCATTGATGCGTCCCGTGAACGGCTTGAGCAGCACGGTGAACGCAGCCCAGCAGAAGCATCCAGCGAGCACGAGGAGATCGCCGTACAATGTCGACATGCCCGCGGACGCGGATGCGGTGCCGGCGACCACAAGGCCGATGCCAACCACGGAGATCGCAATGCCCGCCATTCCCCGCGCACGAATGCGCTCGGTCCCGCGGAGCCAGCCGAACAGGGCGACGAAGGCCGGCGTCGCGGCGAGCACCAGGGCGGCGTTTCCAGCCCTCGTGTGTGCGATTCCCTGAATGAAGAGCAGCTGATAGAGCCCATTCCCGAGCACTCCGAGCAGCAGTAGCGCAGTCACGTCGCGGCGCGCGGGCCAGCGGTCGCCCATCATGGCGGCGATCGCAAGCAGCGCCACGGCGGCGATCGCGACCCGGACACCGTTGTAGGCAAGCGGCGGCAGATGCAGCGTTCCGTATTTCACGACCGCGATATTCACTCCCCAGATCAGTGCCATGAGGAGGAGCAGCAGGTCGGTGCTCGATACGCCCGGGCGTACGAGTGCGACGCCGGACGGGGGCGTGATGGACTGGACGGAGGACGACATTACCGAAAGCTAATGGCGCTCTCGCGGACCGGCATTGGAGCACCGACAGAGGGGCCTAGCCGCAGCGCCGCCCACCCGTCCACATTTCCGCAATGCAGATTTCCTTTGCCCTCTTCGCCGACGCGGCCAACCTTTCCCAGGAAGGCAAACTCAACATCCTCGGCGTATTCGACGCCGTTCAGGTCGGGGGCATTCCGACCGTGCACCCGCGTGCGCATCTCGTCGTCCGACTCAAGGGAAGCCGCGACGACGTCGGGAACCATCGAGTGACGTTGCGCTGGCTGAACCCGGCGGGCGACGAGCTGTGGTCCACGACCGGAGAGCTCAACATCGGACTGCCACCGTCGGGCGTCACGGAGCTCGACCTGCCGCTCATCGCATCGATCGACCTGCCGATCGATGGCGCAGGTGAGTACTCGCTCCAGATCGCGCTCGACGAGGAGTTCCGCGGACAGGTGCCTCTTCAGGTGCGTGTCGGAGCGCCTCCCATGCCGAGAAATACGCTCGTCAGTTGAGGGCGGTGCGCTCAGCCCTTCTCAGCTCCAATCACTCGCCGCGCACCACGAATCCGCGTCCGCAACGCTTCGACGTAAGCATCTCCTGTTCCACTGAGCCGCTCCACCGCATAGCCGCCGCGGCCGAGAGCGAGATGAACGATGCGTCCGTCGCCGATGGCAATTGCCACATGGGTGATACGCCCATCGTCGCGATCCGAGAAGAACAGAAGGTCACCTGCCATCAGCGCATCGGGGATCGCCGCGACGTCCACGCCGCATTGCGCCTGATCGCTCGCGTCGCGCGGTAACAGGACTCCGTGCAGGCCGAAAATCGACTGCACCAGCCCCGAGCAGTCCGCGCCCCACGGCGTGACACCGCCCCACTGATAGCTCGTCCCCTCGAAAAAGCGGAGTGCGCTCGCGGCGATCGCGGCCCCGACAGTCGGAAAGTGCACCGACAGCTCCACGCGCCGGACGGTTTCCCCTGCCACCGCCTTCTCGCCGGCGTCGAGCAGCGCACCGAGCGGAAGCCGGCGGGTGCTCCCGTCGACGGACCGCGCGACGCAACCGAGCGAGACCCACTCCTCGTGACCCGATACGTCCTCGCTCTCATCGACGTAGCCGCGGTGCATCCATCCCTCGTACTGGTCGCGCCCGCGAACGCGCGCCCAGTCTCCACGCGACTCCTGCACCACGAGCCGTGCCCCGTTCAGGTACTGCGAGATCTGGGTCCCCGCGGCCCGTGGCTCGCCGAGAAGCGGCGCGATCGCGGCAGCCACACGCGCGAGAACAGGCGTGGCTGCGGACGGCACGCGTTCGGCGTCGGGTCGGGAATCGGTGTGTCGCGTCATGCACTCATCTCGTCAGCGAGACCTGCAACGCCTTCACGTCCATGTGCCATGCGAACGCCACGCTCGATCGCGTCTTCCAGCGCCGCGACGGCGAGCGTCTCCACCTGCAGTGCACCAGCGCCACGACCGTTCAGCGGAGACAACGCGAACACCACGTCGCCATCGAAGCTCGTTCCGGCGGGAGTGATACGACGGAACAGGGCGGCCGTGGACGCACGAGCGAGTTGTTGCAGCTCGATTCGCGACAGGACGACGCTCGCGATCACGACCGCGAGCGTTGTGTTTCGCATCGCACCCTCTCCGAAACGTCCCGCGGGGTATTCCTCCCGCAGGGCGCGCTCGCTATCGAGGAAGCCCCGGGCTCCGCGCGCACCGGCGATGATCCGTCCGCTGGCATCGCGGATGTCCCCGAATGCATTGACGACGGCCACCGCCCCTACCGTAACGCCGCCAGCCGAGGCGAGTGCGGCGCCCACGCCGCCCTTCATTGCCGTGCCGGTCTTACCGCTCTTGCCGACCGTTGCACCAGTCCCCGCCCCGACGCTGCCCTCTCCCACGCGACTGGTCGCGCGGTCACAGGCGTCGTACGCCATGTCCGCGGTCGGGCGCGCATCGAACCTGCCGAGCGGCGCGAGGTCGAAGATGACGGCCCCGGGAACGATCGGGACGACCCCCGCGCCCACCGGGAAGCCGCGGCCGCGCTCCTCCATCCAGCGCATCACGCCTGCCGCGGCATCCAGGCCGTAGGCCGACCCCCCGGTCAGCATCAGCGCATCGATTCGGTCCACGAGGTGCCCAGGGGAGAGGACATCGAGATCGCGCGTTCCGGTGGCGCGGCCAAGAATCGAGACGGAGCCACGCAGAGCCTCGCTCGCGCCGCGAATCACGGTGACGCCGGTAGCACCCTCGACATCGGTCGCATGCCCGACGACCACTCCCAGCGCCTCGAAGTCCGGCGCCGCGCCGCGTGTCACGCGGGCGGCTTCTTGTCCGCGCCGGCTGGTTGGCTCACGCCCGCCCTGGCTGCGCAGGTCTTGCAGAGCGTCACGCCGCGCATGTTGCAGATCATGCAGATGAACGTGCCGCAGTCGGCGCACGGGTATCCCTCCGAGGCCCGCTCCTCCTTCTCGCACGCACGGCAGATCATCGCATCGCGTTCGTGAAGCTCGGCCATCAGGACCTCGCTCTCTGTTGGGGACGCTCGTCACGCTCGAGCTGGAACGTCTTGATCTTCTTGATCAGCGTCGCGCGGGAAATGCCGAGCTCCTGTGCGGCGTGCGTACGATTGCCATTGTGCGCGCGCAGCGTGCGGTCGATGTGCGTGCGCTCCACATCCTCGAGCGACCGGGGCACATGGTGCTCGACCTCCGCCCCGCTCGCGCTCCGGACCTCGGACGGGAGGTGTGATGGCTCGATCCGCGGAGCGCCGCGAGCGATGATCATCGCCCGCTCCAGGACGTTTCGCAGCTCGCGCACGTTTCCCGGCCACGGATAGCGCAGGAGGTGCTCGAGCGCTCCATCGCCGAGCGCGTCCGGGGCCTCCGGGAGCTGCGTGCGAAGCTCCTCGACGACATTCCCGATCAGCTCGACGAGATCCTCGCGGACGCGCGCGCGAAGCGGTGGCAGGGCGACGGGCATGACGCTCAGGCGATAATACAGATCCTCACGGAAATTGCCGGCCGTCACCTCGCCAACGAGATCCTTGTGCGTTGCCGCGAGCACGCGCACATCCACGGTGACTTCCTGGGTACCGCCGGCACGCCGGAATCCCTTGCCGGCGAGGACGTTCAGGAGCTTCGGCTGCAGGGCCGGCGCGAGGTCGCCGATCTCGTCGAGGAAGATCGTCCCGCCGGACGCCACGTCGAACAACCCGGGCCGGGTAGGGCCCCCGGACTCCCGTTCCTCGCCGAACAGTTCCGCGTCGAGCGACGTGGCCGTGAGCGCCGCGCAATTCACCTGCACAAACGGATGATTGGCGCGTGGACTCATCGAATGGATCATCTCGGCGACCCGACCCTTCCCCGCTCCGTTCTCGCCGAGCAGGAGCACCGTGGTCTTGTTGCTGGCAGCGAGCAGCATGATCTGGTCGTTGATCTCGCGCATCATGGGCGACGAGCCAAGCAGCACCGGCCCCGTGCCCGAGGTCCGGCGCTCGCTCATGTACCGGCTCATCTGCCGCAGGCGCGCCTTCTCCAACCCGCGCTCGGCCACCACGGCGAGATGGTCGAGCTCAATGGGCTTGGTGAGGAAGTTCTCCGCACCGAGCTGCATTGCCTTCACCGCCTGCTCGACGTCACCATGGCCGGTCATGATGATGACCACCGGGTCGAACTCGCGAATCTTCTCGAGCACATCGAAGCCGGTCATGTCGCCAAGGCGCATGTCGAGCAGGACGAGGTCCGCTCGCACGCGACGAAAGAGCGCGATCCCCTCGGCGCCGGTGTGCGCGCGGTGCACGGAATGACCGGCGCGCTCGAAGAAGGTCCCGAGCGAAGCGGTGATCGGCGCCTCATCGTCGATGAGCAGGACGCTGGCCACGGTCAGCCGGCGGTGGCGAAGCGGCACGCGGCGTCGCGCGTGCGTCGGAAGTGGGGCATCGGCATTGGAAAAAGGTGCGGCGGCGCGCTGGCGCTCATGCCGCGAGAGCCAAGCTTACTGGCACGTGAGGACAGGGTCAATCGCGCCGCGGAATCAACATGAGCGCAGCCAGCGGCGCGACGGTGATCTCGACGGGCGTGACGCCGAAAATCTCGCCATCGGACTGTACGGCCCTCGGCGGAACCGTCTCCAGGCGAAACGTGCGCCCGGGCACATACAGTACGCACTCGTCGCTGCTGAAGTCCTTGCGCAGCAACCTCCAGATCACGCGCACCGAGTCGCGAAAGGTCCGTGGTGAGAAGACGCACAGGTCGAGCACACCGTCGTCGGAACGGATGTCCGGGCCAAGACGAATGAGGTCGTTGAGCACCGCGCCGAAGTTGACGACCATGACCGCCGACGCTCGCCGCTCGTGCACGATGCCATCCACGGTTGCGCGAACGAGGAAATCCTCGCGACGAAGCACCGCCCGACTCGCGCTGATCACATAGGCCATGACGCCGAGTCGGCGCTTGAGCGCGGCGGGCGCACCTTCGATCATCCGCGCGTCGATCCCGACCCCGGCCGAGAAGGCGAACAACCGGCCGCCGGTAATCTTCCCCAGGTCGATGGTTGCCCGGTCGCCCCGCACCAGCACGCTGACGGCGTCGGGCACCTTCACCGGGATGCCGAGCGTCCGCGCAATGAGATTGCCCGTCCCCCCTGGAAGCACGCCGACGGGTTTGCCGCTGCCGGCGAGCGCCCCGATCACTTCCACCGCCGTCCCATCCCCGCCCAGGGTGAACACGGCGTCGTAGTCCGGCGCATGGAGGCGGGCCAGCGCCGCTCCATGACCCGTCGTCTCGGTGACCATCGCATCACACACGATGCCGGCGGCCCTGATCGCATCGAGCGCCTCGCCCTGCAGGCGCGCACCTCGACGAGATGCGGGATTGACGATGAGCAGTGCACGCCGGATGCCCGGCGCGCGGGCGGCTAGAACCGCCACACCTTGAACAGGTCCGCGCCGAGCTGGCGAGGCGTCGAGAGAAACCCGCCCTGTCCGGAGGTATTGCACACGAGCGCGGTGGATCCCGGCTCGACGCTGAGTGCCGCAGAGAACCCGTTGTTCAGGCGGTGCTCCAGCGTGACGCCGATCGACTTCCAGAGGCGATCGGTGTTGAGGTTGTTGGTCAGCAGGTCATCGAGCTGGCACAGATTCGTGTTCGCGCTCACGAAGGTGCGCTTGCCGAGTTGCTTGCCGACGCCAAGGCGCGTACCGAGCAGGAGGTCCTTTGCACTCGTGCTGTTGAAGTCGAACTCGCTGGCACTCGCCGCTTCGATCTGGAAGAGGTCCAGCCGGCCCCCGGCGAAGCGATCGCCAAGGTAGCTGCCGAGCGTGGGGAGCAGAATGGCCGCGGCGGTGCGAAGATTCTCATTGCCCTCGCCGCCGAGCTCGAAGCTCGGAGATCCGGTCACGAGATAGCTCAGGAGGTCGGACGTCGACATCGGGACTGTGGCATCGGCACTGGTCAGCTCGATCTGAGGCTGCTCGAGGGTACCGAAGATGCGAACGCGCACTCGGATATCCCGCCCGGCATCCTCGACCTGTGGAGTCCGCACGGTGTGGATGGCGGAGATGTTGAGTGTCGGGTTGAGCTCCGCATCCCCGAAGAACACGACAGTCCCCGCTTCGACCTGGAAGGTTCGCTGTACGACACCCAGGTTGAGTCGGTACGTCCCCCGGTCTGCGCTCAGCGTGCCTTCGAGCGCGAGCCGCGAAACGGAATCGGGAAGCGTGGCATCCTCGAACGCGACGCCACGGTCGGCTCGCGCCCTGATCGTGCGCACACTGACGCCGCCGCCCAGCTGAATGTGCGCTTCGGAGGAGCGGAGCCACACGTCGTTGCCGACGAGGAGCTGAAGATCCCGCACCTGCAGGTTCTCGAGGAACGTGGCAGAATCGCCGACGCGCCTCCGTCGCGAGACCATGCTCGTGTCGAGGTCGCGAATGCTCACGAGCTGCTTCTCAACCAGCTCCGGGATGAAGAGGGCGCCCTGGGTGGCGGTGACCGTGCCGGTGAGCACGGCGGACGACATCGATCCGCTGAGTTGCAAGGACGAGTTGATCCACAGGTCGGCGACGCGGTTCAGTTGCACCGCGTGGAAGTTCCTCGCCCCGAACGTCAGCGAAAACACCGGGTTCCGGAGGTCGGCCAGTCCGATCGAGCCACGGATGAAGGCCGTGTCTCCGCGCTGCGCGCCGCTCATCGCGGAGAGACGGCGAACGCGGAGGCTGTCACCCGAGAGGACGATGTCGGCGTTCACCCGCTGCAGTGTGATGCCCGCGGCGGGGATCGTGACCTGTCCCTCGTACACTGCCAGGTTGCCTGTGAACGTGGGCGCGCGCGCCGTGCCGCCGAGGGTCACCTCGGCGCCCATCGCACCGCGTGCCGCGGTGATCCGAGACGTGAACGCCTCGACGATCTTCAGGTCCACGCTATCCGCCCGAATCAGCCCGCGGAGCGGCTCGGCGCGAAGTCGCTGGGCGACGGGGAGGAGCGCGAGATCCACCGGGAGCGAGATGGTGGCCTCGACAGCCCGCACGCCTTCGCGATACAGCCCGAAGTCCGCTTCGAGCCGTCGGTTCTCGTAGGACGCCTGTCCGGTCACTCGTTCCGCGCGCACGTCGGCGATGCGCCCGGATGCGAGCTCCACGGTCGCCTTCATCGTCGGCACCGCGCGCGTTCCCCCGATCGAGAGTCCCAGCCCCACGCGGCCATCGACCAGGGTTTCGCGTTGCGTGAGCGCGCGGATGTCGCGGAGGTCGACGCTGTCGACATCGACGCGGATCGAGACCACACCCGTCTCGGGAAGCGTTCCGCCGAGCGTGATGCGACCCCCTCGATCGCTGACGAGCGTCGTCGGATCCATTGCGATATCCGGCCCCGCCACGGTCAGACGGGTCGCACCCGCGAGCCGCCACTGCCCTGCCTCGACAGCGCCGAACGACAGCGTGTCGATGAGAAGCGCGGTCTCCGCAGGGTTCCTCCGTACATCGGCGGTGAACGTCGCGCGCACAGCGTCACCCTCGGCCGCGAGACCGAGCCGGCCGTTACCTGGATCGGCCATCGTCAGCGCGCCTCGCAGCGATGAGAAGC
The DNA here is from genome assembly GCA_031412375.1 of Gemmatimonadaceae bacterium. Taxonomy (GTDB): domain Bacteria; phylum Gemmatimonadota; class Gemmatimonadetes; order Gemmatimonadales; family Gemmatimonadaceae; genus JANPKQ01. Next base: position 2,988 of record JANOCW010000168.1, on the reverse strand, counting down.
GGATCCCCCCGGCGACCGCGCTGTCGAGTCGGACGTCCGCCCGCCCGGACTGTGTCCCGAGGAGGTCGCGCGCCTCGATGGCTCCGGTGAGCGACGCCGCGCGCTGGCGTCCGATCACGAGCTCGGACCCCCGCAGCTGCCCGGTGAGGTCGAGTCGGCTCACACCACCAGCAAGCAACCCCCGGATTTCGAGGCGGCCGCCGAGCGAGTCACCGGGCGCATCCAGCCGCTCCTCCGCCTCGGTGCTGTCCAGGGGGATCAGGTAGGTCCGCAACGCGCCCAGGGAATCGACGACCACATGATAGCTGAGCGAGTCGCTCTTGCCCTGCGCCGTTCCAAGGCGACCGGATGCCGCGAGAGTAAAGAGATTCGCCGCGATGGAGATCGTGTCGGCTCGCACGTGCCCATTCTCGAACGCCACGCGAACGCGCGAGGGGCGGAGATTGACGTCGCCAATCCGCGAGCGGTCGATGTCGAACGCCAGGGGCCCGACCAGATTGGCGAGTGAATCACCGACGAGGTCTCCCTCGAACTGGGCTGACAGGCGCGTGACCGGGAGATCATCCCGTTCGAGGAGGCGAGCGATGTTCAGCTCGGCGATGTTCGCCCGTCCGCGCGCGGCGAGCCCTGGTGGGTAAATGTCGACGCGCCCGTCGAACGCCATTCGGCCTGCGGCGCCCGACAGCACGGTTGAGACATCGAGGTTTTCCGACGTTCCTGCAGCGCGGATCGGGCCCTGATAAACGCCGCGCAGCGGAAGCGCGGGATAGGAGCGGGCAAGCGTCGTGAACGACACCGGCGCGGCGGTGAGGTCGACGTCGTACAGCATGAACGGCTCGCCGTACGTGATGCGACCGCTGCCGGTGAAGTGGTTGGGCGCAGCGGGACCGTCGGTATGAGTGACGTCCGCGTCACGGAAGCGGACGTCGAGCCACGATGAGTCGAGCGTCGCCTTCCCGGCGGCGAGCCCGCCGAGCGGCGGAAAGTTCGGATAGAGGAACCGTATGGTTCGCAGGTCCAGCTGCGCGACATCGACCTGGAATCCGTGAAACGCCGTCAGCGCAGGATACAGGATGTCGAGCTCGCCTCGCGCCGATGCCCGCGTGATCGCGCCGGGCACATGCGCGTCGGAGAATATCACGTCGGCATCGTCGACGATGAAGCGCGTCACCGGTCCGCCACGGCCGCGAACCCTCCCGCGAATCGTGCCCTGCCAATCGACGGGCAGCGGCTCGCCGTTGAAGCGCGTGAGCAGCGCAAAGTCGACGGGCAGGGCTTCGACATCGACATTCGTGACCTGGAGAACGGGCCCTCCCACGCCGAAGGTCATCGCACCCTTCAATCGAGACTGCGTCGTGCGCACGTCCATGCCGGTGATGACGTAGTCGATGATGCTCGGATCCCGGCGACTGCGGATCTCGAGATCGAGCACCCCGCCGCCCGTGACCGGCAACGTCGGGTAGACCCACGCGACATCGCTCATGGACACGGAATCGCCGTCCACCTTCACCGCGTACCGCGTCGGTAGCGAGCTGCCCCACACGACCTTCCCCGTGGCCGAGCCGCGGGAGCCAGGAAGCGTGAACCGATCGATGTCGAGCCATGCAGAGTCGCCAAGGAGGCGCACGTATCCCTCGGCCGCCGTCACCCGGATCGGCGGGTCCGATTCCTTCGCACTGAGGGCGCGGATGTCGATGTGCCGCCCGACGCTGTCGGGATGCGCCCATCGCACGTAGCTCGACGCGAGATCGAGCTCCGTCCACCGACGGGTCCGCGCCAGCCCCTCGCCCGTCCGCCGAATCTCGGCGTCCGGCCGCGCCATGTTCATCGCGATCGCGCTGTCCCGGCGGGCGCCGCGCAGGGAGTCCGCAGGATGCCAGGGAAGGGTCACGATCAGCGTGCCCCCGTGGACCGCGGCCGAGTCGATGACGATGAAGTCGCCGAGTCCGGTTTGCAGGTTGGGGAGGCGTCGCGGCCCCTTGGGGAAGATCCGCCGGTAGTTCCAGTCGCCGTTCTCGTGCTGCGCGAAGCGAACGATCGGACGCTCCACCTCGAGCCGCTCGAGCAGAATTCGACGATCGAAGAAATCGCGGAGGTCGTACTGCACGGTGATCGGGCCCGTGGCGATGAAGAGCGAGTCCTCCTTGTCGCGAATCTCCAGCGAATCGACGATGACGCCGGTCAGGAGGCCGCCAGTGATGCGCCCGATGTACACAGAACCCTGGACGCGCGACGCGATGCGCGACTCGAGGAAGTCACGCACCTTGTCGCGCCCGTAACTCGTACGCGTGATGGATGCGAGGATGAGCACGGCGATGACGCCGAGCGCGACCAGCGAGACGGCGCTGACCAGGGCGACGAGGCGGCGGCGAGTCATTGCGTCAGAACGCCGGTCCGATGGAGAAGTTGAACGTCAGGCGGCGCAGCCAGCTCGTGGGCTCGAGTGGGGTGAACGATGCCGGGCACGGTCGGCTCACGCCGTTGACGACGTCGAGTTGCGTCGGTGGCGTTCCCGAAACGATGGGGCGCGTGTTCCCCGGGCTCACGCAGTAGAGCGGCGCGATGCCGCCCGGGTCCGATCCACGAAAGGCATTGTACGCGACTCCAGGCGATCGGGAATATGGATTGTACCCCACATCCACCCGAATTGGCCCGACGGGCGACGCGACGCGGATGCCGGCGCCTGGGGTCACCCGAAGCCCCCGGAACCCTCCCGCGACGCTGCTGGCGCGATCGCGATTCCAGACGCGCCCCGCGTCGACGAACAGTGCATAGCGAACGAGATCGGACAGGAACGGGCTGGGTAGCCGCGCTTCGAGGTTCGCGACGACCAGGGTGTTTCCTCCAGTCGGCACTGCCCGCCAATTGTCACGCGCGGTATCCGCGTCGGTCCTGTAATACGTCTCGCCGTTCTCGCCCGCGACCGTCACGAAGTTCTCGACGACGTAGGCCACAGGCCCGAGCTCGTTGAAGCGGAATCCGCGCACC
>JANOCW010000167.1:0-1912 GCA_031412375.1 Gemmatimonadaceae bacterium | reverse complement strand
ACTTCATCGTCGGGCATCGTGTCGAGCGCATCGATCGCCACTTCACCCGAAGAGACCTTGCCCGCCAGATCCTTGATCGATGCAATCTTCTGTCGCGAGAGCCCGACGGATCGCAGTCGCTCATCGCTCGTCGCCAGCACTTCATCCGGATTCGGTGCGCGGTCGCCGTACAGGCCCTCGAATCGACCGTGGATCGTCCCCGCTGCCTTGCCGGAGAGCTGCTGATAGACGATCGCGCGGACGAGCGCATCGAAGTGGGTGCCGCCTGCGCGTGGCGTCAGCTCGCATGGTCCGACTTCGTCGATGACCAACTTGAGCGCCGGATCGGTGCGGCGCAGGTGGTCGATGGCCGGCTTGTGCATGGAGCGCTACTTCTCGCCAGGGGCCGTACCCTTGACCTCACGAGCAAGGCGGTTCCGTTCACTGTTCTTGTCCGCCTCGTCGTGCTGTTGCCGGCCCTCGAAGAGCCGGTGCTTCCCGTTGGGAGCTGGAGGGTGCGGTTTCAGCGCCCCTTTCCCGGCCTCCTTTCCGGGCTTCTCGCCCCCCTCGGTTTCGTCCACGCCCGGAGTGTCGGCTGAATCAGTCGTGACCTTGTGCTTCAACTGTTTCAGGATGGCTTCGTGAGTCAGATCGCCGTGCATACCCTCTGCGTGATCGGTCTTGCCCCCTTGCTGCCTGCGACGACTTGCCATGCATTGACCTCTACGACTGGTGTGGATCATGGAACCGGGGCAAGGCGTGAGCCATCGGCTCGGCCCTCGCGATCCGCGCGCCTGGCGCTCCGCGGGTCTTCGGGCGTGGCCGTCTACTTCTTTCCCTTTCCGGCCGGCGCCGACTTCTCCTCGCGTCCGTGCACCTGGAATGGGGGCGACGTGGCCTCGACCGCCGTGAACGTCTCGAGGATCCGGTAGGTGTGCGACGCGCCCTCGGGTACGAGCCACGAGTCGCCTGCCTCGAGCAGCACCATCTGCCCCTCGACGTGCAGCTCGGCGCGGCCGGCAATCACGAAGCCGACCGTCTCGTACTCGCGCCGGCTCTCCTTCTTCTTGTCGGCAGGCGGCTCCTTCTCCCAGAGGCGCATGGCAAGTGACTTCCCCGAGGCGAGGTACTTGGCGCCCATCTCGCTTCGCGGCGAGTGAGTCGAATCGATCTTTTGGACCGTCGTGTCTGGCATTGGATCTCCGGCAGGTCGGTGGCAGTTACATTGGACATCGCACAAAATGGTCGCGCATCCGCATCGTCAGTGCAGAGTCGATACCACAATCCCCGGATGGTCCACGCGCCCGCGAGATCGACGGAACCCGTTCGACCGCCCCTCCAATGACCGCCCCGCGCACCTCCCTTCCATACGGCCCGAACACGGCCGCGGTCCGTCGTTTCCTTCAGCGCCTCGCCGGCAAGCCGGCCTCCGATTGCATCACGGCCGCGAGAACCTACCTGTCACTCCAGGGAACGACCGATCTGGCTGCCGCGGACCGCACACTGGGTCACGCGCTCGAAACCAGCGGCCGCACCGACGCCCGGGATGCGATCGTCGGCCCGATCGTGCAGCTCATGACGGGCCACGCGGACAAGTCCGGGATCGCGGATGGCACTGTCGGAGTGACGGTCGATGACATGGCCGAGTGTGCACTGGGTGCCGCGCTCGGGCTCATCGTCGGTGATGTCATCCCGGCGTCGATGCTGGAGGTGCTGTACCGCCCGTTCGCTGGGCTCATCCCGCTCGAGGACATCGAGAGAGACGTGGTCTAGCATTCTCGGCATTCCTGCACCGGAAAAAGCTGGAACATGAAGGGCATGAAGGGTTCATGAAGTTGCACGAAGAGCGGCAACGGCAAGGGTTGGCATCTCGGCGGCCGGAACTGGCGTGCGGCCGTCGGGGAGGGCGGGAACTGCGGACGAGAACTCTGAC
>JANOCW010000166.1:0-5906 GCA_031412375.1 Gemmatimonadaceae bacterium | reverse complement strand
GGGCCCGGCCAGCGCGCGTGGTTGCCGAAGCCCAAGCCGGTCGTTCGAGACCCCGGGGATGCCGTCGTCCGGATCACGACGTCGACGATCTGTGGCACGGACCTTCACATCTTGAAGGGCGACGTCCCGACGGTGACGGCCGGCCGAATTCTTGGGCACGAAGGGATCGGCGTCATTGAGGCTGTGGGCCGGGCCGTGTCGACGTTCCGTAAAGGCGACCGTGTGCTCATCTCGTGTGTCAGCGCGTGCGGGATATGTGATCTGTGTCGAAGGGGCATGTATTCGCACTGCCGAAGGGGAGGATGGATTCTCGGTAACACGATCGATGGCACCCAGGCGGAGTACGTGCGCACTCCGCATGCTGACACGAGCTTGTACCACCTGCCTCCAGACGCGGACGAAGAAGCGCTCGTCATGCTCAGCGACATTCTGCCGACGGGTTTCGAGTGTGGGGTGATGAATGGCAAGGTTCAGCCGGGTGACACGGTAGCCATCGTAGGCGCGGGGCCGATTGGACTCGCCGCGCTGCTCACCGCGCAGTTCTATGCCCCCGCTGCGATCATAATGATCGACGTCGACGCCAATCGGCTTCGGGTTGCCAGGGAATTCGGCGCGACTGCGCTGATCGACAGCTCGGATGGAAAGGCGGTCGACCGGATCATGGCGCTCACGAACGGCGCCGGTGTCGATGTCGCGATCGAGGCGGTCGGCATTCCCGCGACGTTCGACATCTGTCAGTCCATTCTCGCGCCGGGCGGCCGCCTCGCGAACGTGGGTGTTCACGGAAAGCCCGTGGAGCTGCACCTCGAGCATCTGTGGCATCGCAATATCGCGATCACGACGAGACTCGTGGACACGGCGGCGATACCCATGCTGCTCACGCTCGTGCAATCGGGAAAGCTGCAGCCGGCGAAGCTCGTCACGCACCGGTTTGCGCTTGCCGACATCATGAAAGCCTATGACACGTTCGGCAACGCCGCGAAGGAACGCGCGCTGAAGGTCATTCTGACAAATCCTGCCCGCACCTGATGAGCAGGATCCGGGTAGCGGTCAACGGCTACGGCGTGATCGGGCGACGCGTGGCCGATGCGGTCGCGCTCCAGGACGACATGGAACTGGCGGGAATCGCCGATATCGTGGGCGACTATCGCCTGCGCAGGGCGCAGGCGCGCGGATTCGCCGTCTACAGTGCCGTCGCCGAGAGGCAGGCCGAGATGAAGGAAGCGGGCATTGACGTTCGCGGCACCCTGGACGATCTGCTCGAGGGTGTGGATGTGGTGGTGGATTGCACGCCCAAGGGCATCGACGCGAAGAACAAGCCGCGTTACGAGGCCGCGAACGTGAAGTTCATCGTCCAAGGCGGGGCGAAGCACGAGTTGACCGGTCACAGCTTCGTCGCCTCGGTCAACTACGAATCCGCCGTCGGGCGCAACTCGACGCGCGTCGTCTCATGCAACACGACCGCGACCGTGCGCACGCTCACGGCGTTGCGCGATGCGGGCTTGCTGCACAAGGCGCGCGGCGTGCTCATCCGGCGTGCCACCGATCCCTGGGAAAGTCACCTGAACGGCATCGTGAATACGCTGGTGCCGGAGAGAACGATTCCGAGTCATCAGGGGCCGGACGCGAGGACGGTTGCCCCCGAGCTGGATGTCGTGACGATGGCGGTGATGGCCCCGGAGAATGTCGGTCACCTTCACTACTGGACAGTCGAGCTCACACGCGAGGCGTCGCGCGATGAGGTATTGGCAGCCTTCAGTCGCAACACCCGCATCGCCTTCATCCGCGCGAGCGATGGTATCACGGCGCTCAACGTCACCGCGGACCTCATGCTGGAGCTGGACCGTCCGCGGGGCGCCATGTGGGAAGTTGCGCTCTGGGAGGACATCCTGACGGTCGAAGGGCGGGAGGCGTACTACGCCTATCAAGTGGACAATCAGGCCATCGTGGTCCCTGAAAATGTCGACGCGATTCGCGCGCTCGCGGGACGCGTGCGAAGTGGGTTGGCTTCCATCGAACTCACGAATCGCACTCTCGGAGTCAGGCAGCGATTCGTATGAGACCTGATCCAGTGTCTCCCGTAACCAACTCTGGACGCTAGCTGCCGTGGTTCCGTCCGATCACGCGGCCGACGGGCCGGCCCGCACTGCCACGGAGAAGATGGACACTTCCCGTTCGATGACCCGGATATCTCGCCGCCAGGCTTCCGCCCCGATCTTCTTCGCATGCGGAATTTGGCTGATCGGGCTTGGGTTGTATTTCGTGCTGCTGCGACCGGCGCTCCTCCCGGAGGATGCAGGCTACATCGGCAGCAGCGCCGCGCAGATCGACTCTGCCGTTCCCGGATTGGATCGCTGGCTGGGCCATGTCTTCACCGTACTGGGAGGCTTCATGGCCGCGTCCGGCGTGTTGACGACATTTCTCGCGGCAACGGTGATCCCGGCGCGACGGAGAGGCACCGGAGTGGTTCTTCTTCTGGTCGGGCTCGCGACGGTTGTGACGATGAGTTGGACGAATTTCGCGATCGATTCGAACTTCAAATGGCTGCTCCTTGCCCCCGCCGTTCTCTGGTGTGCCGGTGTCGTAGCCTACGCACTCGAACGTCACGACTGACTGCGTGGTGCGGCGACGCCCGCTCAGTGGAATCGTGGGAAGCCTTGCTAATTCGCCCTCGCCGGTACGCGGCCCTCACGGTTGTTGCTGTCCAGTCCCGCCGCGTGGGCCGGAAAGCCGCCCAAGCCTCTGAACCGAAGATGAACGTACAGGAGAATGCTGAGCAGCGCCGCGAAGAAGCACCACACGGACACCAGGGCATGGGCGTAGATGGCGTACGCTCCAATGAAGGAGATCAGTGATAATGCCCCGAAGAGATTGACGAACCGGTGACTCGAGAAGAAAGCACTCACACACGTCGCCGCGAGATACAACACCATCACCGGGGCCAGATAGAAGTGCGGCGAGACGTAGACGATGTGCTTGCTGATGACCGCGACAACAGGACGTGTCACGATGAAGTAGAGCAAGTAGAGTCCGACCACGAGCCCGGCAGCCTGAAACAGGACGAGGGTTCTTTTTCTCCAGCGTGCCGTCTCGAGGACTCCGATCGCGAAGGGGACATAGATCGGCCACAGTGCGTGCGAGAATCCCGAGTAAGCGTAGGTCATCGCCTGTTTTAGCAGTGGGGCATCATGCACGAACGTGAGCCAGAGTACTCCTTCGATGAGTTGCTGGATCCCGAACAGCAGCGGGATCATTGCGAAAGGAACCTCGGCTTTTCCCCGTGCCTCCCTCAGGGTGGCAACCCCGATCACGGATAGTGACGTTCCGGCGACGAAACTGGCAGTGGCGGAGAAGCACATCGAGAGCGGGGGTTACGGGTGGCAGCGGTCCTGACTGCGGCGGAGATCTGATTCCCAAGGAGGGAACGTTCAACAGCGCGCTGAGAAGACCCTGAAGGTACGCTGAACGGGGACTGAGGAATCGATCCCATCCCGGCGCACGGGGGAAGAGAGGCACCTCACGGGGCTCCGGGGCCCCGCCTTCAGTCGGGATTCAGCGGGCGTTCAGCATTCCGCGCCACATTCGAAGTAATGCCTACCATGCAGCGTGCCGGAATGCAGAAGCAGCTGTCCGTGCTGCTCGCGTGCCTTTTCGTCGTGATGATCGGGTTCGGCATCACGCTGCCCGTGCTGCCGTTCTATGTCGAGCGGCTCGCGCTCGACGCGGGGGCGTCGCGGCGTTCAGTGGTGCTCCACGTAACGTTGCTGACGGGCGTTTATTCGCTGATGCAGCTCGTCTTTGCGCCTCTGTGGGGACGCTGGTCGGATCGCCTCGGCAGGAGACCGCTGATTCTCATGGGCATCGGCGGCTACGTAGTCGCGCAGGTGATGTTCGGCCTGTCCACCTCGTTGTGGCTGCTGTACATGGCCCGAATTGTCGGCGGCATCCTGTCGTCAGCGACGCTCCCGGTCTCGGCGGCATACGTCGTCGACATGACGACGACGGGAGAACGCAGCCGTGGAATGGCGTGGCTTGGCACGGCAGCGAGCCTTGGCGTAGTCGTCGGACCGGCACTCGGTGGGTTGCTGGCGCGGCGAAACTGGCATTTCAACTGGAGTGGCGGGCATCTCGAGGTTGACAGCTTCTCGACTCCGTTCTTCGCGGCGGCACTGCTTGGGCTACTGACCCTGGTGGCAGCGTTGCGCTGGCTGCCGGAATCGCTACCCGGGACTGGACAGCACGCCGTGAACGCGGACGCGAAGACCCAGTGGCGGCCACTCATGCGCAGCTTGTCTCCGTTGCTCGCTCTCGCACTTGCCGGACAATTCGGGTTGACGATGTTCGAGGGCACGTTCGCACTGTTTGCCCAGGCACGGTTCAATTTCGGACCTGCCGATGTGGGATACGTCTTCGTCATGTGCGGGCTGGTGATGACCGTGTTTCAAGCCGGTGCGGTCGGGTTTCTGGCAGGGAGGGTCAGCGAGATGATTCAGATCGGTGTTGGCTTCGCCCTGATGGGAGCGGGGGTCGCCCTGCTCGCGACGGCACAGACAAGGCTCTCGGTGTTCGCCTTTGTCGCGATGCTTGCCCTGGGAATGGCGTTCATCGCGCCGAACCTCGCCGCGCTTGTTTCAAGGCGCGGCGGAGAGCAACGGGCGGGGGCTTCGCTTGGCGTGCAGAATGCGGCTAACAGCCTCGGTCAAGCCGGTGGGCCGCTATTGGGCGGCGCGCTCCTCCTCTGGCACATCCAGGCACCGTACCTGTTCGCTGGAACTGTGTTACTCGCGCTCGCGCTGGTGATCGCCTGGAAAGTGGTGGGCGGCCAGCGCGAGGCTCGCCGTGGGACGCCACAGGCGGTCAGCGACGTGGTGAATGCATGACGTTGGATCGCCGCCAGGCGCAATGATGGCGACGACGACCCTCACCACGGAAGAAATCGGACGCATTGACGCCTACTGGCGTGCGGCGAACTATCTGTCCGTCGGACCGATCTATCTCCATGACAATCCGCTGCTGCGCGAGCCGCTGAGGATCGAGCACGTCAAGCGCAGATTGCTTGGGCATTGGGGGACGACGCCCGGCCTCAACTTCATATATGTCCACCTCAACCGTCTCATCAGGAAGAATGACCTGAACGTGATGTATGTTTGCGGCCCCGGGCACGGGGGCCCCGGTATGGTTGCCAACACTTATCTGGAGGGCACCTACAGCGAGTTCTATCCCACGATCTCACGGGATACGGAAGGGCTGAAGAAGCTGTTCACGCAATTCTCGTTTCCAGGTGGCATTCCCAGCCACGCCTCCCCTGAGACTCCCGGTTCGATCAACGAGGGCGGCGAGCTGGGATACTCGCTGATGCATGCATACGGGGCGGTCTTCGACAATCCTGGTTTGCTGGCGGCGTGCGTCATCGGCGATGGTGAGGCGGAGACCGCGCCGCTGGCGGCCAGTTGGCACTCCAACAAGTTCCTGAACCCGGTGCACGACGGGGTCGTTCTTCCCATCCTGCACTTGAACGGCTACAAGATCGCCAACCCCACGGTGCTGGCACGGCTGGCTGACGGAGAGCTCGAGAGTCTGCTGTCCGGCTACGGCCACAAACCACACTTCGTTGCGGGGGACGATCCTGAAACGATGCATCACCTGATGGCCGGAGCGCTCGATGTCGCACTGGCCGAGATTCAGGCGATTCAACGCGAGGCACGCGAACACGGATTGTCGCAACGTCCACGGTGGCCGATGATCGTCCTGCGTTCGCCGAAAGGGTGGACTGGGCCACGGTTCGTTGATGGCCTGCCGGCTGAGAATTCGTTCCGCTCGCATCAGGTTCCACTGGCAGGGCTGGCGAGCAACCCCGAGCACTTGCAGCAGCTCGATGACTGGTTGCGCAGCTACAAGCCAGAGGA
>JANOCW010000165.1:0-7773 GCA_031412375.1 Gemmatimonadaceae bacterium | reverse complement strand
AGCCCGATCAGCTCACCGGGCTGCACGTCGAAGCTGACGCCGCGCAGCACCTGCCTGACCCCATCGTATCCGAACACCACGTTCTCGAACGACACACATCCCCGAACGGGAGTCAGTCGAACGGGTTGCGCGATGTCCCGCACCTCCGGCTCGCTGTCGAGCACCTCGAATACCCGGTGCGCCGACGACGTCGCCCGATTGACGGTTCGCGCCATCTGGCCGATGATCTCGATCGGTGCGACGAACATGGTCGTGTACAGCAGGAACGACACGAACACACCCGCCGAGAGCGGCGCGCCATCCCCGAGCAGGCGCGGCACCGCGAACAGCCACACCATGACCGTCGTCGCATGCACGGCGAACATCAGCGATGGCCAGAAGGTGGTCCACATCCGGTGGATCTCGTTGTTCTCGTCCACGACGTCATCGTTGTACCGGCCGAAGCGGACGATCTCCCGCTCCTCCTGGTTGAATGCCTTCACCACCCTGATGCCCGGGATGGTGTCTGACAGCACGTCGGTGACGCGCGACCACTTCCGCCACGCACGAATGAACCGCTCGTTGAGCGACTCGCCGTGGCGGTAGATCAGCCAGCAGAACGCGGGCACCGGCAGCGTCATCACGAGGCCGAGCCGCCAGTCGAGCGTGAGCAGCACTGCGCCGAGTCCGAGCAGCATCACGAGCGAGAGCGACACGTCCACGACGCCGAACGCCACGAACTCCCACAGCCGATCCGTATCGGCGGTCACCCGCGTGATGAGGCTGCCCGTCTTCTTCCGCGAGAAGAAGGACAGGCTCAGGCGCTGGATGTGCTCGTACAACTCCGCGCGCAGGTCGCGCGCGACCGCCTCGCCAAGCGTGGACATCAGGCGAAGCCGCACGTGCGCCGCGAGCTGCCGAATGACGTACACCCCGCCCATCGCCGCGACCGCCATCCACGCCATCGCCCGTGCCGCGTCGGGGGCGAGCACGCCTTCCTGCGCGCGGCGCACCACGCTGTCGATGAGATACCCGGCGAGGTACGGTGGAATGAGGCTCGCCAGGGTCACGACGGCCGCCGCCGAGAGACCGAGGACGAGCTGTCCGCGATAGCGCGCGAGATAGCCCAGCAATCGGAGGATGACCGCCGACTCCTTGCCCGCGACCAGCGCCTGCGCGTCGCGCACTGGACGCGCGACCGCATCGGCATAGATGCGGTCCGCATTGTCCGACGTGACCGTGCGTCCCTGGAGCGCCTCATCAAGCACGAACCGGATATTCTCGAACGCGCCGCGCTGCCGCTGGGTGTAGCGCACCACCACGAGCGGCTCCGATGCGGCTCCGCCGAGCAGGGTGAGCCTGTTCGCGCTGAGGCCCGGCGCTTCGTCCACCTTGCGAATGCGGCTGCGTGCCACCGACTGGACATCCCACACGCCGTCGGCAACCCAGGTCGCGAGCGCGATGTGGCGCGGTCCGAGCGCAAGCCATGACTCGCCGAGGTGAAGCCCACGGTCGAGATCGGCGAGCGCGTAGAGCTGCACCGTCTCGTTTCCCCATTCGCGCTCGATGCGCGCCCGGAGCTCGGACGGAAGGGTCGCCGGCTGTCCGATATACCTGCTGATGATTTCCTGGTCCTGATTCATTGTCGCGATCCGTTGAGATGGCAAAGCAAAAAGGCCTTTCGGGTTGGCTGCACCCGAAAGGCCGGATCACGACATCGAATCCTGGTCTTCTAGGGTGCTCGTCCTCCGGCGACGATCGTATCGAGCAGATACGAGGCTCCAGGACGCACGACGCCCACGCGCATGAACGCGTTCGGCGCCTGGCGGCGGACCCGTGAGGTGAGCAGGTGGATGTCTATCATGACCGGATGGTAGGACCCGATGTGGGGAGAGGTGCTGCTGATTTCAACATAGGAAGCTTTTCGCGGCGGGGCAAGGTGGGTGTTCGGTGCGGTGACGCGGGTGTCGCGCTTCACGAACGTTGAGCTGTTCGTCCTCTCGCGGCGTCGGCTACTGGTTTGTCACGGAACCGCACACGCCAGGCGCTCACTGCCAAAGCGCTGACCGCTGACCGCTGCAGGCCGTAGGGACCCAACCGATGTGGATAGGGGCTTATGACCACACCCACAGCAGCCATGAAACAGCGCACGGAACCGCAGCGCCCATCCGGGTTTCGCCGGTCGCGCGCGACGGGTCGGTGAGTGCGCAGTTCAGCGGTCAGCCGTGAGCGCTTCGGCGGTCAGCGCCTGGCGTGTGCGGTTGCCCGCCCCGCCGCCGACGTCATCGATCTCCGATCTTTGACCCTGTTGGCGAAGTCGAGTCGGGCATACGTTCCCGGCCTTCGAGCGGCGGTGCGCGGCGACACGCAATGAAAGCCATCCAGTCAGACTCGGAGACCCGGTGAGACACTCCTGCGATGTCGAAATTGCCGCTCCCCGCGCCCGGGTCATCGAGCTGTTCGACGATCCGGCGAACCTCGTCAAGTGGCAGGCGGACCTGATCCGGTTCGAGCACCTTGCCGGAAAGCCAGGACGGCCAGGGGCGAGGTCGCGGCTCGTCTACCGCACCGGAAAGGGCGAGTTCGAGATGATCGAAACGGTCACTGAGCGGAAGCTGCCCGATGAGTTCTCCGGCAGTTACGAGACGAAGCTGGGCGTCACGACCATCAGGAATCGCTTCCTCGACCATGGCGCATCCACGCGCTGGATCGTCGACACGAACTACACCCCGTCCGGTGTCATGAAGGTCATTACGCTGTTCATGCGCGGCGCGATCCGGAAGCAGACGAAGAAGCTGGTTCACGCCTTCAAGGTCTTCGTCGAATCGCAGCCTGCCTGACATCGTCGTCGGGGCTGTTCGGGATCGGACACCGCCTTGCCGAAAGCGGAAATCGCGGAGCGGGTCTCCACCGCGTGATGCTCGTCAAGGCGCTGCCGATACAGCGTTTGCCAGTTCAGCGGCGGCGGCACAGACCTTCCCTGCCACGAGGCAGCACCGAACGACCGGAGCACTGAATCCGTCCATGTACAGCACCTGCCTGTTCTGCAACGCCGACTTCGGCACGAACGAGGCCCTCGAGCCATTTCCCGTCGGGCGCCGTGTCGCATTCGACCCTCGACGGGGTCGGCTCTGGGCGGTGTGCACGTCGTGCCATCAGTGGAACCTCGCGCCGCTCGAGGAACGGTGGGAAGCGGTCGATGAGTGCGAGCGGTTATTCCGGCTCACCCGGCTCCGCCTGTCCACGGAGAACATCGGGCTCGCGCGGCTTCGTGAAGGGCTCGAGCTCGTGCGCATCGGCCCTGCGCTTCGTCCCGAGCTCGCGGCGTGGCGGTACGGGGATCAGCTCGCCCAGCGGCAGTCGATCATCATGCGCGGTGCCGGTGGGCTTCTGCGCACAGGAGCGCGCTTCGGCGATGCGATCGCCCAGCTGCTGCGTGACAGCGGCACGTCGCACCGGGCGCGCGAGGATCCGCTCACGCGCTTGCGCCTCCATCGCCTTCGGCGGCGGGTGCTCGACGTCACGACCGACACCGATGGGCGTCCGGTCATTCTCCGCTACGGAGACCTCGTCCACGCGAGCCTTCTGCGGCCGGAACCGCACGCCCCCTGGCGTCTCCTCGTGACGCACCAGGGGGGCGTCTCGACGCTGAGTGGCGAACCTGCGCTCCGAACCGCGGGCAAGCTGTTCGCCGCCATCAACATCTATGGCGGAACGCCCGAGGATGTCGCCTACGCATCGGCAAAAGTCGAGGATGCGAACAACGAGTCGAGCTACTTCGCGCGCGTCTTCGCGATCGCGATGCGCACGTCATGGGGACGGTATCCTGATGCGCCCGCGCCGACCGACGTGGACCGACCGGTTTCGGTGGCCGAGCGACTCGCGCTCTATGTCAGCAACCGGTCGTTCTGGGGGCGTGGAGGCGTCGGCAGCGAGCCGGCCACGGAGCTGCTCGCGCTCCCGTTGGTGGATCGGCTCGCGCTTGAGATGGCCGCGCACGAGGAAAGCGAGCGGCGAGCCATGAGTGGCGAGCTCGCCAAGCTCGAGGCTGCATGGCGCGAGGCCGAGGAGATCGCCGAGATCGCGGACGCGATGTTCGACGATGAGGAGCTCGAAACGTTTAAGCACGACGTGCTCGAGCGCGCGCGGCGGGATGACGATCGCTCGGGCCGATTGAAGCTGGGGTAGCGGGGATCCGGGCTCGCGAAATTATCGCCGGCCGATCAGCGCTTTCGCATCCTCCACCCCGCGCCGTCCCACAGCTCGAGCGGCTGCGCGCCCTCATCGAGCAAATCGAAGCCCTGCTCGCGTGCGAGGCGGCGAACATCGGCACGGTCCGCGTCGAGGTCGCCACGTTAGGAGAAGTTGAAGATCACGAAGTCACCCAACGCCTTGAGAACGCGATGTACCTCGGCGAAATGGCGCTCGACGAGCGCGGGCCCGGACTGCACGAGGTAGGGAAGGTGTCGACCGCGTAGACGAGGTTGAACTGCTCCGCTTCGAACTGCACGAGATCATGCCCCGAGCACTTCTCGACGTGAACATTGGGCAGTCCCGCACATCGTCGCTGCGCGACGCGCACCATCTCCAGCGACACATCGATTCCGTACGCCGCGCGAACGCGGCTAGAAAGCGCTGGAGCACTGGTAGTCGAGCGCCGACATTGGCGTAGGGAATCGAGCCGCAACAATGCGTATGCGGCGCTGATCGCGCCAGCCTCG
The DNA here is from genome assembly GCA_031412375.1 of Gemmatimonadaceae bacterium. Lineage (GTDB taxonomy): Bacteria > Gemmatimonadota > Gemmatimonadetes > Gemmatimonadales > Gemmatimonadaceae > JANPKQ01. The sequence goes on along the minus strand of JANOCW010000165.1, from coordinate 3,073 downwards.
TCCCGCGACCGGTCGGGGCCCTCGGGGAACCGGGCCTCCGTCCTTCATGGCATCTACGAGCTCTTGTTGGATTACGAGCCCGGGGTGCGAGAGTCGCCAGAGCCACCTGCGACGCGCGTGATGTCGCACCTTCCCGGAGGCCAGCCCATGTCATCATCGCCTGCTGCTGCTGCGCCAGTTGCGCCGCGCACTGCTCCCTCTACGATCTATCTCGGGCTCGATGTGCACAAGGAGTCCATGATGGTCGCGGTGCCGCCGGCTGGCGCGCCTGCTACGAGGCGAGCGGCGCGGCTAGAATGAGCCAGCTCCCGACGAATCCAATTCTTGCCGCGCTGGCGAGCGTGCTCGCTAATCGGCGTATATCAGCAGGATTCATCGTCGAAGCCGCCGCAGGCCCACGTCATCCTCACGCCAGCCCTCTTGACACCAGCCCAGTCATATCAACGCCCGTAGCTCCGCTGCAAGCGAGTCAGATTAAATGCGACGCCGCAGGCTCCGCCGCCGAAGATCACTTGCCAGCAGCAGGGTGTGTCAGGCGACACGAAGCGGCTTGATGCGAGCCACGTCGGCGCTGATTGCCCGGCTCGCCTCCCAGGGATCGATGGCTCGTTGCGCATTCATCCAGAATTCTCGGGAGTTGCCAAAGAGGCGCGAAAGGCGAAGCGCCATTTCCGGGCTGATGGCCCGCCGTTCACGCAGAAGCTCGTTGACCGACTGCCGCGATACGCCTGCGGCTTCTGCGAGCCCCGCGACACTCAATCCGTAATCCGGGAGAAAATCCTCACGCAGCATCTCGCCCGGGTGCGTTGGGCGGCGAGTCATGTCGCGGGTGTTTGGAATAGACATTGTGCCCTCCTTCCCAGTAATAGTCGCACACTTCAACATCGAACGCGTCGCCGTCAATGAACTGAAAACAAATGCGCCACTGGTCATTGAGGGAAATGCTTGTTAGATCGTGACGAAGGTTGTCCAAGTCGCACACCGATGTATTCGCCCGATCACACCAACCGAGCGGCTAGCATCGTGAGGTCATCGTGCGGATCTGCGTGCCGCCCAAATGTCTCCAGGGCGTCGAGCACCGCCCGCACCAGCTCCGACGCGGGACTGCTGCGCTGACCCCGGAGCACCTCGCGGAGCCGTTCCCCGCCGTATGTCTCACCGGTCGGACTGCGGGCCTCGACCAAACCATCGGTGAAGGCGAAAAGCGAGTCACCCTTCTCGAGACTGCGCGTCACCGCGGTGAAACGCGAATCGGGTAGCATTCCCAGCGCCGGCCCGGTGGGCCGCAGCTCCTCAATGCTCCCATCACGCGCAATGACGAGGGCGGGCTCGTGGCCGGCGTTCACATAGACCAGCTCACCCGAGTACGGTTCGAGGGACGCGAGGAACACCGTTGCGAACATGTTCGTCCGCCCGTGGAGCCGCGCGATGTAGTCGTTGGTGAAGCCGGCAACGCGCGTCAGCAGCTCGGCCGGGGAGGCCGACTGCAGCGCCTGCATCACCATCGTGTGGCGGCCGCCGATCATCTGGATCGCGCCGCCGCCCACAGGGTCGGCGGAGGCGCGGATCAGGCTCCGGAAGAGGGCCATGAACAGCGCTGCGCCCACGCCCTTGTCGCACACGTCCCCGACTACGAGGATCACCTCGCCCGACGACAGCAGGAAGCAGTCGTAGAAGTCACCAGAGACGTCTTTCGCAGGACGAAGCGCAGCTTCCAGTTCCAAGCCTCCCACCTCAGGGAGGGACTCGGGCAGGAAATCACGCTGGATCGTCCGCGCCACGGACATCTCGCGACGCAGATTCTGGCCGTCCCGAATGCTCCGTCGGTCGAGCGCGGCGTTAATGCGCGTGCGCAGCACGGCCGGTCCGAACACGCTCGGCAGGTAGTCGTCGGCACCGCATTCGAGACAGCTCTCGATGGCGTCCATGTCGTCCAGCCGGGAGGTGACGAGCACCGGCAGGCCCGCGAGCGTTTCGTCGCCGCGCAGCATCTCGATGAACGTCTGGCCAGCCGCGGGCGACGCATCAATGTCGACCAGCACAAACTCGCAGCGTGCGGAGCGCACCCGTGAGAGCGCGCGAGCGAACTCAGCCTCCGAGATGACGAGATATCCCTCGCCGCCGAGCTGCTGCACCAGCGGTTCGGCATCCCGGTCGCTCCTGCCAATCAGCAGGGCTCGCGGGGGAGTTCGCAATGTCGTCTGCGTGGGCTGGGGCGGCGCGAAGCCGGTCATCGCTTCGTAACGTCGAGCAGGTTGAGCTGCCACAGGTCTTGTGTGCTCGTATGGACGAACGGTTTCAGCGCGCGCATGCCGGTTCTGCCGATGCTCCGCTCGAGATAGCGTACTTCCTCGAGCTTCGCCGGGAGAGATGGATCGGGGTCGGCTTCGAAGCCAGCCTCGCGCATGAGCAGAATCCCCTTCGCACGTATTCCGAGCTCGGCGCGCAGTCGGAGCAGGCACATCATGTCGACTATCACTTCCGGCGGGAAGCTCGTCCGCAGCCCCTTCAGGTAAAGGCCCACCGGCGTGTTCGAGACCTCCCCGGCACGCATGACACGCAGCAGCTCCTGGTCCGTGTCGAAGCCCGTGCCGAGCCAGCCCCTTGTCTCCCGCTCGCTCTGCTGGAAAAGAAACATGAAGACGTAGGGGAATACCAGCACGATGAGCGCCGTCGCCAGCAACGGCGAGACCAGGAACCGATTGTACAACGAGTGCAGCACTATGGCGACTGCCAGCCCGGGGAGCATGAGCGCCGGTCGGAACGCCGGCTCACGACTGTGGAGCGTGCGTGATATCATCGCGAGGATCGCCGTGGTGCCGCCGTGCATCAGCGCCGTACCGAATCCGCGGACGATCCAGGTCCAGATCGTCGGATTCGGGTGCAGGTGCAGGGAGAAGATGTTCTCGACGAATGCAAATCCGGTCCCGATTGCGAAGCCGTAGGTGGCCGCGTCGACGACGAAGCCCACCTTGCTCCCGCGCAGCAGCCAGGCGATGTACATCGCCTTCAGCAGTTCCTCCACAACGGGAGCGACGTATACCGAGTAGCGTGCTGTGTCCAGCGACGCCGC
>JANOCW010000164.1:0-1740 GCA_031412375.1 Gemmatimonadaceae bacterium | reverse complement strand
CCCATGCGCAGACCTGCGCATGGGAATACTCTGCCCGTACGATCTGAATGACGGGCTTCGCCTGAAGCCCTTCTCCCACCGATGGGGCGTGCATCCACAGCAGCGGACGGTCGGCGGCGCGCCCGGCCATCGCCCAGTCGGCATATCGCCCGCGGATGTCGCGGCGGGAGCGAAATGTTTGCACGAGCTTGCTGTCGCCGGCGGGGATCGTCGCGCCAACGGTTCGCGCGAGTTGGCCGAGGGCAGCGTACGGGGTGCGGAGCAGCGGATGCACCGCGTGCTAGCGACCGCCTGCCCGAGTCAGCGCCCGGCGGTGCGCGTTCTGGATCGCCTCGCGGAAGGCCGCGATCGGTTGGGCGCCGGCGAGTCGGATGTCGTCACCAATGAAGAACGATGGCGTTGAGCCGACCTTTGCCTCCACGCTTCGCTGGTAGTCCGCCTCGACGAGGGCTCGCACGGCTCCAGTCTCGATACACGCGTGCAGTCGTGCCGAGTCGACCCCGGCCCTCGCGGAGAGTCCGTCGAAGTATCGAGTGCCCGGCGGCAAGGGGCTCCACTCTGCCTGTGTATCGAACAGCGCATCGTGGTACTCCCAGAATCGTCCCTGCTCGCCCGCGCATAGAGCGAGCTCTGCCGTTATCCTCGCATGCGCGTGTTGTGGCAGCGGGAGGTTCAGGTACGCGAGCCGGATTCGACCCTGATCCACGAACTCCCGCTTCAACGCCGGAAAGGTTTCGTCATGCCACACCCTGCAGTACGGGCACTGGAAGTCGCTCACGATCACGACCCAGACGGGCGCCACGCTGTCGCCCAGGATTCGGGAGCGATCGGCCAGCGCGACAGCTGCGCTGCCGTCACCATTCAAATCCTCAGCCACAGAACCGGAATCCACCGGCCGCGGTGGTGGCCGCTCCGGGGAGCATCCCTGCCACCCGAGGAGCGCAATCAGAGCGAGAGTCGACGGGAGCAGTTGCATGCGTTGGCGGCGCGGTGAGGAAATATTGCGGAAAATGAAACCAACTTCAGCGGCGTGGTGTGTCATATGATACAATACGTGACCCTCCGCGCGGCAGGAGTGTGAGGAGAGGGGTGGCGCCCGTCGTGGAGGGTTCATTCTGTGTGGTCGCAGAATCTGCGATGCGGTACCCCCAGCACTGTTCATGGACGAGCCATTGTACGAGCGGAAGCAGCGTCATCGCTCGTGCAACGGCTATGAAGTGCTGTGCCCGATGAGGGCATACGTCTTGCACCGTCGACCCTGTTGACGATTGCGCATCGCCCACGCTCTTGATGCCGGAACTCCTCTGACTCGGCCGTGTGGCAAACCCTGGACGCATCGATCCTGAGAGACCCAGTCACCATGATTTCATCTGTTCGGGAGGACACATGCGCACGATGAGAGCGAGCGCCTTGTGGCTCGTCGCCGTCGTTGCAACGTTCGCCATTGGTTCCGCGGCGCGCGCGCAGGAAGGCAACGATCCCTATCCTGCTACAATGCACTACGGCACCGGACTCATCAATACGCCGGTCGCGTGGGTGAGCCCCAATTCTGGCGATGGGTGGTTCAACATCTCCGGCAAGCGCATCCAGTACTACGGCCCGGCGGATGCCAGCTTCGCGACCCAGTTCAATACGAACGTCTCGCTCGACACGCACTGGGCCGGTCGTTTTTCCGTCGGCGTATCGGCGTACAGCCAGAACCCCGAGTGGGGATTCTTTGGCCAGGCGATCTTGTTGAAG
>JANOCW010000163.1:0-3203 GCA_031412375.1 Gemmatimonadaceae bacterium | reverse complement strand
CCTTCGTGAACGACCTCGTGCTCTGCCGGCAGCGTGGCGACGTTCCCCTGACGCCGCCCGACCGGATCGACTACATGGACGTCGCGCCCGAACAGCTCGTCTCGATCGCGGCGGCGCTCATTCCATTCCTCGAGCACGATGACGCCAACCGCGCGCTCATGGGCTCGAACATGCAGCGCCAGTCCGTTCCGCTCCTCAATCCCCGCACGCCGTTCGTCGGCACGGGGCTCGAGGAGAAGGTCGCGCGCGATTCCGGCGCGGTCATCATCGCGAAGCGGGCCGGCGTCGTCAGCAGCGTCACCGCCGACGAGATCATCGTCGATGCGGGTCCGGCCGAGCGTGCGCGGAAGGATGAGGATGCGCCGCTGGCGCGCCTCACGCAGCACGATCGGTACCGGCTGAAGAAGTACTGGCGCACGAACCAGGACACGGCGATCAACCAGCGCCCGCTCGTCCGGCTCGGCCAGAAGGTCAAGACGGGCGATGTGCTCGCCGATGGCGCCGCGACCGAAATGGGGCAGCTCGCCCTCGGCGCGAACGTCACCGTCGCGTTCATGCCCTGGTACGGCCACAACTTCGAAGATGCGATCGTGCTGTCCGAGCGGCTGGTGAAGGACGACGTCTACTCGTCGATCCACATCCAGGAGCTCGAGCTGCACGTTCGCGACACGAAGCGCGGCCAGGAAGAGATCACGCGGGAGATCCCGAACGTCGCCGAGGAGTCGCTGGTGGACCTCGACGAGCGCGGCATCGTCCGCATCGGTGCGCAGGTCAAGCCGGGCGACATTCTCGTCGGCAAGATCACACCGAAGGGCGAGACCGAGCTGTCGCCGGAAGAGAAGCTGCTGACGGCGATCTTCGGCGAGAAGGCGAAGGACGTGAAGGACTCCTCGCTCAAGGTGCCGCCGGGCATGGAAGGCGTCGTCATCGACGTCAAGATCTTCTCGCGGATCGAGGACCAGGTCGTCGAGAAGGATCGCGGCGAGCGGATCGGTGATGTCCGCCGACTCGAGGGCGAGGAGAAGATCCGCGTCAACGATGTTCGGGATGCCGAGCTCGCCGACCTGCTGGATGGGGAGACGGTCGCGCTCGCGCTCAAGAGCGGAACGGTTGAAGAGGCGATTCCGGCGCAGACGGTGCTCACCGCGGCGATGCTGCGGGAGCTTCGGATCTCGTCACTCGACCTCAAGACATTCCGTGTCGCAGACCGCAAGGCCAACGACAAGGTGCGCGCGGTCATCGACCTCGCCAATTCCGAGAAGGCGAAAATCGAGGAGCGTGCCGAAGAGCGGATCGACCGGATCCTGCAGCCCGATGAGCTGCCGCCCGGCGTCATCCAGCTCGTGAAGGTCTACCTGGCGGAGAAGCGCAAGATTTCCGTCGGCGACAAGATGGCCGGACGCCACGGCAACAAGGGTATCGTAGCTCGCATCGTCCCCGAGGAGGACATGCCGTTCCTCCCGGACGGCCGTCCGGTGGACATCGTTCTCAACCCGCTCGGTGTGCCGAGCCGCATGAACGTCGGCCAGATTCTCGAGACCCATCTCGGGTGGGCCGCGCGGATCCTCGGCTTCTACGCGAAGACGCCCGTGTTCCAGGGCGCGAACGAGCGCGAGATCGGGCTGCTGCTCAAGCTGGCGGGTCTCATGTGGGCGCGGAATGCGCTGCGACTCACGACGCCCGCTCCCGCCATCGACGATGGTGTCGTTCGCCGGCTGCTGGCCGACGTCAAGCCGGAACATGGCGTTCACGGTGAGCGCGTCAACCTGCTTCACGACGCAACCATCAATGATCTCGCCGGCCGCACGATGTCGCAGGAAACCCGCGACATCTTCCACGCGGTGCGCGACTTCCTCGTCTCCGCCGCACGCGAGCTCGCGGAGCGGGAGACGGCCGACATCGCGAACCAGTCGACGTACCATCGCACAGGCTCCGAGGATGAGGAGCTGTCGGCGTCGCGTCGCACGGATCTCAAGAATGCGCTTCGTCACCTCGAGAAGCGCCAGGGGAACGACGCCGCGGCGTCGCTTGCCGAGATCGAGCTTCCGGCGCTCGCCGGCATGCTCGGCAAGAAGTCCGAGGCCGACGTCGATGCCGCCGCGGTCGAGCTGCTTCGGCTGGCCGGCATCACGCCGGGCGGCAAGATCACGCTGCGCGACGGCCGGAGCGGCGAGACGTTCGCCAATCCGGTGACCGTCGGTGAGATCTACATGCTCAAGCTGTCGCACCTCGTGGACGACAAGATCCACGCGCGGAGCATCGGACCGTACTCGCTGGTCACGCAGCAGCCGCTCGCCGGCAAGGCGCAGTTCGGCGGCCAGCGTTTCGGGGAGATGGAAGTGTGGGCGCTGGAGGCCTATGGCGCCGCGCACACGCTGCAGGAAATCCTGACCGTCAAGTCGGACGACGTGAACGGACGCAGCCGCGTGTACGAAGCAATCGTGAAGGGTCAGAACCTTCCCGAGCCTGGCATTCCCGAGTCGTTCAACGTGCTCGTGAAGGAGCTCCAGGCGCTCGGCATCAAGGTGACGCTCGGCCAGAGCGTGGACGGGTACTACGGAACCGGCATCACCAGCGGCACGAGCGGCAACGCGAACGGTACGAGTGGTGGCAGCAATGGAACCCAGGAGTAATCGATGATCGATTTTCGCAGTGCGCGTGAAGCCCGCGCGTTGGCGTTTGACTTCATTCAGGTCCGGATCGCCTCGCCCGAGGAGATCCGCGGCCCCAAGGACACCAAGGAGCGCGAGCGGCTGGAGATGGCCGGCCTGCGCAACTGGTGGTCATGGGGCGAGGTACTGAAGCCCGAAACCATCAACTACCGCTCTTTCAAGCCGGAGAAGGACGGTCTCTTCTGCGAGCGCATCTTCGGTCCGGTGAAGGACTGGGAGTGCCACTGCGGGAAGTACAAGCGCATCCGCTATCGCGGGGTGATCTGCGATCGCTGCGGCGTCGAGGTGACGCTGTCGAAGGTCCGGCGCGAGCGCATGGGTCACATCGAGCTCGCGGTGCCGGTCGCGCACATCTGGTTCTTCAAGACGCTGCCGAGCCCGATGGGCAATCTGCTCGACATCACGCTCCGCGATCTCGAGAAGGTCATCTACTACTCCAACTACGTCGTGATCGAGCCGGGCGACCAGGAAGTCACGGTCAACCAGCTTCTCGACGAAGATGAATACCTCAACCTGCGCACCAAGGCGAAG
>JANOCW010000162.1:0-3304 GCA_031412375.1 Gemmatimonadaceae bacterium | reverse complement strand
CTCGAGCTCGCGCCACGTGCTGTAGATCTCGCGGTGCCACGCCGTCGGCCACTGACGCCAGGGTCCCTGCTCGATCGCGTGGGTGATCGCGACCGGCCGCCCTTCCCGCGGGACGAAGGCAAAGATGCGTCGCGAGACCATGCCTTCGAGCCGCAGCATTCCACCGGCAATCGGGTTGACAGCGTGGAAGTCGAACAGCAGCCAGCCATCCAGGCCTTCATCGGCCAGCGCACTCTGGAGTGCGGGGAGAGACTGGAGGGTCAACATTCCACGGCCCTCGTCATTTCCGGTCGACCGGCCGCCACTCCGCGCGCCATTCGCACTGGCCTTCGCCACGGCTCGCACAGCGAACGTGTTCCACCGACCCAGCCCCCCCGATCAGGAGCCTCAGCAGCTCGCGCAGGCCCGCCTCGTAGTAGGTGCACCCGGCCGCGCGCGGCGCGGTATCGAGCGTCACCGACTCGGCCACGGCGAGCATCAGATAGTTCCCGACGCGCTTGATCCGACCGTCGAAGTATCGTGCGGCGATCCGGCGCGCGTGGCGCAGGGCCAGCGGCCGCGCGAGCAACGACGGGAGGACGAGGATCGTGCGCCGCACCGCCCCGGACAACGTGAGATACGCTTCCTTGGCGAGATGGCGACCGGCGGAGCGAAAGACCGCTTCCGCGTCCGGTCGCCGGCCGATCAGCTTCGCGAGGGCGACCGCTTCGTCGTGGGCGGGACGATGCTGTCGACGAACGGCCTCCCCATACCGCTTGATCTGCGCATGCACGGTGTCGCTGAGACCGAGGCGCTTGTTGCGCAATTCAGCGACGAATTCGGCTTCCAGGTCACCCTGCGGAGTATCGACGTTGCGAACAGCCTCGAGCAGGCTAAGTGGTAGGAGTGGGTCGACCGTGGCTGCCATAGTGTCCGTGAGGCTTGGGCTGCGAAGCTAATCCCCGCGGAGAACGCATTCAAGCCGGGCGAGGCGTGGTTTGCATCTGGAACCACGGCGGGTCTATTAGCCTTCACCCGGTGACTGCGCGCGATCATCGCCGGCACCATCGATGTCGCCGACCGACTTCTCCGCGACGGAGTGACTTCAGCTCGATCATGGAACGATCCGACCCGGATGGTCACGGAGCGCAATGCGCCGCGGTGAGGAAGGTCGTCTACGAGTTCCTCGATGATGAGCTTCCGTCAGGCGATGTCGCCCGTGTGGCGCACCACCTCGGTGCCTGCCCGCCCTGCCACGGATTCTTCACGTTCGAGCGGGCGTACCTGCTGGTGTTGAAGCGGAAGGGCGCCATCGACGCGGCGCCCCCGGAGCTCCGGGAGCGCATTCGAGCCGCCCTTGCCAGCAGGGAGCGATCCCGACTCGCGGAGTAACGGGTGGCTGTCGATGAGATCGCGGTCGTCCTGTCGGCCATCGGTTCGAGGGCCGCGACTGGAACGCTGATCGCCGCGGCGATCGCCATGACCGCGTGGAAGGCTCGCGCACTGACTGCGAGCGGCGCCCTGGCAGCCGTCGTCGTCGGTTCGATCTGTGCTGCGGCCGGTTGGGACTGGGGCGGGATGCTGATCGCCTTCTTCCTCACGTCGACCCTCCTCGGCCGTATTCGGAGCGAGTATCGCACTCGGCGTATCGAGGGCATCGTTGCGAAGGGGGGTGCGCGCGATGCCCGCCAGGTCCTCGCGAACGGCGGGGTCTTCGCAATCGCGGCACTCGGATCGCTGGTCAGCCCTTCTCCGGGCTGGCTCGCGCTCGGGGGCGGCGCGCTGGCCACCGCCGCCAGTGACACCTGGGCGACGGAGATCGGGTCGCTCGCCCGGGGATCGCCCCGCCACCTCTTTCGCGGGCACACCGTTCCAACGGGGACATCGGGCGCGATCAGCGGGTTGGGAACTCTCGCATCGCTGGCCGGTGCCCTCGTCATCGGCGGGGCGCAGCTCCTCGCAGACTGGCCTGCGCCGGTGATTATCGCCACTGTTCTTGGAGGCGTGGTTGGCGCTCTCACCGATTCGGCGCTCGGGGCGACCGTGCAGCTTCGGCGCTGGTGCGACCGCTGCGAATCCGGCACGGAACAGGCAATTCATGGCTGCGGCTCGGCAACGCGGGCCATTGGTGGAGTCGCCTGGATGGACAACGACGCTGTCAACCTGCTCAGCGTTCTCGCCGGTGCCGCTACCGCTCTCCTTCTGTTCGCTGCCCAGGGGCTGCTTTCTTGATGACGCTACGCACCTTGCTCCCGCTCCTGATCGCCGTGAATCTAGGCTGTGCGCCGGAGTCGGCTGGCCCCGTCGAGCCGCTGCCCGCCGGCGACATCAGGGCCATCCACATCACTCGTGACGGCGTACGGGTCGACTCGATCGTCCGAACGGGGACGCTCGGGCTGCTGACGTTCGGGGTGGAGGTCGAGGCACGCGACGGGACGCTGCGACCGCACGGGAGCGTGCGGGCGGCCTGGGGCTCGACGCAACCATCGATCGTGGATCCGCGCGTGTATGCGAACGGCGAGATGTTCGTCTTTCGGCATCAGAACGGCCGCGCACGGATCGTCGCTGAAGTCGGGCGGTTCAGGGACAGCGTGACCGTCGCGATCATGCAGGTGGCAACGACTGTGCAGTTCAAGCCCGACACCTTCGTGACACTGACGCCCGCGGCGCGCGATGTCACCGGCGACCCAACCGCATATCACACGTTTCGCTTCGGTGCGGAGCGGCTGGACTCGAACGCATTTCCTGTTGCCACCTTCGGCCGCATCGACTACGAGGTGGTCGGCGACGCGCCGTTCGACCTGTTTTCCGATGCGCGTGGCGACACCCTCAGCATCGCAGGCCGGGTCGTTGGCAGCGGCAGCCTCGTGGCGCGGATATCGGGTGTTACCGATACGCTTCCGGTGCAGGTCGCGGACGCCTACCGGGTACTGCGGCTCACGACCGGGTCGGACAGAATGCCCCGCCCCCTGGCGTCGGTGACGATCCCGCGCGGGACGGCCATCATCTTTCGCAACGAGACCCCGCTGCCGGAAGTGCTCGTGGAGCTGAACCGATGGCGGGTTGGCCCGATTCCGCCCGGGGGGAGCGAGGCGCAATTGTTCGGCACTCCGGGCGTGTTCCTCGTCCGGTGGGCCGGGCGGTTCTCCACGATCACCGTGACGCCATGACGCGGTCATCGTGAGCCTTTTCAAATCGTCGCCTCGGCGCACGGTCGGGGCGGTCGCAGCCGCCCGGTGCGTGCTCATCGCGCTCGTGATGACCGGCTGCGGGGAGCGGGTGGACATCACCGGCACCGCCGGACCGACTCGGCCCCGCACGGGCA
>JANOCW010000161.1:0-24467 GCA_031412375.1 Gemmatimonadaceae bacterium | reverse complement strand
ACGAGCGCCGAGAGGTCCAGCTCACCGTCCCACTTCGCGCCGGAGTCGCGACGGTCGGCGGAGTCGAGCGACTTCTCGCTCCCGAAACCGTGGTAGCCGACGAGCGTCGAACCGGACGACGCGATTACCCGAAGCCAGAGGTTGGGCAGCCGTGCACGGGTGAGGCGTGTGAGGTTCACGTGAAAGCAGCGGAAGCTCGGGTCGGACCCGTAGACGTGCACGCTGAGGTCGAAGTCGCGAAGCTCGCGCACCGTCCCGCGCGCATCGCGGGTGAAGAGCTGCACGTTGTAATCCGGAATCGGATCTCCACGCTCATCGACCGCCCGGAAGACGAACTGCTGCCATTCATGGATCGACTCGCGGGCGGCCCGCGTCCGCCGCGCGGCATCCTTCTTCCACTGCGCGAAGCCCGGGCCGCTCGTCACGCGCAGCGCGCCATCGACCATCTCGATGAGATCGCCCGGCGGGCTGGTCAGAATCGAGCCGTGATTCACCCCCGCGACCGGCGTCAGGTCGATGTCGGCATTGCGCCACTCGGCCACCGACACCCGCGCCTCCGATCCTTCACGCAGCGGGTCGAGCGTCAGGTCGAGGATCACCTTGCGCGTGTTCAACGGACAGCCGGCCCAGCGGACGGCGCCATCGGTCCCCGGCTGGTTCATCAGCCCGCGCAGTCCGCCGTACGCCCGCGTCCCACAGAACACGAACACGAACGGCGTTGACCGCGTCGGGCCGTAGAAGGGCTCATCGCCGAGCAGGTCGAGATGCGCGAGATCCCACGTGAACCGGCTGCCCAGCTCGAGTCCATCGAGAATGCGGTCGCCCGCCTCGAGGAAGTCGGGCCCACGTTCGCGATTCCCCTTGAACAGCGCGCCGAGCCAGCTGCGTCCCTTGTGTGCCAGCGGCGAGCCGAAGGTCGCCGGCGCCAGGCCGATGAGGTGCTTGAGGCGGTCGCGGCGCTGTGCGTAGGCCGTGAGCCACGCGCGCACGACGAGCATTCCCGTCGAGTGCACGATCGCATCGAATGGCTCGTCCGCCGCGAGCCCCGCGCGGATGCGCAGCGCGCGGTCGAGCCCCTCGGCGACATCCTTGATCGTGACCTCGTTGGTCAGCGATCGATAGTGGCCGACGTGGATGGAGGAGACGTCGTATCCGCGCTCGACGAGCAGACGCCGCCATGGCTCGAACGAGGCTCCCTGGTCCGAGTAGCCGTGAATGAGGACCAGGGGCAGTCGCGGCATCGGCCTAGCCGATCTCCACCCCAAGACGCAGCGTGCGGCCCGGCTCCGGGAGGCCGCACTGCGAGTAGCTCAGCGTGTCCGCGACGTTGTCGATCATCGCGGACACGCGAATGCTCGCGAACAGGGCTCGCCCTGTATTGCGCACGAGACTCCATGCCCGCTCGACTCCCACATCGCCGCGCACCGTGCCGTCGATGGAGTCGAGCTGGCCGGCGACGTTCGGGTTGATGCAGAACTGCCGGCCGGTGTAGCGACCGAAGGCCAGGCCGCGAACATTCAGAGGAAGCGGGACGCTCGCCCGCAGCCCGCCCTCCACTTCCGGCAGGTGCTCCGGCCGACGCTCGGCATCGTTCGCCGTCCGATCGAACACCGTGATGTCCTGCACCGTGACGTCAGCGTCGATCGATACTCCGCGACCGGCCCATCCGGCGAGCAGCTCGATGCCGGTGGTGCGGATCTCATCGCGGTTGATGCGCATGAAGCGCGTCGGGGTGGCCAGGCGGACACGAACGACCGCGTCCTCGAGCCGGTGATGAAAGAGGACTCCCTGGAGGTCGAATCCGCCGATCCGCGTGGTCGCGCCGCCTTCGAGCGCGTTGAGCGTCTCGGGGCGGAGACGGGGGTTCGGCTCGAACTGGCTGAGCGCCGTTGAATACAGCTCGCGGAGCGCCGGGAACCGCGCGCGGCGGCTCGCCGAGAGGTGAAGGCGGAGCGCATCTCCCATGGTGGTGAGGCTTCCGCCCAGTCGCGCGCCCCATTGTGAGAGATCGGCGAACGGCGGCCGCCCGCCGGTCTCCGGCGTCGCGGCTGCGTCGTACGCCACGCCACCGCTGATCAGTCCCGTGCTGCCGACGCCAATGTCGGCCTCGGTGCCGATGCTCCACAATCGCTGCCGGTACCGCGCGGCATCCGTGTCGTTCAGCAGCTCATCGTGCCTGACGCTCGCGCCCGTGAGCCCCACCCGCAATTCTCCGCGCTCGGCAAGCGAGTGCGTCGCGAGCACGCGACCCGTCAACGCGCGATCATCGCCGTCCTCGGAACCCGTGATTGCCGAATACTGATTCGATCCGAATTGATCGATGTCGAACGATCCGTGGTCGTAGCCGACGCTCGTGCGGACCGTGCCGGCACCGAACCGGGTCATGAGCGGGGCGGTGCCGGCCGAGACGACGGCGATTGCACGGGTGACCGAGGGATACCGCCAGTAGCGCGGACTGTCGGTATGCAGCTCCGGCGTGACACCGCGCTCTGCCCGAAACCCCGTCGCGGTGAGTCCCGCCCACGCGCCCGTCGGCCGCTGATAGCGGAGTGTGGCGAATCCATCGTAGTGCGTCAGGTCGCTGTTCGTTCGCAGCGGACGGTCGCCGAACCATGACGCGTCGGGCGTGGCGCCGGGGTCGGCGACGTTGCGCGCGCCGGCGAATCCCTCCCGCGATCGGTAGCCCGCACCGCCGCGAATCATGAGCTGGCCCATGGAGAGCTCCACCGGTGCGCCGCCCGCGAGCGTCACGCCGCGCGCGCCGAACTCGTCGATGCTCGAGCGAATGCGCAGCGATGCAGCCGTCGCGGCGAGGGGGCCGGCATCGGCCAATCCGACGTCGATGATCCCGCCGAGCGCGTTCGGCCCGTGGAGCAGTGACGAGACGCCCCGTACCAGCACGAGTCGCTCGACGCCGGTGAGGGGCACGACCGAGATGTCGGCTCGATGATCCCAGGCCAGCGTGATCGGAACTCCGTCGACGAACACGGCGACCTGCCGCGATTCCGATCCACGCATCGAGATCTCGGCTTCACCGCGTGAATTCTCGCGCACGTGGATGAACGGCAGCCGTGCGACCGCCTGATCGAAGAGCGCGCTCGGTGCGATGCGCAGCGAGTCCACCGCGACGACTACGGCGCTCGCACCGCCGACCGTCGCCGGTGCGGTCGCGCCGCGAACGACCACGCTCTCGAGGCGCGCGCGACTCGTGTCGCGCCTCGTCGAATCGGGAATGGTCTGCGCGCGGGCGGCGAGGCTGGTGACGGCGATCGCGGTCGCCGTGAGACACACTCCCCTGGCCGCCCGCATCGACTCAGGCCACTGCCGCCAGCTGGCTCGTGCAGTAGGCACAGCGCGTCGCCGTCGCATCGATCGCCTGCCGGCAGTAGGGACAGGGACGCGTTGCCGGTTTCTCGCCAGGCGGTTCCGGCTTGATCAGCGCGCGCGCAATCTGCCACGCGACGAACGCGACGATAACGAAGCTGATGAGCGCGCCGAGGAAATGGCCGACGAGAAAGCGAATTCCGGCAACGGACGGGCCCCACTCTCGCCATGCCCCGCCAGGCACTACGCGGCCGACGACCGGCATGATGAAATCGGCGACGAATGCCTGAACCAGCTCATTGGTCGCCGCGCCGACGACGAAAGCCACCGCCAGCGAGATGATGTTGTTCTTGAGCAGGAACGCCTTGAAGTCGCGCCACATCGTTCGGGGGGGGTGAGGGAATGAACGACCGACCGAGCGCGAGAAAGGTAGCGCAGGCTCCCGCTGGGGAGCTACTTCGACTCCTCCCGACTGAGCGCCGGATCGGGGAAGGCCTCGCGTTCCCCGGAGGCCTCGAGGGAGGCCGGATCGCATGGCTCACATGGGCCGTTGACGATGGGCTGGGTGCGCGCATCGAGCTCCACGTGAAGCTCCAGCGTCTCGGCGGTCGGGTGACGAGTGTTTATCTCCGTCGCCATCTCCTCGATCCGGTTGCGAATCGCCTCCGCATTCTCCGCATCGGGGGAGGTCAGCAGGACCCGGAAGTGGGACGAGCCCTCGGAAGCGATGAGGTCCGAGCTTCTGATCTCTCGGCAGAGGCGCCAGCTCAGGGAGCGCCGAATGCGCTCATCGCCGCCCTTGACCTGGATCTTGAGGACGCGGACTTCGTACTTCCGTCGGCTCGCCCTGCGCTCCTCCCAGTCCCGAATCATCCGGAAGTACGGGACGTTGGGCAGCCCCGTCGTCGGGTCCGTCAGTGCCCTTCCAAGAAATCCTTCCAGTGCCATGCGCTTCCTCGCCGGGTTTCTCTTCTGTTATGCCCTGAGCCAGTGCAACGAGCGTGCGCAGGATGTGGATTCGGTCGGGTTCGCTTGAAATGTGACCTTGGCGACGCGGCACATGAGACCCTTACACCTGACTCCGGCGAGCGGCGGCGTTCAGCGTCCCACCGCCGACGCCCGTCCTGCCGGAACCAGCGGGGACCGATCATACTCGCGGAGTAGCTCCGCGGGATCCGCGTAGGTCGCGATCGCTCCACGCAGCGCGTCATCGGACCAGCCGCCACAGCGCAGCCCGATGATGGCGACACCCGCGCCGGTGGACGCCGCGACGTCGTAAGGCGTGTCGCCAAGCATCCGAGCATCCTGCGGCTGGGTATCGCTCTTCTTCAGCGCGGCCTTGATGATGTCGGGGTCCGGCTTGGAGCGCTTTGCATCGCTGGACGACGTGGCGTCCTCGAGCAGGTCACCGATGCCGGCTGCCTCGAGAAGCTTCTTCATCTCTTCACCCGTCGCCGACGTCGCGACCACGAGCGAATGGCCCTCCTCCCGCATGCGAAGCAGCAGGTCCCTCGCATGCGGAAAGGGCCGGAGCGTGGCCAGGTAGCGTTCGGCGAAGATCTCGCTGCGACGCTTCGACATCTTCTTTCCTTCCCTGCTGTCGTGCTCGATCCCGAATGCCTTCGGCATCAGCTTGTCCCCACCCATGCCGATCATCGAGCGGATCGAGGCGTAATCGCACGCATGCCCGAACTCGATGCACACATCCACCCAGGCGCGAGCGTGTGCATCGTTGCTGTCGAGGAGGGTTCCATCGACATCGAGCAGGATCGTGAGGGGCCGGAACGGCTCGGTGGTTTGTGGATCGCGCATGAGGCGTGGTGTGAATGGATGGAAGACGATCAGCGCAGGAACCAGCGGAGGCCGAAGTGGCCGCCGTCGCTCCTGCGCCATTGGCGGGCGGGGTTCATTGCCCCCACCGTCGGTGTAGGTTGGTCGATCAGCCGCGGGACGGCATTCGCAAAAAGCGTACACCAATCTGCGGAGCTGCTGCGTCAGGCTCGACCGTTGGGTTTGTACCGAAATCGGCCACCCACCTGCGACCTACAGCGTGAACCCAGCGCTTCATCAACAGCTCGACACTGCCCAGCTCGAGCTGCACGATCTGGCCGCTGCGGTGCACAACTCGCCGGCGCGCGCCGAGCTGGCAGCGGCCATTGCGCGGCGGGATGCCGTGCTCTGGTCGCGCGCGGCGGGCGTGCCGGTCGACGTCGCGGCGCTGGCAGCGCTCGAAGCGGACGCGACGCCACCGATCGAGGGCAGCACGCCGGTGGGTGCCTCGAGCCCTGACGGCGCCATGGCGATGCGATATCTCGATGCGCTGGAGATCGGTCGCAACGACGCTGACACCCTCCTGCCGGGCGTCGAGCTGCTTCATCGAATGCTCGCCTGTCTCATCACTCGAAATCGAGGCGACGACGGACTCCCGACACAGGTTCACGCCACCCTCGCCGCGGTCGGTTCCGACCGCCTCCCGGGCAGCGCGCCGGGAGGCAGTATCGCCCTCGCGGCGACCGCATACCGTCGTCTCGCGATCACGGGGCAGACCGTCGCAGAGCTCACGGCTCTCGCGCGTCTTGCCAGCGCCCTCATTCTCCGGCCGGTCGATGCCCGCCCGGACGACATGGCGCTCGCGCCGCAGCTGAGTTACCCGGCGACGGAATTGGACGAAGGTGGCATGGTCGCCGTGGATACCGGCGACGACGAACCGGATCGTTGGCTGGCCACGTTCGCTCGCTCCGTGTCCGACACGGCGCGACGAACCCGCCAACTCGTGGAACGACTGTCGGCGCTGGAGCAGGCCGATCGCGCCCGGATCGATGTGCTCGGGAAGGCGGCTCCATCATCCCACCGGGTTCACCGCGCGCTGCAGCGGTGGCCGATCGCCTCGATCGCGAGGACGATGGACGCGACGGGACTCCAGGTCCAGGCTGCGACATCGGCGCTGCACCGCCTCCGCGGCCTCGGCATCATCCGCGAGATCACCCACCGTCATCGGCACCGCCTGTACAGCTACGACGAATACGTTGGCATCATCGCGGCGGATGTCGATTCGTGGGACCGCCCCCGTAATTGATTCCGCGGCGTCCGGGTCCTACTTTCGCCGGTCCATGACGTCGCCAAGCGGTAACACCATACCCACGGGCGCGCCGACGCTCGCCGTCGATGCGCTGCTGGCCGGCGGCGGACTCGCGCGCGCGCTGCTCGAGCAGAGCCCGTTCAGCACGGTGGTCTATGCGCCGAATGGACGACCGGTGTTCTCCAACCCCGCCTTCGAACGATTCTGGAAGACCTGCCTCGCCGATCTCCCCGCATCGTACACCGTGCTCGAGGATGTCCAGCTCGCCGAGCAGGGGGTGATGCCCCTGCTCCACCGGGCCTTCGCGGGCGAAACGGTCGCGCTGCCGCCCATCCGGTACGACATGACCGAAGCGACGGGTATCGGGGAGGTGCGCTGGACTCAGGCCAGCCTCTACCCGCTGCGCGACGACCTCGGCGTCATGATCGCCGTGGTGCTGGTGCACATCGACCTGACTGCGAACATCGAGGCGGAGACCGCGCTCCGCAACAGCGAGGAGCGGGCGCGCATGGCGCTCGACGCTGGCCGGATGGGCGCGTGGCAATTCGTCGTGGGAGAGGGACGCATCGGATGGTCGGATACACTCGAGCGCCTGCATGGAGTGGCGCCGGGCACCCTCCCGCTCACGCTCGACGCGTATCAGGAGCGCGTCTATCCTGACGATCGCGAGCGGCTGCGCGCGACGATCACCCGGAGCATCGAGGACGGAGACCATCATGTGGTCTACCGCATCATCCGCCCCGACGGCGCCGTGCGCTGGCTCGATGCGCGGGGTCGCCTCCTGCGCGACGAGGCGGGGAATCCGCAGCGCCTCGTCGGGGTTTGCGCAGATGTCACGGAGGAGCGGCAGGCCGAGAATGCAGCGCGCTTCCTCGCCGAGGCGAGCGCGGTGCTCGCTTCCTCGCTCGACTACGACGTCACGCTCGCGAACGTCGCGCGTCTCGCCGTCTCGACGCTGGCCGACTACTGCATCGTCGACCTGCTCGAGCTGGGGGAACCGCCGGCCATGCGTCGTGTCGCGACGGCGCACGCCGACATGCAGAAGCAGGATCTCGTCGATCAGGTCCGGCGCTTCCCGCCCCTGCTCGACTCGGATGGGATCGTCGCCCGCGTCGTCCGCACCGGGCAGCCACAGATCGTCGCGCACCTCTCCGATGCCGCGGCCGAGGCGTCGGCGCTCGGACGGCCGGAGCACCAGGAGATTCTGCGGGCGCTGCGGCCGCAGTCGATTCTCTGCGTGCCACTCATCGCACGGGGGCTGACGATCGGGACGATCCTCTTCGCCCACGCGCAGTCGGGTCGTCGCTACACTCCCGACGACGTCGACCTGGCCACCGAGCTCGCGCACCGCGCGGCGATCGCCGTTGACAATGCCCGGCTGCTCCGCGAGACCATCGCCGCCCGCGCAGCGGCCGAAGCGGCGGCGGCGCAGGCGAGCGCGGCGAACCGGGCGAAGGCGGACTTCCTCGCCGTGATGAGCCACGAGCTTCGTACCCCGCTCAACGCTATCGGGGGTTATGCGGAACTGCTCGAGCTGGGCCTTCGCGGCCCGGTCACCGAGGAGCAGTTGATCGACCTCGCGCGGATCAAGCGAAGCCAGCGCCACCTGCTGTCGCTCATCAACGACCTCCTGAACTACGCCAAGCTCGAAGCAGGACGCGTGCAGTACGAGATCGACCGGCTCTCGGTCTCGGAGATTCTCGGCAGCCTCGAGCCGCTCATCGCTCCGCAGATGGCAGCGAAGCAGTTGAGCTCCGAATGGGAGCCGGGCCACCACGACGCGCTGACCATTCGCGCCGATGGAGAGAAGGTGCGGCAGATCCTGCTCAACGTGCTCTCGAATGCGATCAAGTTCACGCCGGCGGGCGGCAGGATCGGGGTGACGGCCGAACAGTCCAATGGGACTGTGCGGATCGCCGTCCGCGATACGGGGGTCGGCATCCCCGCCGACAAGCTGGAGGTCATCTTCGAGCCGTTCGTCCAGCTCTCGCGCGGGTTGACGCAACACAGCGAAGGCACGGGGCTGGGGCTCGCGATCAGCAGGGACCTGGCGCGCGCGATGGACGGAGACCTGGTCGCGGAGAGTGTCGCCGGAGAGGGTTCGACGTTCACGCTCGAGCTGCCGTCCGGCTGAGCACGACGGAGCGGGCGAACGACGAGATGTGAACAGGGAGGCTCACCGCTGGCGAGCCTCCCTGCGTCGTTCCGAATCCCTGACGAGAACCGCCGCGCAGCCGATTACGGCCGCGCCCCGCTCGACGCGAGCGCACTTCGCCCACGCAGCGCAGCCTCGACCTCGGCCGAGGTGATCGCGCGAGGGATCGCCCAGCCGTCCTTGCGATCCGTTGGGACGCTGACCTTTACCACGTCGCCAGCGGCGCCGAGCTCAATGAGTGCCCCCGCCTTGCTGTTGCCTTCCTGCGTCACATCGATGGCGAGCACCCAGCTCCCCTCGCCCGGCCACTGCTTCCGCAACGCATACACGCCCTCGCGCGACGTGCGCGTGAACTCGAGCGCGATCGAGCGACGCTTGCCACCGACCATGCCCTCCGCCTTGCCGGCGACGGGATAGTTCACCGGTGTTCCATGATAAAATGCATGCACGAGGAGAAATGCATCGCGCGTCGTGGCGTCGAAGGGGCTGGGCGGGTACTCGATCGAGATCCAGGGCGGACCGACCGGCGCCGGGGCCATGGCGAGGACAGCGATGAGAGAGAGTGCGGTGAGTGCGGCTTTGGCGAAGGTCCGTTGCATCGTGAGATCCCCGTGCAGAGGTGAATGGTTCGTTTCCTCCAATGAGATGCCGATCGCTGCCGGCGTGCTTATCGCCGCTACTGACGGCGCAGCACGATCGAGCCCTTGAACGTGCGCACGACGATGCGTGGGCCCTTGGGGCTGGTGACGAACGCGAGCTCCTGGCCGCGGCCCTGCCGGCTCACGACGGCGCTGCGCTTGTCGAACCGGTTGGTGATCGAGCCGGTGACGCTCGTGAGGTCGAAGTCCCCGAGCAGCGACGCCGCGAGACGCAGCTCAACCGAGCCGTTGTGGTTGTCGATGTCGACGGTGGCGGCCCGATCGAGTGGCGCTTCCACCATGATCGGTCCCGTCACCGACTCGAATCGGCCTCGCACGATTCCCTGCGTGGTGATCGTGACCGGCCCGCTGACCGTCGCGGCGGAGAGATCCTCGACGCGGCCGGCGGCGGTCAGCGACCCGCTCCCCGTGCGTGCGCGTGCGTATGGCGACACCACGTCGAGATGGATCGAGCCATCCATCGCCTCGGCATTCACTTCGTCAGTCGCGCCCAAGAGCCGAATGTCGCCCGCGACGGTGTTGAACCAGCCCGACAGGTCGCTGGACTCGATCGACCCACTGACCGTCCGGACGTTGACCCGTCCGCCGCGCGGGATGTACGCGACGAGGTGAGCCGGTTGGGCCGGCTTGCCCGCAGGGGGTTCGTCCACGCCGAACTTGGCTGCACTCCCGGCGCCCCCGAAGAAAAAGCCCTGACCCTTCCCGATCGTCCCTTCGACGACGAGCGAGTCGCGATCCCAGCCGATGAGCCGAACGCTTCCCGCGGGAATCCAGATCTTTACCGACACGTTGCCCGCGACGGCGATGCGCCGCTCGACGCGCTGCTGCGCGTGCAGGGAGGATGCGAGCGTCACCGCGAATGCGACCGCGGCGAGCGCGGACCGTCGCAGCGTGCCGACCGTCCGACTCATGACTGTGACACCTGGCGCAGCAGCGCCGCCTTGTGGCCATACGACGCCTTGAGGAGCTGCTGCAGCGCCTTGTTGCCCGGATCCTCCGCGAGCGCCTCACGGATCTCCCCGATCGCCCTGTCGATGATGTCGAGATTGCGTTCCACTTTCGCCACCGTCTCCGGCGCCAGCTTCTCGCGCTGGGCCTCGAGCAACGCCGCGAGATCGCGATCCATGCGCTCGTACTCATCACGCACCGTCCGGAACCCCGGCGTTCGGGCTCCACTGTCATCGCTGGCAGGAGTCGAGTCGCTGCGACTCGCGACGGTCGCACCGGGGCGCCCGAGCACGCGTGCCGTGATCGCCGAGGAGGCAACGACGAGGAGTATGGCAGCCGCGGCAAGCCAGGCATACGCGCGTCGCGTCCGCACTCCGGCACGAGCGACGTCGAAGGATTCCGGCCGCCGTATGCGCTCCGCGATGCCGGACCAGAGGCCGGGCGGTGGCGCGATGCCCCGTGGCAATCCGAACACGGTGCCGAGCAGCGCCCGGATGCGATCCACCTCGGAGCGGCACGTCGCGCACTCGGCGAGATGCTGCTCGATGACCGCGCGTTCCATCGGCGCTGCCGTGGCGTCGGCTGCGTCGTGTAGCTGCGCTTCGGTCAGGTGGCGCTCGCGTTCACCCATCATCGTGACAGTGCCTCCATCAACATCCGGCGAGCCCGAAAGAGCTGTGCTCGCAGTGTGCCCTGCGCCGTTCCGGTCATCCGGGAGATTTCCTCATGCCGATACCCCTCGATGTCATGGAGCACGAAGGCGCGCCGGGTCGCCGGTGGCAGCGCGGCAATCGCCGCCTCGAGATCCATTCGGTCATCATCATGCCCGTCGCTGCGCGAAGCCAGATCGCGACTTTCGAGCTCGGCGAGGTCGTCGCGTGCTTCCACGCGGGCAAGCCGTCGGCGAGTGGACCGCTCGTTCTCCAGCACCACATTGACGGCGATCCGATGCAGCCACGACTCGACCGCGCTTTCGCCGCGAAAGCTGGACAGTCGCTCCCAGGCGCGAACATAGACATCCTGCGTCAGCTCGGCGGCTCGCGAACCGTCCGCCGTCATGCGGAGACAGACCGCATACACGCGCCCCGATGTCGCCCGGTACAGCGACTCGAAGGCACGCTCGTCTCCCCCCGCCGCACGACGCGCCAGCGCGGGCAGGTCTGCAGCATCGCCGTTCGTGGGTGCCGAGTGAATCGTATCGAACCGGGTGGACAGTCAAACGCTCCGGGGTGGTCCCGGGATGAGATGCCGGTGGGCGTCCTGGCGCTTACTGTAGTATCTGCTCTCGCGCAGGTTCCCCGCACAATGACCCATTTGCCTCCACCCCCGCCAGCCGCTCCGCTCGACCGCCGGGGGTTCCTCCACACGCTCGCCACAGCGGCAGGCAGCGTCGCGCTCGCGTGTACTGCCGGGGCCTGCGATGTGCGCGAGTTTGCTCGATCTCGCGGGGCGAAGCTCCGGCTGTCCATCGCGACCGGCCCGATCGGCGGAACCTACTACGTGTACGGCGGAGGGCTCGCGAGCGTCATCAGCCGCCACGTGCCCAACGTCGAAGTCACGGCAGAGCTCACCTCGGCGTCGGTGGACAACCTGAAGTTCCTGCGCATGGGTCGCGCGGATCTGGCCCTCGTGATCGGAACGGCGCTGTACGAGGCGTACACCGGGACGGAGTCCTTCAGCACGATCGGTCGCGTCCCTGTCCAGGCCCTGGCCGTGCTGTACGTGCAGCCGCTGCACTTCGTCACGTTTGCCGAGAAACGAATCGCGTCGCTTGCCGATCTTCGCGGCAAGGTCATCTCGACCGGCACTCCCGGCAGCGGAACCGACGAGATGATTCCCCGCCTGCTGCGCGCGGCAGGCCTCGACCCGGTGACCGATGTGCGGCGTCATCGACTCGGGCCCGCGAACGCCGCGGAGGCACTGCGCGACGGAAAGATCGACGCGTTCTTCTGGAGCGCAGGAGTACCGAGCGCCGCGGTGCTCGATCTCGCGACGTCGTTCCGCCAGCGGCTGCGACTCATCCCGACGGCTGATGTCCTCTCCGTGCTGCAACGACCCGATGGACCGCCACTCTTCCTGCATTCAATCATCCCCGGGGGAAGCTATCCCGGCAGTCCGGACGACGTCGCGACGGTGGGCGTCGCGACATTGCTGGTGGCCGATGCTTCGCTCGGCGAGTCACTCGCGTACGAGATCACCCGCACGCTGTTCGACCAGCGTGACGAGCTGGGCGCCGTGCACGCCGGAGCCCGAACCCTGACGCCTGCGTTTGCGAGCAGCGGATCGCCGATCCCCTTTCACCCCGGGGCCGCCCGATACTATCGCGAGCGCGGTGTGCCGCTGTCCACGCGATGAGTGAGGGCGACGCCAGCGAGCGTGACCCTGCGGACCCGATCGAGCCCGGGGTCGTAGCGCTTCCACCCAAGCGCGCCGCCGAGGTGCTCGAGCAGTTCGAGGCCGAGGCCGCGACACGCAGCCTGTCGGGCTTTCAGCGGCGGCTCGTCACCGTGCTGGCGACGGGACTCGCCCTCTACGCGATCTACTGGGTGCTGGCGATCGTCGAGGCGCAGGCGTATCGCACGAGCTTCCTCCTCGTTGCCCTCATCCTGACGTTCCTGCTCTATCCCCGCCGCCGATCCCTGCGCGCCCGGATCAGCGCGACGGACTGGATGCTGGCCGCATGCTGTATCGCGGCGCTCGGCTGGCCGCTCATCGATCGCGGTTTCGTGTACAGGGCGGCGACGCCGACCGCCATCGATCTCGTGATGGGAAGTGCCGCGATCATTCTGGTACTCGAGGCGGCGCGCCGGACGGTGGGCTGGGTGCTCCCCGCCACGGCCGCAGGATTCATTGTCTATGCGTACCTCGGGCCGCTCTTCGACCTCGTCGGCCTCGGCATCATCGCGCATCGCGGCTACGCCCTCGACCGACTCGTTGGCATTCTGTACATGACGCTCGACGGACTGTTCGGCGTTCCACTCGATGTCGCCGCCACCTACATCATCCTGTTCACGATCTACGGTGCGGTCCTCGAGGCATCGGGGGCAGCGCGCTTCTTCATCGACTGGGCGATGGCGGCCATGGGCCGGTCCGGTGCAGGCGCGGGACCCGGACGCACGGTGACCCTCGCCGGCTTTCTCCTCGGGACAGTGTCGGGAAGCGGTGTCGCCACGACGGTGACGCTCGGCTCCTGTGCGTGGCCGCTGCTGCGGCGCGCCGGGTATTCGCGGGAAACCGGCGGGGCGATTCTCGCGGCTGGAGGGATCGGCGCCATCCTTTCGCCACCGACGCTCGGCGCCGCGGCCTTTCTCATCGCGGAATTCCTGCGGATCTCGTATCTGCAGGTCCTCGTCATGGCGACTGTTCCAACGATGCTGTATTACCTGTCGGCGTTCCTGATGATCGAGGCGGACTCGCGCCGCATGGCGACCCGCCCGGTCGCGGTGGATGTGCCGTCCGTGTGGGTGCTGACGCGCCGATACGGCTACCACTTTTCGTCGTTGATCGCGATTGCCGGGTTGATGGCGATCGGGATGACGGCGTTTCGCGCCGTCGTTCTCGCGACCGCGCTCGCGGTCGCACTGAGCTGGGTGCGTTCCGAAAGCCGGCTGGGGCCTCGACGACTCCTCGCCGCGATGGAAGCTGGTGGACGTGGCGCGCTGTCGATCGTCGCCACGACGGCGGTCGCGGGAATCATCGTCGGGGTCGTGACGCTCACGGGGCTCGGGCTCAAGCTCGCGGGGATCATCGTTGCGATCGCCGGAGGGAGCGTTGCACTCACCGTGATCCTGTCCGCGCTCGCCGTCTGGC
This sequence comes from Gemmatimonadaceae bacterium, assembly GCA_031412375.1. GTDB lineage: Bacteria > Gemmatimonadota > Gemmatimonadetes > Gemmatimonadales > Gemmatimonadaceae > JANPKQ01. The sequence continues at coordinate 10,492 of JANOCW010000161.1, read as the reverse complement.
TGCTCGGCCTCGCCGTCCCGGTGACCGCCTCGTACATCATCGGCGCGGTGATGATCGCACCGGCCATGACGCAGGTCGGCGTCCCGGCAGTCGCGGCGCACATGTTCATCTTCTATTACGCCGTGCTGTCCGAGGTCAGCCCGCCGACGGCGCTCTCTCCCTTCGCCGCAGCCGCGATCACCGGCGGCAATCCGTTCCGCACGATGATGCTGACCTGGAAGTACACGCTCCCCGCCTTCCTCGTGCCGTTCGTGTTCACGCTGTCCACCGAGGGGCTCGGCATTCTCCTTCAGGGTCCGCTCGCCGACATCGTTCGCGCGTCGGGCACGGCGGCAGTCGGCATCGGCGCGCTCGCCATCGCCTTCGGCGGTTGGATATGGCGGGCGGCATCGATGCCGGAGCGCATCGCCGCAGGGATTGCGGGCGGCCTCCTGAGCTACGCCAACGGGATCAGCGACCTCGCAGGACTTGTGTTGCTCGGGATCGTGGTGATCGCCCACGTCCTGCGTACCCGGAACGCTCCGTCGTTGAGGCCTGCCTCACCCACACCCTAGTCAGGGTCATGAGCTCGGGCGGCCATTCATGGTTTGAACAATCAAACCAATAAGGCAGTCGGATCGCGACGAAGCGCCTGACGCAGCGCTGCGAGATCCCGCAGGAGGACGATACCTTCCTGACGGAGCTCCGTGGCGAGTGACGTGCTGGCGGCACCGCCGATCAACAGGGAGACCGCACCGGGGAGTCGGCTCCGCAGCAGGCGGATTTCGTCGATGACGCGCTGGCGGTCGGCGACGTAGATGATGCTCAGGCCGACGGAATGCGCGCGCGTGCGGATCGCTGCTTCGGCGATGTCGGTGGCAGGAAGGTCGACGCCGAGGTAGGTGACGCGCCACCCTTCGGCGGCAGCCGCGGCGGCGGCGAGGATGGCGCCGATCTCATGGCGGTCGCCGGCTGGCGTCGCAACGACGAGATTCGGCGCGTCCGGCGGCGGCGTCACGGTCTGCATCGCGGCCGTGATCACGCGGTGGATGACCGCGGTCGCCAAGTGCTCCTGAGATGGCGCGAGCCGTCCCGCGTGCCACTCCGTGCCGATGCGCGTGAGCAATGGAGTCGCCACGGAGTCCAGAAAGGATGGCATGCCGAGCGTCAGGATGGCCCGGCGAAGGAGCGCATCCAGCCCGGGCCCGTCGAGAGCGAGGGTGCGCTCGAGCGCCGGGCCGACGACATCGTCCACCGGCATGCTCTCTCGCTCGCGCCGCCCGGGGACGAGCCGGGCCTGCTCGTCCTCGTCGACGATCCGCGCGACGTCGGCGGTCGGGAGCCCGGCGACCTGGCTGATCGTTCGGCCGGTCTGGGTCGCGAGCGCGAGGAGCCGGAGTCGTTCGATGTCGGCATCCGCGTACAGGCGCTGGCCGCTCTCCGAGCGCCCCGGCTCGACGACCCGGTACCTCCGCTCCCAGACGCGAAGCACGTCCTGGGAGAGACCGGTCCGCTCGGCCACGACGCCGATGGGATGCCGAGGGGTGGTGTCAGGAGCCTGTGCCATGGGGGTCAGTATCGCTCTCTGTCCAGCTACTGTCAAGGAGTAATGCTGGACACAGCCTTGACAAGGAATGGACGGGAGGATAATCTACTGGACAATCGCTGGACACGGCGATTGGCTCCGCCGCGGGACCAGACCGAGGACGCGGACACGTATCACCACCATTAGAGAGGTTTCCCAATGATCAGCTCCAGGATTCGCAGCATCGCACTCGCGGCAGCCGTTGTTGCCATGCCTGCGTGTGCGTCCGCCCAGAACGACGCAACCAAGCCCGCGAAGGACATCGTCGGCGTTGCCATCGATGCGGGCAGCTTCACCACCCTCGTCGCCGCCCTCAAGGCTGCCGGGCTGGTCGAGACGCTTCAGGGCAAGGGTCCGTTCACCGTGTTCGCTCCGACTGACGCGGCGTTCGCGAAGCTCCCCGCAGGCACCGTCGAGGCCCTCCTCGCCGACAAGGAACAGCTCGCGGCGATCCTCACCTACCACGTCGTGTCCGGCAAGGTCACTGCCGCGGACGTGATCAAGATGGGCAAGGGAAATCCGGCGACCGTCAACGGCCAGACGCTCGCCATCATGGTGAGCGGTGGAAAGGTCTACGTGAACGACGCGACCGTCGTGACCGCTGATGTCATGGCGTCGAATGGCGTGATTCACGTGATCGACACGGTCGTCCTGCCGAAGAAGGCGGAATCGCCCGAGAAGCGCTAAGCTGGGGCATGGTGGGTTGGGCGCGCCTTCAGCCGTCAGTCGCGGGCTGAGGGCGCCGCCTCGCTTCCATTCTTCGCCGGATCCCGGGTCTGCTCACGTCCGATGTTGTCCCGGACGGGCAGGCCCGGTCTGTCATCAAACGAGGACATATTCCCCTCGTGACCTGGCGCACGTTGTAGCTCAAGCCTTTGTCTCCAAACGGCTTGCGGGCGCGGACCGACGACCGGCAAGCGGGTCCCGATCCTGCCTTTCCTTCCTGTGTCACTCGTCCTGCTCCGACCGGAGAAGGGCTGAAATCCAGGAGGAATATGAATCGCACTATCCTGTTCGCCGCACTCGCCTCGGTTGCCATTGCCCTGCCGCTCGACGCACAGACCCGCGGCGGCGCTCGTCCGAACGTCTCGAATGGCCGGGACGCGCAGGGCTCATCGCGCCGATCCGACGGACGGGATGACGACGGCCGGGACGACCGTGGACGGCGCGACCGCGATGAGGACCGCGACGATGATCGCGATGACGATCGCGACAGCAAGCGCAGGGATGATGATGGCCGCGTCACCCGGCGGTTCATCGATCGGAACGGGCTCGAGTGCGGGGAAAAGTCGGTCGACAAGGGCGGGAAGCGCTCGTACGACCTGAAGTGCCGCGAGCCGAAGAAGCAGAAGGGTGTCAAGGGCGGCAAGGGCGGCAAGGGTGACAAGGGAGACAAGTCCACCATCTGGCCGCCGTCGCGGACCCAGGACGGGCGTGGCTACTGCGTCGATGCGAACGGTGACGGACGCTGCGACGCCGGGACGGGACGCGGCTATCCCTCGACGCTGCCCGACATGGTTGGGGCCATCGTGTTCGGGCAGGGCGAGCGGACCGATGAAGTCGCGCGCTGGCTTGGCGCAGGCCGATACCAGGTCCGCTACACCGACCAGGATCGCGACCGCCGCCCCGAGCGCGTACGCTGGCTCGACGGCGCGGGAGTCGTGCTCCAGGAATGGACGGACAGCGATCGCGACGGACGCGCCAACATCGTGAACCTCTACAATGCGGGCCGGCTGGTCCAGTCGATCGGAGGACGGTAATGCGCCCGATTCGAGCGCGGACCGCTCGCACTGTCGCGGCGCTTGCGACACTGACATTCGGCGCCTGCGCCAGCCTCACGACCCAGCAGAAGGGCGCGATGATTGGCGCGACGACGGGCGCGGTGGCCGGAGGCGCGATCGGTAAGGCCAACGGCTCGACCGCGAAGGGCGCCATCATCGGCGCGATGGTCGGTGGGGTCGCCGGCGGAATCATCGGCCGGCAGATGGACAAGCAGGCGAAGGAGATCGCGCAGAAGATTCCCGGCGCCAGCGTCGAGCGCGTCGGCGAGGGGATTCAGGTGACCTTCGAGTCGGGCCTGCTCTTCGACTTCGACTCCGATCGCGTGCGGGCCGAGGCGGCCACCAATCTTCGCAACCTCGCGGAGAGCCTCGATCAGTATCCGAACACCGATCTCGTCATCGTCGGGCATACCGACGCTGATGGCTCCGCCTCATACAACGAGGATCTCTCCGACCGCCGCGCCCGCGCGGCCTCCGAATATCTCGCGGCTCGTGGCGTGGAGCGCCGGCGGTTGCGTACAGCGGGTCGTGGGGAGGATGAACCGGTGGCGAGCAACAGCAGCGACGCCGGACGTGAGCGCAACCGCCGGGTCGAGGTTGCGATCTTCGCCAATGAAGCCTACCGGAACCAGTTGCGCAGTCCGTGACCCGAGGATCGGCCGCCAGGCGCGGCACTCCGGATGTGGATGGCACGAACGGAAAGGGCGGCCCCATCAGGGCCGCCCTTTCTCACCTCGTTCAGCGGATCGTGACGTATCGCTCGTAGCGGGCGATGGTCGTATCGCCGACGTACTTCGCCATCTCGCGGCGGAACTTCTCGATGTTCTGGTACGGCCGGTACTCCGCGAACTCACGGTTCATCCGCTCGCCGACGCCGGGGATGAGCATGATCTCCTCCTTCGTCGCCGTATTCAGGTCGAGCGGCTTGAACATCCGGGCGTAGATCGTATCGCGCTGCGCCTCGCTGAGTTTCGCGGCGAGGATCTTCTCGACGCCGAGCATGTTCTCGTGTGGGCGGCCCGCGACGATCGCGTCGGCGGTGGTTGCATCCATCCCCGGCAGGGCCATGAGCTGGTCGCGGGTTGCCGTGTTTGGATCGAGCATTCCGCTGGCTACGCTCGTCGACTCCGAGCCCCCGGGGGCGGCGGGTGCCGACGTCGTCGCGGTGTTCGCCGAGTCGGTCGCGGCGGCGTCCTTTCCGGCGCAAGCAGTGACGACGAGCAGGAGGGAAGCAGCGCGGAGCAGGCCCAGCGGGTTCATCGAACGCATTATGCTGTCGTTACCTGTTGAGTGTGTTATCGAGGAAGGGCCGGTTGGTCGCCGTCGTGGACGTGACGGTGATGTCGCCACGCGCGCCAATGGTGTAGATCCGTCCCGCAACGAACGATACGCCGGTCCGGCTGATGGCGTTGGTCGTCACCCCCACGTATCGCGTGCTGAGGTTGTACACCCCGGTCGGCACCGCCGTGAACGCGCCCGCAGCCTTGTACGCCACGGCGGCACCGATCGCAATCTCCGCCTTGCTGACCGTATCGGTCGCATACAGCGTCATCGGGTTCGCATTGGAGATCGCGTTGACGAATCGCACATACGCGGACCCATAATCAATGTTCGGGATGAACGGATCTTCCACGATGAACGAATCCACCTTCTTCGTCGTGGTGTTGTAGATGCCGCTCTGGTAGAACGAGTAGAACTTCCCGTCGTCGATCGTCGCAGTGGTCGTCGAGATGGCGAGATCCTTGTCGACGGTGGCGGCGATCCGGCCGGACAGCGTGTACTGGCCCGCCGCGATCGAGGAATACAAACCGCCCGATCCGACACTACCGTACGCCGTTCCCGTCGTCGCCTCGGTCTCGGTGGCGGAGGTGATCGCCGTCATCTTCGCGTCGTTGGCGTAGAAATTCACCCCGGGTGCGCCCACGCCGAAGTTGAAGAACTTGATCCGGGCCGCGGGCTCCGTTCCCACGAGCTCCTGAACGGCATTCTTCTCACACGAGGAGAGCGCGGCGGCACACAGCAGCACCGCGAATGATCGATAGCTGTTCATGGCCATTACGGTTGAGTGATCCAGAGCGGCTTCGTGTGATAGTCCAGCGCGAGTCCGCCGATGGCGTCGAGGCCCGGCCTGTTCCACACGTACTCCGAGTTGAACCTCGGCCTGATGCGCTGCACGACCTTGTTTCCGTTGTCGGGGTAGAGGACTGCGGGAGGCAAGAAGCCCGGGTAGACCTGGCGCCCGCTGGCCGGATCGATGTCCGTGTAGTGATAGCGTCGCATGTCCATCCACAGCCCGTTGTGCGCCCAGGCCCACTGGGCGATGTACTTCTGCGACATGATGTGGGTCAGTGTCAGTGCGGACGCGGCAGGAACGATCGCGGGGTTGGCGAGAAAGGCCGCCTTCTCGGCCGCGGTGATCTGCGTCGGCGTCTGGTTGTTGTCGCTGTTCCTGGCGTTCACGAAATCGATGTGTGCGGAGATTCCGTTTCGATACGCGGCCAGGGCGGTCACGTTATCGCCCATCCGGAACGCCGCTTCCGCCTTGATGAACTGCAGCTGCGCGTAGGTCATCGCCGGAACTTTCGCCTTGTCGTCGAACAGGTATCGGCCGGGCTGCCCCGCCCCACCGAGGGCGACATAGCCGTGGAAGTTGTTTGGCCGCCGCAGCGAGTCGAGACCACCGAAGCCCACGACGTCCGGGTCCAGGCCCCGGTACTCACCATTGGGGGATGGCGCGAGCATTCGGCTCATCCGCGGGTCGGTCGCGCCGGCGAACACTGTGCCGTTCATCAGGCCGACCACGAACTCGGTCTGTCGGTACGACGGGAAATTTCCCCGGGTGCGCCCCATGAAGTTGATATCGTCGTTCTGCGTGTTCGGATAGGTGAGCAGCGCGTCGTCGGCGTTGCTCGCGAACGACTTGTTGACCGCGGCGATCACCTCCGCCGGCGCGTACGAGGCCTTGTTGGAATAATGGTTCAGGTTCAGCGCCAGCATTCCCCACGCCAGCTTCTCCCACTTTGCGCGATCGCCATTGTAGATCTTGTCCGTCCTGGCGAGGTACGCGCGGTCCACGGCGCCATCGGTGCGCTGCAGCAGCTCGATCGCCCGCGTCAGGAGTGTTTGGATCTCCTCGTACGCGTACTCCTCGGTGTCGTAGTTGAAGCTGAACTTCGACTGGTCGATCGCTTCCTTGACGATGATCTCGCCATGGAGATCGCTCAGCGCCTGCCAGCCCCAGGCCTTGAGGATGAGACCGACACCGAGAAGATCCCAGCGCTCCTCGGCCTCGGCGATGGTGTTCATGTCCACCAGGTTCTGCCCGAATGTCCAGTACACATCGCGCCATTGCTGCGCCGCGTTGTCACTCGCGGGATCGTACCCCATCCTGTCCCAGGTGCTCAGGCTGGTCACCCCGAGCGTCAGCGTGAACTGCTGGGTATAGCGGCCGACGAAGCGGCCGTCGAACAGCGGTGACGTCACCATCCAGTGGAGCATCGGCGCCAGGTACAGGTTCGCCGAGACCTTCTGTGGAGCGTTCGGGTTTGTGTTGACGTCGAGGAAATCCTGGCACCCCGCAGACAGGCTGACGACGCCCGCGAGCAGCACCGCGCGTCCCTTTCGCGTCGCTTGGCCACCGAGCGTGGGTTGATTCGCGTTTCGAGCCGAATGGAGTTTCATCGTCAGAACCCCACCTTGACGCCGAAGTTGAAGCCGCGCGGGATGGGGAAGTTGCCGTAGTCGATGCCGGCGGCTCCCGATCCTCCCACTGCGGCGGTATTGCCGTTCACGATCGGGTCGAGGCCTGAGTAATTCGTGAACAGCAGCAGGTCCGTCCCCGTGAGGAACACGCTTGCGCGCGGAAGGATTCGTTCAGGCAGGACGAAATTCACGGTGACGTCACGCAACCGCACCCAGTTGATGTCCTTCTCGATGAAGAGCTCTTCGCTGATCGACAGGTAGTAGTTGTTGTTGACGGCGGGGACGACGACGATGGTGTTGCGGGTCGGCGTGGCGCTGTTCTGCTTGCCGTCATCGAGAACGCCGGCGATCACTCGCGGTTCGTTCCGGTCCAGCGTCCGTGGGCTCAGGCCCCTGGCGGTGAGGAACTGTTCCGTCGCGTTCAGGACATCCCCACCCTTCCGGATGTCCACCAGAAAGCTCAGCGTCGCACGCCGGTACTTGAAGCTGTTCGTGAGACCGATCGTGAAATCGGGCTGGCGGTCATACCCGGCGTCGATGAACGGGGTCGAGATGACCGGAAGCCCGGACGTCGGATCGATCAGCAGCTCGCCGTTGTTGTTCCGACGATAAAACCGGCCGGTGAGGGAGCGTGTTGACAGGCCCGGCGCCGTTCCGTTGCGCACATTCCCGAACAGCCAGGTGTCGGAGACGTAGGCTTCCGGCAGGGCGTTCGGCAGCGCCAGTACCTTCCCGCGGGAGCGGTCGAAGTTGGTGATGACGTCCCACGAGAAATCGTCGCGCAGGAGGGGCGTGCCCCGAATCGTGAGCTCCAGCCCGCTGTTTCTCGTTTCGGCTCCGTTCAGGTTGAACAGGATGAAGCCCGTCGCGTAACTGCCCCGAATGTCATTGACGATCTGGTCCTTCGTCTGCTTCCGGTAGATGGTCGCGTCGATGCCAAGCCTGTCCTTCAGGAAGCTCAGCTCCGTGCCAAACTCGTACGAGCGGGCGAATTCCGGCTTGAGGTCGAGGTTCGGCCCCGTGAAGCCATACCCGTACCCGCCGTAGGACGTCGTCTTGAACTCGAGCGACGGGCGGTACGCATAGGGCCTCGCATCCTTGCCGACTTCGGCATATGCAGCCCTGAGCTTGCCGCTCATGTACCGACCGATGGCGGGAAACGCATCGGAGAAGATGAAGCTCGACGAAATGGAGGGGTAGAAGAACGAGTTCGCGCCCCGCGGTATGGTCGAGGTCCAATCGTTCCGGCCGGTGACGGTCGCATAGAGCCACGTCTTGTAATCGACCGTTGCGCTCCCGAAGAGACTGAGCAGCCGGCGCTGCGCGATGGTGGTGCGGTTCGTCCGGAGGTTGGTGTTGTTGACGGAGACGAAGTCCGGATCCAGGAAGTCCTGCCCTTTCAACGCATCCGTCGTGGACTTGTTGTCGGATACGGCGTTGCCCACGAGACCGCTGATCGAGATGTCGTCCGTAATGGCGCGGCTGTTCAGGTTGAGCAGCGTCTGGGCGTTGATGTTCCGGGTGATGTCGTTGGCGACGTCGATGATCCCGTTGAGCGAGTTCCCGTAGGCACTCTCGGGATGACGCAGGAGCGTGTTCTGGTTCGTATAGCTGTCCGTCCCGATGTTGGTCCGGAGATTCCCCCATGAGAACGGAGTGAGCACCACACCGAGGTTGGCGATGATGTGGTTCCCCTTCGAGTTGATGAGGTTCTTCTCGACGTTGAAGTACGGGTTGTCGACTTCCGCCGTGACATTCGTGAGCCGTCGCCGGGTTCCCGCTGGCGTGAGGTAGTCACTCGCGTTGTCGGTCTGCGGCCAGACGAGAAGGCCGATCAGCGGACCGCCCACGCCCTTGAAGGATTGATCGTTGTTGGTGTAGGTGTAACCCATCGACAGGTCGACATTGAGCCAGCGATTCACCTGTGACCCGGACCGACCTGTCAGGTTGAACCTGTCGTACACCGACTTCGGAACGACGCCCTGCTGCTTGGTGACGCCGCCGGCGAGCCGGTAGTTCACCCGATTGTCGGCCGCCGCCCCACTGAAGGACAGGTTGTGCTTCTGGGTCACTCCGGTCTGGAAGAAGTCACTGATGTTGTCGTAGAACTGCGTGCCGGCGGGGTAGGGAGCGCCATAGTACAGAAACGTGCTGCTTCCCACCGCACTCGGCCCGTAGACTCGCTGGATCTCCGGTCTGGCCCTGGTGCTCTCGAGCCTGAAGCTGTTGCTGTATTCGATCCCTCCCGTACCCGGCGCGCCACGCTTGGTGGTGATGACGACGGCGCCATTTGCGGCATCGATGCCGTACAGGGCCGATGCTTCAGGACCCTTCAGGACGACGACGCTCTCGATGTCCTCCGGATTGAGGTCGGCAGCCCGGTTGGTGAAGTCGACGCCTCGATTGCTGAACGCACTCGCCGACCCGGGTGCGTCGGAAGCGAGCACGCCGGAATTGAGAGTCTTGTTGTCCATCGGCAGGCCATCGATGATGAACAAGGGCTGATTGCTGCTGCTGATGGAGCTGACCCCCCGGATGGTGATCGACGTCGACGCTCCCGGAACGCCCGAGCTGCTCGTCACCTCGACGCCCGCGACCCGCCCCTGCATCGAGTTGATGAAGTTCTCCCGCTGCGTCTGGGCGATCTCGGGCCCCTGGATGCTCTGCTGCGCGGTTCCCAGTGCCCGCTGCGCCGTGGTCTGCCCGAGTGCCGTGACCACGACTTCATTGAGCTTCGTGACGACTCGCCGAAGCTGGACGTTGATGACGTCGTCGACGCCAACCGTCCGTTCTTCCGGCGCATTCCCGATGAGCCGGTAGCGGAGCACCTGGCCGACCTCGGCGCGAATGGAATAATTTCCTTCGCTGTTGCTCACTGTCCCGCTGCTTGTCCCCCTGATGATGATCGATACGCTGGCCAGGGGAGCGCCCTCTTCACCCGTGACCTTGCCGGTCACCGTCTTTTGCTGTCCAAGAGCCTGCGTGGTGATGGCGAACATCCCCATCAGCACCATGAGTACTGGTTGATTCATCATGAGGTGTACCGGGTTCTTGGTGGACGTGAGTCGAGCGCCGGCACGAGTTCCCGGGTCGGACGCGAAATGGAACGCTCGCGCCCGCTATGCTATCCGCCGTCCCGGACGGCGGCAAGGAGGGCCGCCATGGCTGGTGTATACCCCGGTGCCTCGGGCCGCCGGCGGCGTTCAACGGAACGTCCCCGGACTCACGTCGTAGGCAACGTGCGGCGCGCCCACCTCGTCCTCCGGCCGCCAGAAGCCAAGCTGCTCGGTCCAGCGAACAGCGTGCAGTCGTCGCCCACCGATAGCCAGAAAGCCGGCGGCGCGCGCCGTGACGACGCCCATCCGTCGCAGGTCGGCGAGCTCGCGGATCACGGTTCGTCCCCGCTCCTCCACGATGCGTCGAGCACTCTGCACGCCGATGCCCG
>JANOCW010000160.1:0-11240 GCA_031412375.1 Gemmatimonadaceae bacterium | reverse complement strand
ATGTGCCATGGCCTCTGGACGTCCGCTGCCTGCCCACCCATCCGGTGAACCGCCCGCGCTGCATGCGCGGGCGATGGACAATCTGCAGTTCATCCGCGAGACCATGGAACGCGCGGGTGCCTTCACCGCCGTCTCCGGGTGGGGGATGGTCGCGGTGGGAATATCCGCCATCGCCGCCAGTGCCGTCGCCGCGCAGCGGCCCTCACCGACTGCGTGGTTGGCCGTGTGGCTCGGCGAAGCGTTGCTGTCGCTGCTCATCTCCGCCTGGGCCATCTCGCGGAAGGCACGCGCCGCCCGGATGCCGTTGCTGTCCGGGCCCGGGCGCAAGTTCGCGACGAGTTTCGCGCCCCCGATCGCCGTGGGCGCCGTGCTCACCGGTGTGCTCTACCAGGCCGGCTTGATCGACGTGCTCCCCGGGATGTGGCTCATGTTGTACGGCACCGGGGTCATCACGGGAGGCGCATTCTCCGTTCGGATCGTGCCGGTCATGGGGATCTGCTTCCTGCTCGCCGGCGTGGTCGCCGTGATGATGCCGCTTCCCTGGAGCAATGCAACCCTCGGCCTGACGTTCGGCGCGCTTCACATCGCCTTCGGCATCCCGATCGCGAGGCGTCACGGTGGCTAAGCACGGTGCCCTCCCGGACGACCGGCGCAAGTCGTCGACCGATCCGAAACTGCGGACGGTCCGGGGACGATCCGCGGATGTGCACGCACCCGATCTGGACCGCCTCATCCACGAACGCATGCGCCTGGGGATCGTGAGCTCGCTCGCGGTGAACGACCATCTCAGCTTCAACGACCTGAAGAAGCTGATGAAGACCACCGACGGGAATCTCAGCGTCCATGCCCGGAAGCTCGAGGATGCGGAGTACATCAGCTGCACCAAGTCGTTCGAGGGCCGGGTACCGCGAACCGAGTACCGCCTCACGGCCGCCGGCCGCCGTGCACTCGAACGATACCTCGATCACATGGAAGCCCTCATTCACGCGACGCGGGTCCGCTAGCAGCGGGCGCCACCCTTTTTTTTGAGCCATGACTTTATGACGCAAAGATCTTTGCCCTCTCCGCTGCAGCCGCGCCTGCACGTCGGCATCATCATGGACGGCAACGGGCGCTGGGCCCTCGCTCGCGGACGCCCACGCGCCGCCGGCCACGCCGAGGGCGCACGGGTCGTACGGCGAGTCGTCGAAGCCGCACCCGCCGCCGGCATTGGCACGCTGACCCTGTATGCGTTCTCGGCGAACAACTGGACGCGGCCCGCGCGCGAAGTGGCGTCCCTGATGGCGCTCTTCCGCCGCTACCTGCATTCCGAAACGGCGCGCTGCGTCGAGAACGGAGTACGCGTCTCCATCATCGGCCGGCGCGACCGCCTCGGCGCCGCCCTTCGGACCGCGATCGAGTCGACCGAAAGCGCGACGGCAGGCGGGACCAGGCTCGACCTGCGCATCGCGATCGACTACTCCGCACGCGATGCAATCGTGCGCGCAGCGGGCATGCTGGAACGCGGGAGCGACGTGACCCGCGAACGCTTCGCGGAAACGCTGGCCGCCGCATGCGGCAACGTGCCCGGCGCCGATGTCGACCTGCTGATCCGCACGGGCGGCGAGCAGCGCCTCAGCGACTTCATGCTGTGGGAGGCGGCGTACGCGGAGCTGTTCTTCACAACCCGGATGTGGCCGGAGTTCGGAGTCGCGGACCTTCACGTTGCGGTGCGCGATTTCTGCGGTCGCGACCGCCGTTTCGGCGGCCTGTCGAAGGCGGTGGGCGTATGAGCACCTCGATGCAGCCGCATCCGTCGGCGCTCGCAGCAGCGGACATCACAGGCGCCGCGTCAGCGCGCGGGCGCATGAGCGCGAATGTGACGCGCACGCTGGTCGGCGCCATCGAGCTTGGAATCCTGGCCGACCTCCTCCTGCGCGCTGGAGGGCCGGGCCTCAATCTCACGCTCTGGTGCTGGGCGCTGCTGGCCGCCGGGATGATGGCCAACGGCGACGTACCGCTCGATCGCCGGCGCGTGACGCTGCTCGCCGCCGCGGCCTTCTTCGCGGCGGTCCCCGCGTGGCGGTCGGATGAAGCGCTCGTGCTGGTGAGCGGGCTCGCGGTGCTCGTGCTCCTCGTGCTTCTCACCTGGACCGCCGCACTGCCCGCGACGGAGCTCGCCGCTCGCACCATCGGCGCGTACATCGGGGCGGCGTGGACGGCAGCACTCTGCATCATCGCCGGCGCGGCTCCGCTCGTGGTTGCCGAGGCGCGTACGCGGACAGAGGTCGCTGCGGGACACCGTCACGCTGTCGGTGCGATACTCCGCGGACTGGCCCTCGCGGTCCCGATCGTCTTCATCTTCGCGACGCTCCTGATGCAGGCCGACGCGGCCTATGCGTCACTCGTGCACGGATTGTTTGCCTGGGATGCCGGGACGGTCATCTCCCACGTGGCACTCACTGCGGTGTTCGGGTGGCTGGCTGCCGCGTACCTCGGTGCCCCCTCGCACTGGGCACGCCGGGCGCCCGCCGCGTCTCTCCCCTTCCGGCTCGGTGCGATCGAGGCCGGAACGATCCTCGCCCTGGTCGACGCGCTCTTTCTCTCCTTCGTCCTCGTGCAGGCCCGGTACCTGTTCGGCGGCGTTTCGCACGTGGCGGGGACACTCGGGCTCACATACGCCGAATATGCGCGACGCGGGTTCTTCGAGCTCGTCGCAGTGACCGCGCTGGCCCTTCCCCTGCTGATCGCGGTGACGGAGGGCGCCCGGATCGAGTCGCCGCGCGAGAAGCGTGTGCACGGAATGCTCTCCGGCGTGCTGATCGGGCTCCTGCTTCTCATGATGGCATCCGCGCTGTCGCGGATGTGGATCTATCAGGCTGAGTACGGCTGGACGCTCCTGCGCGTCCATGCCACCGCGCTCATGCTGTGGATTGGAGGGTCGATCGTCTGGTTCGGAGCCTGCGCGCTCCGACGCACGCCCGGGCGCTTCGTGATCGGATCGATCGGCGCCGGTCTGGCGATGCTCGCTTGCCTCGTCGTCCTCAACCCGGCGGCGGGCATCATCACCGCGAACGTGCAACGAGCGCATGCCGGAAGCGACTTCGATGGCACGGACGCCGCCGCCCTCGGGGCGGATGGCCTCCCGACGCTGCTCGCGGCACTCCCCGCGATCGCGGCGACGCTCGATGACCGGGAGCGCTGCGCCATTCGCCGCGCGATCGATCGGGCAGTCGCAGAGGCAACCGGCGCGGGAGGTGGACGCGACTGGCGCACCGTGAGCCTGTCGAACGTGCGTGCGCACAAGGCGGTGGCGCGGCATCTCGCCGCGTCCAATGCGGCGCTGCTGTCGACGATCGAATGCGCGAGTAGACGCTAGGGGTTTCGAGCGCGCGGTCGCGCACGATCGTCCGGGAGGCGTACGGGGTCCTTGTCAGGGGCAGGGATAGGGTGAACATTCTTTCCCGCCTATGGCCACTCCCGCGCACGCCCGGATCGCCGCGCCGCCTGCCCCCTCGCTTTTCAACCTGCCGCTCATCGGGCGAGACGCCGAGCTCGCCATGCTGCTGCAGGCGCTGGCGAATACGGGAGCAGGCCGTGGCTTCACGGTCATCCTCGCCGGGGAAGGGGGCATCGGAAAGACCAGGCTCGCGAAAGCCGCCGCCGACCAGGCCGACCGCAAGAAATGGCAGGTGGCGCTCGGTCGTGCCTACCCGGTGGAAACCGGAGTGCCCTACGCGCTCTTCTCCGACGCGCTCCTCCCCATCCTTCGCAAGTTCGACGCGTCGACGCTGCAGGTCCTTTCGCGTGGAGGGGGCGCCGAGCTCGCCTACCTGTTTCCTGCACTCGTTCCAGCGCAGGAACGCCTGTCGGCTGCAGGGCGTGGAGATCCGGCGGAGTTCAAGGCCCGACTGCTCTGGAATTTCACGCAGTTCCTCGTGCGGCTCTCGGCCAAGCAGCCACTCGTGCTCGTGCTCGAGAATCTCCAGTGGGCCGATGCGGCATCGCTGGAGCTGCTGCACTTCGTCTCGCGCCAGATTTCCCAGGAGAAGCTGCTGCTGCTCTGCACGTACAATGCGGCGGAACGCGACCTCAATCCCACGTTGCGGACCACCGAGCAGTCGCTCGTCGCGCTCGGAGTCGCGCAGGTGCACACGCTTCGACCCCTGAGTCGCGAGGCGACGGCGAGCCTGATCGGTGAAGTCTTCCACACCGAGGAAGGCGCGACCCGTGAATTCAGCGCCCTGCTCTACGGGTGGACCCGCGGAAACCCGTTCTTCATCGAGGAAACGCTGAAGTCGCTGATCGAATCGGGTCAGTTGCATCAGCGGGACGGCAGGTGGATGGGATGGGAGCTCGATACGCTTCAGCTTCCGCGGTCCATTCGTGAAGCCGTGATCGCGCGGATCGACCGCCTGTCGCCGAATGCGCGCACCGTTGCCAACCTGGCCGCGGTGATCGGAACGCGGGCTACTTACGAGCAACTTTCGGCGGTCAGCGCGCTGGCGTCGTCGGAGCTGCTGTCGGCGCTGGATGAGCTTCGACGGCAGCGCATCCTCAACGAGAGCGAGGCCGGCGAAGCGATCGCGTACGACTTTACACACCCCGCGCTCCAGGATGCGCTCTACACCGAGCTTGGCCGGGCGCGAGCGCGACTGTTGCACGCCACGGTCGCGGAGGCGCTCGAGGATTTCTATGGGGGACTGGCCCTCAAGCGCGCGGATGAACTGGCCTTTCATTTCTCGCGAGCGGATGCCCGGAACCTCGCGCCGAAGGCGGTGAAGTACCTCGCCGCGGCCGGCCGTGAAGCGCTGGGGAAACATGCCAACCGCGAGGCGGCCAACTACCTGAGCGCGGCGCTCGCGCTCGTCGAAAGCGGCGAACCGGGTGAGGACGAGCGCACCGCCAGCCGGCTGGTCGAGGATCTGGCGCGCGCGCGTCAGCGACTGGGAGAGTACGAACCCGCTCAGGCACTGCTCGCTCGCGCGCGCACCGATGCCGCGCGGTTCGGTGAGCCTGGGCGACTCGCCGCCATTGAGCGCCGTATCGGCCTCGCGTGTTACTGGACCGGCCAGTACGAGGATGCCCTCGAGCATTACGACCTCGGACTCGCCGCCGCACGCGACGCCGGCGACGACCTGCTCTATGCGCGCATCCAGATCCCGAAGGGCGCGTGTCTCCAGGAGCTGGGTCGCCACGAGGAGGCGATCACCCAGATCGGGGGAGCGCTGGCGATAGCCGAGCGCCTGGGCGATGACGCCGTGCTCGCGCGCGTCCATCGCGCCTTGCTCGTGCTGTACGCGTGGACGGGGCCCTCCGACCTCGCTCGGGAACATGGAGTGCGGGCGCTCGCCCTGGCCGAGGCGTCAGGCCAGAAGAGCGTGGCCTGTACGGCGCACTGGGCATTGGGGATGCTGGAAGGATTCACCGGCAACGCCGCCGGTGCCGCGCTGCATATCGCGGAAAGCGAGCGACTCGCCGATGAAGTGCGGTCGCCCCTGCTCCGCATCTGGACCGCGGAGCTGGCGATCGAGCATGCGTCCGCGGTCGGCGACTGGGACGCCGCCATCTCGATCGGCGAGCGCAGCATCGCCATGGCCCGCAGCCTCTCGCAGCGCACGCTCCTGCCGCGCCTGCTCGTCTGGTGCGCGCTGATCTACATCGCCCGTGGGGACCGGGAGCGCGGCAAGCTCTATCTCGACGAGGCATGGGTGCTGTCGGGTGCCGATGGCCCGGCCGACCGACCGCTGGATGTACACACCGTCGTTCCGGCGCACACCGGTCTTGCCGCGTACTACCTCGAGCTGCGGGACTATCACAAGGCGATCGAGATCGGTGAGGCAGGTCTCGCGATCGCGGACCGTCCTGGCTATGTCGTCTGGGCGATTCACAGGCTCCTGCCGATCATCGCGGAAGCCGCGATGTGGCTGCGCGACTGGGACCGCGCCGAGCGCATTGGCGCCCGGTTGCGTCGCGATTCGCAGCGGTTTGGCCAGCGGCTGGGGCTCGCGTGGGCCGACGGGTGCGACGCGCTCGTCGCGATGCTGAAGGACAAGGACTGGGAGCGCGCGGTCGTGATGCTGCGCGACGCCGCGGAGCGCATGGAAGCGATCCCCTACGTGAACGACGCCGCCCGTCTGCGGAAGATGCTCGCGAAGGTCCTCATGGAGATGGGAGATCGCGAGGGGGCAATGCGCGAGCTGCGCCATGTGCACGACATTTTTGCGCGCCTCGGCGCGGAGCGCGACCTGTCGGGAACGCGGGATCAGCTGCGGGAGCTCGGCGCCCGGCCACCGGCGCGCGCCCCCACCGCCGGGGTCGGCGGGTTGACCGGGCGGGAGGTCGACATCGCGCGCCTGGTCTCTGAGCGAAAATCGAACAAGGAGATCGGACGTGCGCTTGGCATCTCCGCGCGCACCGTGAGCACGCACCTCTCGAACATCTTCGCGAAGCTCAGCGTGGGCTCGCGGGGTGAGCTGGCCGACCTCGTGAGGGAAAACGGAATGGGGGAGGAGCGGACCGCCAGGGCGTGACTACTCGAGAGGAAGGTCGAGCCGCTCCTCTGAGCCCGGTGAGAGATGCTGGCTTTTCATCAAGAGCCGGGCGCAGGTGTTCCAGCGCAGCACCGCGCTGTCATCGTGCGGCGGGTGCATCGTCTCGGCGCGCTCGTAATGCATCATGGCCTCGCGAAGTGATTCGTAGGCGACCGACGCGGACCCGGGCAGTGCCTGGTGTACCAGCGCCTTCGCGCGCCGCTCGCAGATGATGCCGGCGTAATAGGCCCGCTCGTAGCCGCTCGTGAGCGCGGGCAGGATCTCGCGCGCCTGGTTCACGCCTGCGGCGGATCCGCGATCGAACTGGTCGGTCAGTGCGAGGAGCAGCATCACGAGTGCCTGCTGGTTGCCGGGATCGACACGAAGCACATCCAGGCAGATGCTCTCCGCTTCGGCGGGCTCGTTGAGCAGGCGATACCGCTCCACCTTCTGGAGCGCGGCGCCAATGCTGTCCGGCCCGAGAGATTTCAACTCGAACATCGACCCTCCCTGAAGTCAGCGTCCGCGCACGAGGCGCACGAGGCGCGCCAGCGGATCGTAGAAGCGATCGACGACGCGCTCCTTGAGGGGGATGATCGCATTGTCGGTAATCCTGATGTTCTCGGGGCAGACCACGGTGCAGCACTTGGTGATGTTGCAGTAGCCGATGCCATGGGCCTGCTTGAGGTCGGGCACGCGATCGAGCGTATCGAGCGGATGCATCTCCAGCGCCGCTGCATAGACGACGTAACGCGGGCCAATGAAGTCGTCATGCTTGTGATGCTCACGCAGGACGTGACAGACATCCTGGCAGAGGAAGCACTCGATGCACTTCCGGAACTCCTGGACGCGATCCACATCCGCCTGCTGCATCCGCCAGGTGCCGTCAGCCGCATCGGGTGAACGTGGAGTGAACTTCCGGATCCCCTTCTTCACGCGGTAATTCCACGAGACGTCGGTGACGAGGTCGCGCAGGGGCGGGAATGCACGCATGGGCTCGACCGTGACGGGCTTGGACAGATCGAGATCGCTGAGCCGGCTCATGCACATCAGCTTCGGCATGCCGTTCACTTCTGCGGAGCAGGATCCGCACTTGCCGGCCTTGCAGTTCCAGCGGACCGCGAGGTCGTTTGCCTGCTCGGCCTGGATCTGGTGAACCGCGTCGAGGACCACCATTCCTTCGGAGATGGGCGTCGTGTAATCGACCAACTTCCCGCCGGCCGCACCGCCGCGCCAGATGCTGAAGGTCGCCGTGCCCTCGGATCGTGCCTCGGTCGTGGTCCCCGGAGCGGGGAGGGGCGCAGTCGCGGCAGGCATCACTTGTTGGCCTCGATGATGTCCGACAGGTCGGAGCGGAGCGGCGGGATCGGTTCGCGGGAGAGTTGCATGACGCCATCGCGCCCGCGACGGATCAGGATGTTGAAGCTTCCGAAGCTCGGATCCTTTGAGGGATAGTCGTCGCGAAAATGACCGCCGCGGCTTTCACGCCGCTCGAGCGCGGACCGGGTGATCGCCTCCGAGATGGTCAGGAGGTTCGGCAGGTCGAGGACCGTATGCCAGCCCGGGTTGTACTCGCGCTCCCCTGCGATCCCGGCGCGATCCGCGCGCTGTTTCAGGACGGACAGGTTGTCGAGGGCGGCTTGCATCTCCGGCTCCGTGCGGACGATCCCCACCAGCGCCTGCATCATCTCCTGCAGCTCATGCTGAATCTGGAATGGCTTTTCGCCGCTCGCACCGCGCTCGAAGGGCTCGACGGCCTTCCGCGCGGTCACATCGACATCGCGGTCGGACACCCGCACGGCCCCGTTGCCGCGCGCAAAAGTCGCCGCATGGGCTCCGGCCCGCTGCCCGAAGACGAGCAGGTCGGACAGGGAATTCCCGCCGAGGCGGTTGGCTCCGTGCAATCCCGCGGCGCACTCCCCGGCGGCGAACAAGCCGGGGACCGAGGACATCTGCGAGTCACCATCCACCCGGATCCCGCCCATCACGTAGTGAGTGGTGGGCCCCACCTCCATCGGCGTCGTCGTGATGTCGATGTCCGCGAGCTGCTTGAACTGGTGATACATGCTCGGAAGCTTCTTGCGGATGACGTCGGCCGCATCCGGAAGCTTCTCCTTGATCCACGCGATGTCGAGGAACACCCCGCCGTGCGGACTGCCCCGGCCCTCGCGCACTTCGCGCACGATGCAGCGGGCGACGTGATCGCGCGTGAGCAGCTCGGGGGGCCGGCGAGCTGCCTTGTCACCCTGGGTGTACCGCCAGCCTTCCTCCGGGGAATCCGCCGTCTGCTCGCGATAGTTGTCCGGGATGTCGTCGAACATGAACCGGCGCCCATCACGATTCTTGAGCACACCTCCTTCACCGCGCACACCTTCGGTGACGAGGATGCCGCGGACGCTTGGCGGCCACACCATCCCGGTCGGATGAAACTGGACGAACTCCATGTCCTGCAGCGCTGCGCCTGCCTCGTACGCAAGTGCGTGTCCGTCTCCCGTGTATTCCCAGCTGTTGCTCGTGATCTTGTAGGCGCGACCGATGCCGCCGGTGGCGAGCACGACGGCCTTCGCGCGGAACAGCCGGAACCGGCCCTTTTCGCGATCGTAGCCGAAGGCGCCACAGATGCGCTCGCCGTCCTTGAGGAGCGAGACGACGGTGACTTCCATGTGGACGTCGATGCCCTGATGGATCCCATGATCCTGCAGGGTACGGATCATCTCGAGCCCTGTGCGATCGCCGACATGCGCCAGTCGCGGGTACTTGTGGCCGCCGAAGTTGCGCTGGAGGATGCGGCCGTCGGGCGTCCGGTCGAAGAGTGCGCCCCACGCTTCGAGCTCGCGCACCCGGGCCGGCGCCTCGCGTGCGTGCAGCTCCGCCATGCGCCAGTTGTTCAGGTACTGCCCGCCGCGCATGGTGTCGGCAAAATGCGTCGTCCAGCCGTCGCGATCATCGACGTTGCCAAGCGATGCGGCGACACCACCTTCCGCCATCACCGTGTGCGCCTTGCCGAGCAGCGACTTGCAGACGAGCCCGACGCTCACTCCCGCTGCCGCCGCCTCGATCGCCGCGCGCAGGCCCGCTCCACCCGCGCCGATCACGAGCACATCGTGATCGTGGGTCTGGTAGTCACCCATTACAACAGCCTCAGGTCCGACCACACACCCATCGCGCACATGCGAACGTACAGATCGGCGAAGGCCACGCCGAAGAGGCTGAACCACGCCCAGCGCATGTGCCCCCGATTGAGGCAACTCGCGCAGTCATAGGCCTTCTTCCTCACCGGCGCGCGCGAGGGCTGGTCGAGTGACCCGCCGACGAGGTGGCGCAGGGAGTGGCAACCGAGCGTGTATCCGCCGAGGAGGATGACGTTCAGCGCGAGGACGAGCGTGCCCACCCCGATTCCGAACGATGTCGCACCGGTCGCGGCATCGACGAATTGCGTCGCGAGATAAACGTCCCAGGCGAGCAGTCCGAGGAATACGATGGCAACGTAGAGGAAGTAGCGATGGACATTCTGGATGATGAGCGGAAAGCTGTTCTCGCCACGGTAGCCCTGTCGCGGCTCGCCCACTGCGCACGCCGGTGGGTCGGCCCAGAAAGCCCGGTAGTATGCGCCCCGGTAGTAGTAGCACGTGAAACGGAAGAGACCGGGGAAGGGCAGGATGAGCAACGCTGGGGAGAAGGGCAGCCACCCAGGCCACCAGCCGGGCTTCGGTCCGAACCAGGCGTGGGGCGAATCTCCGAAGATCTCGGGTGCGTAAAAGGGCGAGAGGTACGGGCCATACGTGTAGTGTTCTCCCTGGAAGGCGGCCCACGTCGCGTACCCGACGAATGATCCAAGGATCGTGAAGACGATCAACGGCTGAACCCACCATGCGTCCGGTCGCGTCGTGCGGCCGAACCGGCGAGAGGTCACCTGGACGAGCGCATCTGCCATGCGTGCGGTACGGCCTCCACTAGGGGAAATCCGGCAGGTGCGGTGCGCGGCACGGCCCGAGAACGCTGCGCCGGGCTCAGGGCTTGCTCCTGCGGCAGACGACTTATGCAGGGTGTACGGGGACCTTGTCAACCTAGTGGAGTGCGCCTCGCTGCCCGACGGCGTCGCAACATCCCGGGGTCAGCCCACGTAGGGCACCTCGCCGCCGCAGCATGCGCCGGCAGGCTGCGCAGCGAACGCGTTTACACGCGGCGACTACTTCTCACAGGAGCACGGAATGGGATCGATCACCGATCGGATGAAAGGCGCGGCGCTCCTCCACGTCGCGACGTACGAGGAAGTCGAGGCTGATACGACCGCGACTGGGCAGGCGGCGATCGTCGTCACGCTGGGAGCGGTCGCATCGGCGATCGGGGCATCGCGTGGCGGCATTGGTGGGATCGTCGGCGTACTGGTCGCATCTCTCATCGGGTGGGTGCTGTGGGCGGGTGTCACGTACTTCATCGGGACGAAGATGCTCGGCGGCACCGCTACCTGGGGGGAACTGCTTCGAACGCTCGGCTTTGCCCAGTCGCCCAAGGTGCTCGCCGTTCTCGCCATCATTCCCGGACTCGGCTGGATCGTCGGCTTGGTGCTGAGCATCTGGCTGCTCGTCGCCGGAATCATTGCGATCCGTCAGGCGCTCGACTTTTCCACTGGCAAGGCCGTGGCGACGGCGGTGCTGGGCTGGCTCGCGATGGTGATCCCGTTTGCGCTCCTGGGGCTGTCGGGCGGATGGCGCTGAGCAAGCGGCG
>JANOCW010000159.1:0-7502 GCA_031412375.1 Gemmatimonadaceae bacterium | reverse complement strand
CCCCGTTCGGCGCCGTGGCCAAGTGGTAAGGCGGCAGACTGCAAATCTGCTATTCGTCGGTTCGATTCCGACCGGCGCCTCTGTGGACGATGACCCAGCGGAGGGCGGCGCCAGCACCGCTGAACCTGCATCAGCGCGGTGGCGCCGTCCCGGGGGAAACAAGCGTCGGGGGCGCGGGCGGACGGTGCCCCGGGCCGACAGTTCCGCCGCCGAGGACGACCTGACCCTTCCGGGCGAAGTCGATGGCGTGCGCGAGGATCCTCGCTGCTTCCTGGTCGGCATGAAAGCCCATTGAGTTCTCGGCCTCGACGAAATCGGTGAAGAACTGCGCGCGCCTCTGGTACTGCCGTGCCTCGGCGACACGCGCACTGCCGCTGTCGCGCGCCGCGACCACAGCGATGTCGCGCGTCAGCGCGAGCACCGCATCGATCGCCATGTTGCGGAGCTCGTAGGTGCGGTCCTGGATGGTGTGGACCCGCTGCCTGAGGTCATCCTCCGACCAGCGGTGACAGGTCTGGCACGAGCGATCGATACTGAACATCGGGCTCTGCACATGGTGGTCACTCACCTTCATCGCACCGACACGCCTGAAAGGCATGTGGCAATCAGCGCACGCCACGCCCGATCGTGCGTGAATGCCCTGGCTGTACATCTCGAATTCAGGGTGCTGCGCCTTGAGCACGGGGGCGCCACTAATGGCGTGCACCCAGTCGCGGTGACCCGTCGAGTCGTAGTAGGCCATGATGCTGTCGATCTGAATCCCCTTCGCCCACGGATAGACGAGACGCTTCTCGGTGCCGCGGAAGTAGTACTCGACGTGACACTGGCCGCAGACGAAGGTCCGCATCTCCTGGCGTGAGGCTTCGCGGTTCACATCGTAGTTCGCGACGCCCTGGGTCTTCTTCAGCGCCGCGATCCCCTCCATGAATCCCGGTCGGGTCACGCGCAGACGCATCGTCCCGGGATCATGGCAGTCGATGCATGACACCGGATGCGTCACCAGCTTCCGCGCGTCGGCGTACGGCATCTTGTTGACGAGCTCGAACCCCTTCATGAGGTCGCCGTTGCCGGCACGCAGGTACGGCACGTACACCGACGCATGGCAGTGGAGGCACGTGCCCGGCTGCGGCGTCACGATCTGCCGGCGGGTGAAGAGCTGATCCTCGAGCATGTACGCATGCCCTCGTTCCTCGCGGAAGTCCGCGGAGAACGCGTATCCCTTCCAGAATTCCACGAGCCGTGGGTCTTCCTCAAGTCGCGACTGGGCCACCCGCGGCCGGGGATCGAGCGAGTCGACATTCCGTGGCAGGGCCTCGCTTCCGCCGTAGCGTGTGCGCGACTGATCGACGGTGCGGAGGTAGTCGTCGTACTGCTGCGGAAAGTTCTGGCCCCAGATCGCCGGATCGACCGTCGTGTCGGTGAGCTCGACGACGCGGTAGAAGGGATTCCGACCCTCTTCCTGTCGCCGGGTGATGTTCGTAAGCAGCACAGCCACCGCGACCGCGCTGACGGCGGCGAGTGCGACGATGACGGGAAGCAGTCGGCCGAGCGATGCGCGGCGCTCCGTTGGTTCAGGGTCGGGAGCCGGGGGCGGAGGAACGGTCACGTGTCCACTCGGTTGAAGTTCAAGGTCATCGGACCAGGTGACCCACGTAGCGATGACAACGAATGCAGGAGAGCTGCTCGTTCGAAGTTCCACCTGCCCGCGTCGGCGCCTCCGCATGGCGCGAGGCGGGGTCGATCGCCTCGACGATGTCGCCGTGGCAGTAGCGGCAGGTCCCTTCGGTCACCTCTCGATTCCCATCGGTGATCCTGAGCGGATCGGGGAATCGGCCCGTCGTGAAATAGAAGGAGTGCCAGAAGCCATTACTGGCCTTGGTGACATACTTCCCGACGAAGTTGTGCGGCGTGTGGCAGTCATTGCACGTGGCCACCGCGTGATGACTCGACTTCACCCATGCGCTGAGGTGCTCCCGCATGATGTGGCAGTTCGCACACGCCTCGGGATCGTTGGTGAGATACGATGCGCCGCGCGCGTATACGAAGGTGAAGGCGCCGAGGCCGAGGGCGAGCCCGGTGGCAGCGGCCGTCGCTGCCAGCCAGCGGCGACGGGCTGACGACCCGGGCGTCTCTCCAATCGGAATGGATGGCCTTCGAGCCCCATCAAGCCAGCGCGGCATGTCCATGACACAATGCGCAATACTCGCACCCTTCCCCAGTGGCGCAACAGGAGGCCGACCTATAACTAGAGAGAGCAGCTCGCGTGGCATGGCCATCGAGCGCTCGAGGTTCGCCAGTCAGGTCCAATACTCCCCGCATTCTCTCCCATGAATCGTCGCGCTTTCCTTTGTCACTCTGCCGCCCTCGCTGCGCTGCCCATCCTGAGGCCTGCATCGGGACGCGGGTTCGTTCAGGGCACGCAGCCGGCCCCATTACGCGTGAATGGGGCGCGTCTCAACGGCTGGCTCGCTGGATTCGACCAGATCGGGCGCACCGCCGGCGGGATCAATCGCGTCGCGTACTCGCAAGCCGACCTCGCCGGACGCGCCTTCACGCTCGACCTCTTTCGCCAGGCAGGTCTGAGCCCGCGCGTCGATGCAGCGGGGAACATCTTCGGCCGCCTCGATGGGACCGACCGCTCGCTCCGGCCGATCCTGATTGGTTCGCACGTCGATTCGGTCACCGATGGCGGCAACTTCGATGGGCCCGTCGGCTCGTTCGGCGCGATCGAAGTTGCGCGATCGCTGCGCGAGCAAGCGGTAGGACTGCGTCATCCGCTCGACGTCGTCGTCTGGTCGAACGAGGAAGGCGGGACGATCGGCAGCAAGTGCGCCATCGGTCACATCACGCCTGCCGATCTCGACAAGGTGGCGCGGTCAGGGAAGACGCTTCGCGAAGGTATCGGACTCGTCGGTGGCGACGTCGTCCGCCTGAGCGAGGCGGTTCTGAAAAAGGGTGACGTCGCCTGCTACATCGAGCTGCACATCGAGCAGGGCGGTTTGCTCGAGAAGGCAGGGCTCCAGATCGGCGTGGTGGAGGGGATCGTCGGGCTTCGGTGGTTCGAGGTCACGATCACCGGGTTCTCGAACCACGCGGGCACGACGCCGATGGATCAGCGCCAGGACGCAATGCTTGCGGCCGCGAAGTTCACCATCGCGGTGAACGAGGCGGTGCGGGGCGTTCCGGGGCGCACCGTCGCGACCGTGGGTCGCGTGACCGTGACGCCCAACACGACCAACGTGATTCCCGGACAGGTTGTGCTCACGGTCGACCTGCGGGACCTCGACGCGACGAAAGTCGAGCGTTTCACGCGGCGTTTCGAGCAGCTCGGTCGTGAGATCGGCGCCGCGACCCGGACGACGTTCTCGTTCACCCGCACCGTGGATAGTGCGCCCGCGATCTCGGATCCGAAGGTGATGAACTGGATCGACGGCGCGGCCCGATCGCTCGGCTTCACGCGGCAGCGGATGCCGAGCGGGGCAGGGCACGACGCACAGGAGATTGCGCACATCGCGCCGATGGCGATGATCTTCGTCCCGAGCGTCGGCGGTATCAGCCATTCGCCACGTGAGTTCACGAAGCCGGGAGACATCGTGAACGGAGCCGACGTGCTGCTTAACGCCGTGGTGGCCGCCGACCGGTAGCGACCACCCCGCGACCTGTTCGGCTACGGTGACGCGAGTGCGTCGAGCATCCGTTGACGCTCGGCGGGTCCGATCCAGCGGCCGTTCACGACGACGCCATTGATCCGCAGCGAGTTGGCGATCGCCTCGAGGGGATTCGCATCGAGCAACATCAGATCGGCACGCGCCCCCACGCGAATCACGCCTGATCTTCCTTCCTCGCCCATGAACTTCGCCACGTCCACCGTTCCGGTGCGCAGCGCCTGATACGGGGTGAGGCCGGCGGCCACCAACGCGCCGAGCTCGCGGTGCGCCGAAAAGCCGGGAACGTTCCAGAGCTGCGGGGCATCGGAGCCGAGGAGGAAGGGCACGCCACCATCGTAGAGCGCCTTGATGAGGCGCCGGCGCAACGTGATGAACTCCTGCCGCTGCTCGCGCGACACGGGAGCCTGCGCGATGTAGTGTTCTTGTTGGTACGCCACGCCGCAGTCTGCTGCGGAACCCAATACTTGAACTCCGGGAGCGAAGTCAGCTCGTCGCCGGTGGCGTCGTTGGCATAGTTGTCCAGGAGAATCTGCGTCGGGAC
Source organism: Gemmatimonadaceae bacterium (assembly GCA_031412375.1). GTDB lineage: Bacteria > Gemmatimonadota > Gemmatimonadetes > Gemmatimonadales > Gemmatimonadaceae > JANPKQ01. The sequence goes on along the minus strand of JANOCW010000159.1, from coordinate 3,293 downwards.
CATAACGACGCCCGAGGACTTGATGCGATCGACGATCGTGGCGAAGCGCGACTGGTCGAGCTGCCGCATGATGCCGAGCCCGAAGAACCCATTCACCTGCGGCGTCAGCGGCGGCGGGCCCGCGTACATCGCCTCGACGATGCCGTCGAGGTGATCGATGGTGGAGAACTTCGATGTGAGCGCGACGTCGAGCCCGATCTCCAGCGGCACGTGCCCGGCGAACGGAATGCGCAGCGCGTTGGCGACGACGGCGAGCGAATCGAACGCTGGCCGTGGCACGCCGGGGTGGATCTTGAGCAGGTCGTACCCGGCGGCTTTCTGATCGCGGACCATCGCCGCCACGGCGCCAGGCGACGTCGCGGAATTGCCATTGAATGACGGCCCCGATGTCAGCAGGCGCGGTCCGAGCAGCTGGCCAGCGGCGATGCTGTCGCGCAGGGCGAGGTGCATGGGAGCGCCGAGCATGCCGCGGGCGGTCGCGACGCCGGCAAGCACGTACAGGGAAAGAGTTCGGTGCGCGTGCACGGCCCCCGCACCGCTGGGTACGTGCGCATGGAACTCGGCAATCGCGGGCATGAGGAACTTGCCACGGGCGTCGATGGAGGTTGCCCCGGCCGGCGCGGACCTCCGACCGCCGACGTATGTGATGCGTCCGTTCTCGACGATCACCGTCTGATTGGGGAGGACGGTTTCGCGATCCATCGGGATCACCGCGACGCCCGTGAAGACGACGGGTGCCCCCTGCGACCGCACGAGAGAGGGGACGGCAATGGCGAGGACGATGACGCTGGCAGCGAGCGTGGGACGACGCACGTGGGCCTCCAGGAAAGGATTGAACCGCGACAGTCAGGTTACGCGCGGGCGAGCCCCACCGTTTCAGTCACCCCGCGTGACCGGGGGGTTGTATCGTTGGATGATGAAGCCGTACGAACGACTCGGCGAGGCGCGGACGCCGAATGGGACGGTGATCGCGCTCTATCGACACGACGGCGCGTATCTCATTCGCGCCGACGGCGTGGAGCTCATGTCCACCCGCCGACACCTCTCCGAGGATCGACTTGCTGAAATCGCCTGCGGGCCGCTGCGGGAGATCCCGCGCGCGCGAGTGCTGATCGGCGGGCTCGGGCTGGGGTTCACACTGCGCGCTGCGCTCCGCCTGCTGCGCGCGGACGCCGAGGTCGTGGTGGCGGAGCTGCTGGCCGAGGTGATCGCGTGGAACGCAGATCCGCGGTACGGCCTGTCAGTCGAGGCGATGAGCGATTCCCGGGTTTGCGTTGTGCACGAGGATGTGACCGCCGTGCTGCGTGCGAACCCCGGCGCCTTCGATGCGATCATGCTCGACACGGATAACGGCCCCGACGGAATGCTCATGTCCGAGAACGCGCCGCTGTACGCAGCGCATGGCGTCGCGAGCACGGTGGCTGCGCTGCGCAAGGGCGGGTCGGTCGTGTACTGGTCGGTGAGTGAAGACCCGGGGTTCGTGGCCATACTGCGCAAGGCGGGGCTCGCCGTCAGGACGCTGCACGTCCGGGCGCATGACACCGCGGGCCCAATGCACGCGCTCTACGCGGCAACGCTTCCGGCAGACTGAACGCCTGCGACACCTTCGCTACGGTACGATCGGCATCCACGGCGCGAGCTGACCGATCAAATCGACCGCGTCGTTCGGCGCGTAGAACGCCGACGCCACATTGCCGGCCATGTCACTGGCAGTGCCCCGGGGCGACGGGATGCGACGGAGCCGCCGATCCTCTCGGCGGCTCCCGTGCTTTGTGGTCGACCCCTACGGTGTCGGCGAGCCGAAGGTGTATTCCACGCGGAGCAGCGGCGCCGCAGCCGGCACGCCGTTGAACGCCTCGGCGACGCGCCGTCCGGTGCCCGTAATGATGAGCGCCAGCGAGTTGCCATTCTGCCATCCGGGCCGGCTGACGATCTCCTGAATGACCGACGCGAGGCTCGGGGTCTGCTGGTTGGCGCCGGCCTGGTTGACGACCGTCCACGGCGCGGGCGACCACGCGACGGTGCTCGCCGTCCTTGGGCGCGTCGAGATCTTGGCGGCACTGGAGAACGTCACCGCATTGTCCGCCGCCTGGCCACTGATGGTGAGCGACGTGAGGTCGGAGCTCGCTTCATCGACCTGGAACTGCACGTACGCGGCGGAGATCGTCGATCCCGCCGGGATCGTCACGCCGTTGAAGCGCATGCCGATGAGCTGGTTGACGGTGCCGGCGAAGACCATATCCAGGTCGCTGCTCGTCATGGACATGCTGCCCGTGGACGACTCCTCGGCATCATCAGCGCTTGCCATTACGCGCATCTGAAACGCGATGACCGTCCCGGCGGGCGTCACCGGGCCAACGGTCGGACTCTGCACGGACGCTCCAGGCGATGGGCCACTCGCTGCCACCGGCGTCACTTCGAAGCCAATCAGGCTTCCCACGTCGCCAGACACGAGAGTGTATTTCCGCGTCGTCGCCCCGCTGATCGGCCCCCCGTCGCGGAACCATCGATACGTCGACGTCCCTTCGGCATCCCCATCGGCGTCACTGTAGTTGTAGTTGCCGGTGAGGACGTGCCCGAAAGAAGCCGGGCCAGAGATCGTCACGTTCGTCGCGATGGGCGCGGTGTTCGGCGGCAGTGCCGCGACGGGGCCGACCGTTGCGCTCTGCACTGACGTCCCCGGCGAGGCGCCACTCGCCGCGACCGGCGTGACCTCGAATGCGATCAGCGTTCCTTCGTCGGCCGCCACCAGGGTGTAGCTCCTCGCCGTCGCTCCAATTATCGGTGCGCCGTCACGAAGCCAGCGATACGTCGAGGTTCCTTGCGCGTCGCCGTCAGCGTCACTGTAGACATAGTTGCCCGTCAGGACCCGACTTACCTGAACCGTGCCCGAGATCGTCACGTTGGTCGCTGTGGGCGGGCTGTTGGGTGGGGGCACCGTCACCGGTCCCACCGCCGGGCTCTGCACTGACGTCCCCGGCGAGGCGCCACTCGCCGCCACCGGCGTGACTTCGAATACGATCAGTGTTCCTGCGTCGGCCGTCACCAGGGTATAGCTCCTCGCCGTCGCTCCAGTTATCGGTGCGCCGTCACGAAGCCAGCGATACGTCGAGGTTCCTTCCGCGTCGCCGTCAACGTCACTGTAGGCGTAGTTGCCCGTCAGCACCTGACCCACCTGAGCCGTGCCCGAGATCGTCACGTTCGTCGCCGTGGGCAGGCTGTTGGGCGGGGGCACCGTCACCGGTCCCACCGCCGGGCTCTGTGCCGACGTCCCCGGCGAGGCGCCACTCGCC
>JANOCW010000158.1:0-21209 GCA_031412375.1 Gemmatimonadaceae bacterium | reverse complement strand
CGGTTCGCGACCGATTCGAGATACCGTCGCTCATCGTCGCGGAGTGCCGTGTCCATGTCGGGCCATTCCGGCAAGTCGCTGTAAGTCGGCCGATGTACCATCGCCACATGCAGGATGGTTCCATCGGGCATGGCGACCCGTACGGCCCTGGGAAGTGCCTGTTCGGCGAGCGCCCCGCCGTCGAGCGGCACGAGAATGCTTCGGATCCTCGAATCGTCGGGCATGACGTCACTCCGTCCTCGCGCCTTTTGAGGCTGCAGTCGAGCGCTCGACCGAACGAGGCACCCGGGCGCGACGCGCCTGCTCGGCCTTCGCCGGGATCACCAGGACGGAGCAGTGGGCGCTGCGCAGCAGCTTCGCAACGACGCTTCCGAGGAAGATCCGGTAGACCGGCGAATGCGCGCGCGCCCCCACGGCGATAAGATCGATGTTGCTCACGTTCGTGAAGGCAAGGATCTCCTGCGCGGGATCACCCGAGCGGACGACACGCTCGACCGTGCGCGGCGGGACAGGCCCCTCGGCGAGCCGACGCTCGAGCTGCTCGAAGCGTCGGTCGACTCCCTCGGCGTACGGATCGACAGGCCGGTGCCGGTCCAGCATCTCCCCCCAATCGGTGCGAACGTGGGCGAGGTACAGCGTGCCGTCATCCGCGATCAGCTCGGAGGCCACTCGCGCGGCGACCTCGCTCTGCTCGGTGAAGTCGAGCGCGGCGACAGCGCACTGCGGCACGCCGGCGAGATTGCTCGCCACTGCGAGCACCGGGATGCCTGTGCTCTGAATGACCTGAAGCGCAGTCTCGCTCCCCAGCAGTCGGTCGATCGGGGCATGGCGGCCGATGCCCATCACGATCAACGTCGCACCGAGCTGTTTCGCCGCCTCCGCGATCTTCTCGGCGGGCCACCCATTGAGCACCGTCACGTTCCAATCTGGTCGCCCCGCACGTGCCAACTCGTCGCTGATCCGAGACCGCTGTCCCTGAATGTCGGGAGCGGCGGGTACGACCGGGGTCATCGAGCTGACGAGGCCCATGTCCGAGATCAGCGGCACCTGAAGGATCGGCACGACGACCGAGAGGACATCGACCTTCGAACCGAAGCGATCGGCGAGCGCGCGGGCAACGCGGATCTCGGGCGCGACCGTGTTGCGTCCCTCGGTCGCGACGAGGATGTGGCTGGTGACGGGGCGCGCGAGCGGTTGGCTGCGTGGGCGCTGGCTACGTGGGCGCGGCGCGCGCGCGGTGGACGTGGACATGGCGCTCCCTCCGTACGGGGCGAGGTGATGCGCCCGGGCTCGCTACCGAGCCAGCGACGATGTCGAGCGCACTTCAACTTCGAGGTCGGGAGACCGGGATGCTGTCGGGGAGCGGAGGATTCTCTGTCGGGGCATCCACCACATGGGGTAATCCCCCGCGTTCGTCAGGGATCTCCCGCACGCGGATGCGGCAGTCGGCCGACAGACCGCCGCCCTCGATCAGGCGATCATGCAGCAGCGGAAAACGCTCGCTGGCGAGGATTGACTCATGTTCGTTTCAGCGCTTCTCGGTGTGGCCGTCCTTTCGTTGCTCGCCGTCCCGTGCGGTGTGACTGCGCAGGATGCGGGGCTCGGTGCGTTCGCGAGCGAAGCACGGCGTCTCGCCGCGGACGACGCCCGACGACCACACGCCCTCGATTCCAGGAGGGCACGCGAATCGCTCGTCCAGCTCTACGACTCGATTACGGCACGCCCGTTGTGGAGCGCCGGCGGTCGTCCGACCCGGCAAGCGGTTGAGGTCATCGACGCGCTGAGCGTCGCGGAGACGAAAGGACTACGAACGAGCGACTACGATGGAGAGGCGCTCCGCACCGGTGCCACGTCGCTCGGACAGGCGACCGCGGACCCGCGCATGATCGCCCGGTTCGATGTGTCGGTATCGCGAGCGCTCCTCCGCCTCCTGTCGCACCTCCACACGGGACGCGTCGACCCGCGCACGCTACGGTTCGATCTACCGGACTCCCATCGGACAACGGATCTCGCGGCGCTGGCAGCGGGCGTGGCCGCCGCGACCGATGTGCCAGCCACGATCGCCGCAGCGGAACCGCCGTACGCCGGCTACGTCGCGCTGATCGATGCGCTCGCCCGATATCACGCACTCGCGGCCGATCGAACCCTCCGCGCGCCATCATCGCCCGGCGCGACCCTGCGCCCCGGAGACCCGTATGCCGATGCGGCGATGCTGCGTCGCCTGCTCGTCGCAGTCGGCGACCTGGAACCTGACGGCCCGTTCGTGCGAGACGCGTCCGGCGCCGAACTCTACGCCGGCCCGCTCGTCACCGGCATCGTCGCCTTTCAGCGGAGACACGGCCTCTACGCGGACAGCGTCATTGGACCAAGCACCATGGCGCAACTCCAGGTGCCGATGACCGAGCGCGTCCGACGGATCGAGCTCACGCTCGAGCGCTGGCGATGGCTTCCTGATCGCCCACCCGCCCGGCACGCGGTCGTGAACGTGCCCGCGTTTCGGCTCTCTCTGTTCGAGGACGATCTCGGGGCACGACGCGCGACGCTGAGCATGGCGGTGATCGTCGGTGCGGCCGGCGGCCGCCGCCATACACCCGTATTCAGCGGCACCATGAGGGAGGTCGTCTTTCGCCCCTTCTGGAATGTTCCCCCGCGCATCGCGCGGCTCGAGCTGCTCCCGATCATCCGGCGGCAGCCGGGCTATCTCGAGAACGCGTCGCTCGAAATCGTGCGGGGCGGTGATGATGACGCGATCGTGCAGCCGGCCACCACCGGGAACCTCGAGCGCGTCGCGTCCGGATCACTGCGTCTTCGCCAACGCCCGGGACCGAACAATGCCCTCGGCCTCGTGAAGTTCGTCTTTCCCAACCGGTACAACGTGTACATGCACGGCACACCGGAACAGGAGCTTTTCAGCCACGCTCGCCGGGACTTCAGTCATGGCTGTATTCGAGTGGAGAACCCGACGGCGCTCGCCGAGCATGTGCTGGGTGGTCTGCCGGCGTGGGACCGGCCGGCGATAGAGCGGGCGGTGCAGGGCGATCGCACGATTCGTGTCCCGCTCGCTCGGCCCGTCGAGGTGTATGTGCTCTACGGCACGGCGGTCGTGCAAGCGGACGGCGTGGTGTACTTCTACGACGACCTGTATGGACACGACAAGACCCTCGCGCGAGCGCTCGGGCTGGTGCCAGTGCGGTCGGCACCTCCGTGACGCCGAACGCAGTGGCGGGACCGCGCAGGTGGAGGACGTTCGGCCTCGCCGCCGCCGGACTCGTCATCGCCATCGCCGCGACAGGTCGCACTCGACCGGGCGGCCTCGCTCAGGCCGACCGGGAACCGAACGAGCTCGGTCGAATTCCGATCCTCGAGTATCACGCGATCGGTGACACGGAACTGCGCTGGCAGCGTGAGCGGAGTCGTTTCCGCGCCGACCTCGAGCTTCTCTACGCGCGCGGCTATCGCCCAGTCGGGATCGGGGAGGTGGTCGATCGCTCGATCGATCTCCCGGCAGGACTCTCGCCGGTCGTGATCACCTTCGACGATGCGTCGCCCTCGCAGTTCCGCTACCTCGAGCGCGGCGGTGTGCTCGAGATCGACTCGACCAGTGCTGTCGGAATCTGGCTCGACTTCGCGCGGACGCATCCCGAGTGGCGCAACCGCGCGGTGTTCTGCGTGTTGACCGGAGCGGGCGCAGGACACGCGATGTTCGGCGAGCGCGGCATCGACGGGCAACGCGGTGAGTGGCGGCACGCCAAGCTGCGCGACCTGGTCCAGCTCGGATACGAGCTCTGCGGACATACGAACGTCCACACAAATCTCGACCGCGTCACGGCGGATGCCGTACCCATGCACATCGCCCGCGGCCTCCTCGCGATCGACTCTGCCGTCCCCGGATATCGCGTCCGCTCGTTCGCCGTTCCGTACGGCGCCTGGCCCGCCGACACCGCTTCGGTCCGCGCGGGGAGCTGGCGCGATCCCCGGAGCGGCCGCCTGGTCTCATACCGCTTCGATGCAATCTTCCATGCGTGGGGCGGCCCCGCGCGCAGCCCGTTCGATCCCGCATTCGATCCGTTGCGGCTGCCGCGGGTCCAGGCGACGGCCGGTCTGCTCGAGCAGACACTCGACGAGCTCGACGCGAAGCGGCTGCGCTATGTCTCCGACGGGGATCCGGGGACGATCGCCCGCCCCCGCTGACGCGTCGATTCCCCGGGCATGAAGCGCGTCACGATCGGAGTGCTGCTCGTCCTCCACGGTCTCGCGCACGCGGCGGCCGGGATCTGGGCGTCATCAATGGGACGCCCGTGGCTCTCGACCGGACTGTGGGGCGCAGCGACCGTCAGTTTCCTCGCCGCAGGATTCGGAATGCTCGGTGTCCCGCGACTCGGCGCACGCTGGCGCGTGCTCACCCTCAACGGCGTGATCGCGTCGCTTCTCCTGCTGGCGATCTATCGTCATCCGTTGCTCTCGACCGGCATTCTGATCGATCTGGCGCTGCTTGCGGCCGCGCTTCGGCTGCCCATCACGGCGCCGCCACCGCGCGCGGCGCCCGGCCGACTGCGTCGCGCCCTCTCGCGCACCGGCCATGCGTTGGCGTGGGGCGCGCTCATCTACACCGCGATCGTCGTCGGCGCGCGGCCGTGGCTCACCACTTGGGGGACGACACGCGTCGAGCGCGCCGCGCGAGTCCCGGGCGACTGGCTCGGTCCTCGTGCGCATTATCGCATCGATCACGCGGTGACAATCAATGCTCGTGCCGACGCGATCTGGCCCTGGCTGATCCAGATTGGTCAGGACCGCGCTGGCTTCTACGGCTATGACCCGCTCGAGCACCTGTTTGGCGGTGACATTCACAACGCGGACCGCATCGTGCCCGAGTGGCAGCACCGTGAGATAGGGGAAATCGTCCGCGGCGAGCAGCTCGTGTACCTCGGTGGTTTGCTCGGTCGGGAGCCAGGGTGGCCGATCGTCGCGATCGAGCCGAATCGTTACCTCGTCCTCGATAACTGGGGTGCGTTCGTCCTCGAGCCGATCGACTCCACCACGACTCGTCTGCTCGCGCGCTCGCGCGGTGAGGGGTATCCGACCCCGCTGTCGATCGTTGTCGCACCTATTGGGCTGTTCGTCGTCGAGCCGACGCACTTCGTCATGCAGCGCGCCATGCTGCTCGGGATCAAGGAACGCGCCGAGCGGGGCATCCCCTGACCGCGTCCCGGTGGATCAGGCGCTCCGTCAGCAAGGGATTCCCGCACAGAGAATCAGGGATTCACCCGTGCACCCATTAGCCGCAAAAACCGATATTCCTCCTCGCGTGCGGGGGACGGGATCCGACGCACCACATGCTAGTCGTCGCATCACACGTCCATTCGCAATTCCGTTCCTTTCACATGAGGACCGTTTCCATGAAAACCGACACGCAGATCCAGAAAGACGTGATCGACGAGCTCCGCTGGGATCCCAGGATCCGCGACGCGGAGATCGCGGTTGCCGCAAAGGATGGCGTCGTGACGCTCTCTGGCGTCGTGGACAGCTTCGCCGAGAAGTACGCGGCCGAGCATGCCGCGCAGCGCGTGAGCGGCGTCAAGGCGATCGCCGAGGATGTGACCGTCCGGCTGGTGGCCACTTCACTTCGCACCGACGCCGACATCGCCCACGCCGCCGTGACGGCGCTGAAGTGGGACATCCAGGTTCCGGACGAGAAGATCAAGGTGAAGGTGGAGGACGGGTTCATCACGCTGTCCGGCGACGTGGAGTGGAAATTCCAGCAGGACGCGGCGGAGCGAGCCGTCCGCTATCTGACGGGGGCGAAGGGACTGTTCGACCACATCAAGGTCCTGCCGAAGCGCGTCTCGAAGCTCGAGGTGAGCGGGAAGATCAAGGACGCGCTGCGCCGCACCGCCGAGCGCGACGCCGATCGAATCACTGTCGAAGCCGCGGACGGACGGGTGACGCTCAAGGGGACGGTTCGCTCGTTCTCAGAACGCTCCGACGCCGAGCATGCGGCTTGGTCGGCGCCCGGGGTCACCAGCGTCGACGATCGGATCCTGATTGGGTAGCTCGCGGCTGACCGCCAGCAGCACTCGACGTGCCCAGCTCCACGCGGGCTGGGCACAGCGCCCGGAAACGCACGGAAACACCCATGATCGAACGAGGGCTTCAACCATGATGACCGGACGATTGACGCGTCGAGTGATGGGCGTGGTCGTGTTCGCAGCGCTTTCCGCGTGCGGCGGCTCCGATCCTATCGGGCCGGCATCCGGTCGCAACGACCCCGGCACCGGTTCGGGAACGTTCAAGGTCACCGCCGGTGTCGAAGTCGAGGATGAGGGAGGGTCCGGCTACACCACGCAGATCCTGGTGTCCGTACGCAACCAGGCGGGCGCTCCGATCTCGGGCGCTTCCGTGCGAGTCACTGCCGCCGGAATCGGCGCGGTGATCCTCAGTGAGACGGCCGTTGGCACTGGGGACTACGCCGTCACTCGTTCGGGGGCAGCAGTGGGCGACGTGCGGCTCGACGTTCTCCGGGGGAGCGACAACGTCACCAACGTCATCGTCGGCTCACCGGGCCTGCATACGATCACGGCACCGACAAGCGGCGGCACCGTTACGTCCGCGCAAGCACTGACGATTCGCTGGACGGTCCCTCGTCCAGCCACGAGGGTCGAAATCGAGACACATGACGTCGAGGTGAGCAACCTCTCCGACAACGGCGTCCATGTTCTGCCGGGCGCATCAAACCCGGCGCGCGCGACCCAGCGCATTCGCGTCTATCGGATCAATGAGGTCACGATCACCGGCGGCCTCACGGGGTCGCGTCTTCGCATCAGCGTGCGCGACACCGTGGAGCCGATCGTCGTTCAGTAACGATCACGAGATGGGTTGGATTTCAAGCACGTCATGACCACACCGGAGGGCGCCCAATGAAAACCTTCGTCGCCGATGTCGAGGGGCTGTTGTACGAGGATTCTCCCGTCGGGCTGGCGTACCAACTCGAACGGCGGCGCGGGATCGAATCGGTGCGAGTTGACGCAGGCACGAGCACGATCGCGATCACGTTCGAGAAAAACCGCATGACTCGCCGTGGCGTCGGGTTGCTGCTGGCTCAGTGCGGCTATCAGTGCGAACACGTGCAGATCAGCGCTCGCCCTTGACGATCGGAATCCTGCGGACTGCTTACGTCGCGACCGCCGTTGCTGGTTTGCCGCCTCGGAGCGCCGCTTGAATCATCAGAAACTCGCCGAGATTTTCCGCGGTGAGGATACCAACCAGCCGACCCTCGTGCAGCACCGGCATGGAAGGGGACTTCGACTCGTGCAGGCGTGCCAGAACGCCCTCGGCCATCTCGAACGGGTCGGCGGTCTGGAACGTACGGTGCATCACTTCACCGGCCAGGCCCGCTGACCCATGCTTGGCCAGCGCGCCGATCAGGGCCGCGCGACTCAACATGCCGACGAGTCGACCATCCGCCTCCACGACAGGGAAATCCTGCTGGAAGCCGGCGAGGACGTGTTCCACCGCACGGGATAGTGGGTCGGATGGAGCCAGTGTGCGGAACTCGGTGATCATCACGCGCTGCAACGGGAGCCCGCCGAGCGCGGATTTCATCTGCACCATTCCCGACTCCTGCGCCGCGCCAATCCAGACGAAGAGAGCGATGAAAACCAGGAACGGATTGGAGAACAGGCCCACGAAACCGAACACGAACGCCATGAACTGCCCGAGCCGAGCCGCAACGTTCGTGGCGCGCGAGTACTCCATGCGTGTCGCGAGCAGCGCGCGCAGCACCCGGCCGCCGTCCATGGGAAAGGCAGGCAGCATGTTGAACAGCACCAGCATGACATTGACCGCCGCCAGTCGCGTCAGGAACGAGCCCTCGGCCATGCTGAGCTGTTCGACGGGAACCAGCTCCGATGTGGCGAGGAGATAGGCGAAGATCGCTCCGGCGATGACCACGTTCACTGCCGGCCCCGCCAGTGCCACCCAGAATTCCTGCATCGGCTTCTCCGGCATCCGCTCCAGCCGCGCCAGGCCGCCGATGGGCAGCAAGGTGATGTCGCGTGTCCGGATGCCGAACTTTCGCGCCGTGAGCGCGTGGCCAAATTCGTGGAGCAACACGCACGCAAAAAGTGCGACCAGGAATCCTACTCCCGCCAGGGCCGCCGCAACTTCGCGCGTCTGCATCCAGTGGCTCAAGCCGATGAAGCCGAGCAGCAGCACGAACGTGAAGTGAACATACACGTCGATGCCGGCGAGTCGTCCGATGCGAAAGGACCATGACATAACGATGGTTGTTCCTCGCTGATTGCGGTTGAACGCGGACGGGCACGGCCGCGTACGCCACAGCGAGGCGCCCGTCCATCCAGCCAGCGAAGGCCTAAACACTCACTCAGGTCATTGACCGAGTGGAGAAGGCGCAGTAAAGTCTACTGGTCACATGGTCAATAAGCCAGCCCATGGCGAATGAACAGCCAGCACCCGTGACGGGTGTGGCCGTTTCAGTCACCGGTCTCGGTGGCGAGCGCGTACCAACAGACCATCGATGTCTCGGTAGCCACGCTTGGCACCGATGCGAGCCGCGGCTTGAGCGAGGTCGCGGCCGTTCGCCCAGTGAACGCGAGACCGCGCCGCGCAGCGTGGGGCTTGGTCATTGAACGACACGTGAGGTGGCGCAGCCCAGCGGCAGTTCGCGGAAGACTCAGAGGAGACACATGACTGGACGGAAGGCCTCGGAGGCGGAACGCCGCGAGCAGATCGTGAACGCCGCGTACGCGGTGGCGCAGCACGCCGGCATCAGCGGCCTGACGCTGCGCGCCGTAGCGGCACGAGCGCATCTCAGCCATGGACTTGTGCTCTTCCACTTCAAACGGAAGGACAATCTCGTCCGCGCCGTACTTCACCGGGTGATCGCGTCGACCATGATCCTCCAAATGCCCGACGAGATCAAGGCGATCCCGAGCGCGGCGGATCGCTTGCATGGCCTACTCCGGTGCGAGGTTGAGCGTCTGGCGCGTGAGCCTCGGCAGATGCGTCTCTTCCTCGAGTATCTGGCGCTCGGCGCCCGCGACCGGGGAATTCGCAGGATCGTCAGCGCGGCGGTTGAGCGGTACCGCGAGGGCCTTCGGACGCTGGCTGAGGAAGTGCTTCGGGCGGGCCTGGGCGCCGTTCCCGACGTGACGCCCGACGGACTGGCCGCCGTCGCGATCAGCGTCATCAATGGCGGTGCCGCGCAGGCGATGCTCGATCCCCAAGGCTTCAATGTCGAGGCGTATGTCCACGCGGGGCGGGGCCTCATCGACCGATTCGCCGCGACGACTGCCTGACATGCCGACGACGACGCCCCTGGCTCTTGGCGGTGCCAGCCCATCCGATCAGCCGACGAGCGTCGCCGATTTCCCGAAACCACCGCTCTCAGTGCGCCCCCATGTCGGGCGTGACGGTGGCTGGCGGACATGGGTTCCGCTCACATTCGTCATGCTCGCGCTTTCAGCGCTCGTCGTCCTGCCCATGTTGGGCGACCGATACACACGACCGATGCACGCGGAGATCAGGCAGTTGACAGAGCCAGGGCGAACGCTGGTCACGCGGATTCACCTGGCGCTGGCGATTCAGGGCCCCGTGCTTCGTGACTACCTCGAGAATCGGGAAGCGCCGCTCGTTGGCCGGTACCGCGAAGCCGTTGAGCAGGAGCGACGAGCCTACGCCGATCTCGCTCCGATCGCCATGCGCCTCGGAGGAGCGGTCCAACGGCGGTTCTCCGCGCTCTTGGTTCTCCAGGCCGACTGGCACACCGCGGTCGACGAGTTTCTCCAACAGGGCGCGAGCCGAACGGCGGTCGTCGATCCGCTCCGCCAAAAGCTGTACGACGACCTGCTGCTCGCTGCAGCGCTACTCGACGAGGAGATCAACAATGCCGCGCAAGCAAGTCGCGCCCGCATCCTCGCGGCGGAACGCGCCCAGCAGCATCTCACCTTCGCACTGGGTGTGGTCGCCCTCATCGCTGTCATCGTCGTTGCCTCGCTCGGTCGTCGGCTTCGCCTCTTCGCGAGCGCGGCTGAGCGGCGTCGGGTCGAACTCGAACGCGCGACCGAGAGCCGCGCCCGGCTGATGCGCGGCGTGAGCCACGACCTCAAGAACCCGCTCAACGCGATTGACGGGCACGCCCAGTTGCTCGAGGAGGAGGTGATGGGGACGCTGCTGCCCAGGCAAAAGGACAGCATCGTTCGCATTCGGCGCGCCGTACGATCTCTGCTTGCACTGATCAACGACCTGCTCGAGCTGTCCCGTGCGGAGGCTGGGCAGCTCAAGATGGCTGCGCGCTCGATCGACATGGGCGCTCTGGTGCGCGAGGTTTCGGAAGAGCATCGCGCTGCTGCCGAGGCGGTCGGGCATCAGGTGGACATTCTCATCGCGACGGGCATGCCGTCGATCATCACCGATCCGGAGCGCGTCCGTCAGGTCCTCGGCAACCTGCTCTCGAATGCGGTAAAGTATACGCCGCCAGGTGGCCGCATCGGTGTCACGGTCGAGGCGTCCAATCGCGACGGACGTGCGGGAACATCCGTTGAGGTTGCCGACTCGGGATCCGGCATTCCTCCCGACAAGCTCGATGCCATCTTCGACGAGTTCTCGCGTCTCGAGATGCATGCGCACACGCCTGGTGTCGGGCTTGGTCTCGCGATCGCCCGACGCGTTGCTGATCTCCTCGGTGGGGATCTCACCGTCGCCAGCGAGCTGGGTCGGGGTTCTGCCTTCACGCTGTGGCTTCCCACCGAGCGACGGCACGGCAGCTGACCGATCGGTGCACCATGTGACGATCGGTTGTGCGAATCCTTTGGCCGGCGCTGAGGACGATGACGCGGTCGCCGCTATCCGCTGTGAGGAATTCCCCGACCAACGTTCGTGGATTTCCCCGGCGGACGGTATGCCCGGAGCGCGTAGCTTGGACATGAGTCGCGAACGTCGTCGTTGGTTCGAACGTCGAAACGCGGAGGTTCATCATGAGGCTCATACGCCGATCCCTGACTCACGGTCCCTCTCTGGAGAGGCTCGTGCCTCCCGAGGCTGGGCGTGGTCAGGCGGATGAGCTGCCTGTGGCACAGGCGTGCCCTCCAAAAGGGGCGGTACCGCAGTTCGAATCGCTCGCCCGGGACGAGTGCGAGGCCGTGTTGGCTCGTAACCACGTCGGGCGCCTCGCGTACTCGTTCCACGATCAGATCGACATCCAGCCGATCCACTACGTGTTCGCCGATGGCTGGCTGTACGGTCGGACCTCCCAAGGGTGGAAGCTCGCGACGCTCCGGCATAGCCGTTGGGTCGCGTTCGAGGTAGACGAGATCGAGGCGGTCTTCCAATGGAGAAGTGTGGTGGTTCGCGGAGCATTCTATTCCCTCTCGCCTGATGGACCAATGGCCGAGGCCACGGCATGGGAACATGGCATCGATCTGCTTCGACGCCTGGTCCCCGAAACGTGGACGAGCACTGATCCGGTCGCGTTCCGCACCGCGGTGTTCCGCATCCACGTCGACGCCATCACAGGGCGAGCGGCGACCATGTCGTCCGCGAGGAAGCGATGAGGGTCAAGCCATCGGCGCGCCCTCGGCTGTCAGGAATCCCCCGACCAACATTCGTGGATTCCCCCGGCGGCCAGCGCGCCCGGAGCGCGTAGCTTGAAGAAGATTCGGCGGGGGTTGGCAACATGCCGCGACCGCCGGAACATTCCGAGGTGAACGATGAGCGCCACCATTCTTCCCCAGACACCCGCATTCCGGACGACCCCACCTGAGATCGCCGGTGTCGCCTCCACGCTTCGCGTTGCGCCTTCCGAAGGGTCGGCGGGCGACTTGCTGGGACGGGCCGTTGCTTTCGCCGTGCTCGCTCCGTCGAGCCACAACACTCAGCCGTGGTTATTCGATCTGCGATGGAATGGGCTCGAGATCATCCTCGATCGCGCACGAGTGCTGCCGGTGGCCGATCCCGCCGCCCGGGAAATGGTCATGAGCTGTGGTGCCGCGCTCCAGAACATCCGGATCGCGCTCCGGTATCTCGGTTTCGCCGCCAATGTGAAGATCCTTCCGCACGCATCCGTCCCCGACGTGCTCGCGCGGGTCGAGCTCGGAGGGCCGCGAATTCGGTCGAGGCTGAACGAACTCCTCTTCGCGGCCATCCCCGAGCGGCACACGAGCCGGGCTCCCTACCATTCCGCGCCGGTGAGCCCGCGACTGATCGCGGCCATGCGGACCGCGGCGGAGCTGGAGGGCGCCTGGCTTCAGCAAACGACCGACGACGGACTACGCCCGGTCGTGGCTGACCTCATCGCTGAGGGAGACCGGCGGCAATGGTTGGACCGAAAATTCCGGCAGGAGCATACGGCGTGGTTGCGGCCGAACACCGGGCCGGTTCGGGACGGACTGCCCGGACACCTTTTCGGAATGTCCGACATCGTGGCCCGCATGGCACCGGCAGTACTGCGGAGAATGCGATGGGGTCGCGCCCAGGCGAAGCAGGCCCGCACGCTCGCGCTCGAAGCGCCGCTGCTCGTGACGCTCACGACGCCCGGCGACACACCGCGCGACTGGATGGCGGCGGGCCAGGCGTTGCAGCTCGTGCTGCTGGTCGCCGCGGCACACGGCATTTCAGCCTCGTTTCTCAATCAGCCGCTGCAGGTCCCCGCGCTACGCACGCGGTTTCGCTCGAGGCTCGGGCTGTCAGGCTTTCCCCAGGTCATCCTTCGCATGGGCTACGCGACACCGTCAGGACCAACACCGCGTCGCGAGTTGTCGGAGGTATTCGACAGTACTGCGTTCGTCGACAACTCGCTCGACATCGCCGTGCGGTAGCAGGGAATGCCCGTCCGAGGTCGCGCGAGAACAGGCTGGCGCGCACCTCGAGCAGGCGGTGCCAGTGGGGCGAATGGCGGTCACTGAGCTGAACCGAGGTGCGCCCGTCTCGCGCGAGGCAACCAGCGGTCCCCTCGCTCCCGGCGTCGTTGCGCGCTGGCGTCGCATTGGGCCCGGCGCGGTCATTCCTGTCGTGGTACTGCTCGTCCTCGTCACAGGGGCTGTTGTCTACGCCAGTCCACGCACGCGGGAGCTTGCCGCACCCCTGTTAATGGCCGGTCTCGCGCTCACCGGCGCGTCCGTCATCTGGCAGACGCTTCGCGGACTCGCCGCCGGACATTTCGCCGCCGATGTCATCGCGTCACTGGCGATTCTTTCGGCAGTATTGCTCCAGCAGCCGATTGCAGGCCTCATCGTCGTCCTGATGCAGACTGGCGGCGAAGCGCTGGAGCGGTATGCGCAGGGCCGCGCGTCACGGGCACTGCACGAGCTCGAACGCGCCGCCCCCCGGCTCGCGCACCGGGTCGTGGGCGACGCCGTGAGCGAGGTCCCCGCGGAGGACATCGCCATGGGCGAGACGCTCCTGATCCGCCCCGGAGAGCTGGTGCCCTGCGACGCAGTCGTGCTGGACGGAAGCTCACATGTCGACACATCCCAGCTCACGGGGGAGCCCATCCCGGTGCGCGCCGGTGCAGGCTCGAAGCTGATGAGCGGGAGCCTGAACGGAGAAGGCTCGCTCACCGTCAGCGCGACCGCGGCGGCGCGAGAGAGCCAGTACGCGCGAATCGTCGAGTTGGTACGCTCCGCCCAGGCGAGCAAGGCGCCGCTTCAGCGACTGGCCGATCGATACGCCGTCTGGTTCACTCCACTCACGCTCGCCGTCTGTCTCGCGACGTATCTCGTCACCCACGATGCGATGCGCGTGCTCGCCATCCTTGTTGTCGCCACGCCATGCCCGCTCATCATCGCCACGCCCGTCGCGATCATTGGCGGCATCAATCGCGCGGCCCGACGTCAGATCATCGTGCGCCACGGGGGAGCGCTCGAGCAACTCGCGGCGGTCACGGTCGCCGTGTTCGACAAGACGGGCACGTTGACGATTGGCCTGCCAACCGTGAGTCGGGTGACCACGGCCGACGGCTGGTCGGAGCTGGATCTCCTCCGCCTCGCCGGCGCGGTCGAGCAGAGTTCCGGCCACCTGCTTGCCCGCACACTCGTCAATGCAGCGAACGACGCCGGGATTGCTCTTCCCCGGCCAAGCGGGGTGGTCGAATCACCTGGCCGGGGGGTCGTGGGACACGTGGGTGATCGTGAGGTCATGGTAGGAGCACGCTCGTTTCTTCTCGAGCGCCATCCCCGTGCTCAGGATGAGATGGGGAAGCTCGAACGGCGGAGTACCGGACTTCGCGCCTATGTCACTGTCGATGGCGCAGCCGTGGGAGTGATCGAGTATGCCGACCAGATCCGGCCGGGGCTCGACGCGTTCCTTGCCGATCTCTCCGGGCTCGGCATCGCGCGAACGTACCTGCTCTCGGGCGATGACGAAACGCATACGACGGCTATTGCGCGCCGCGTGGGAATCCGGAATGTGCACGCGAACCTGCTCCCCGGAGAGAAGGCCGCGATCATCGGGACGCTCGTCGCGGCGGGGGAGCGGGTCGTGATGGTGGGCGACGGGACGAACGATGCCCCGGCAATGGGAACCGCGACCGTTGGCGTCGCTCTCGGCGGCCACGGCGGAGGGATCACGGCAGAGGCGGCTGATGTCGTCCTCCTCGTCGATGATCCGACGCGTCTCGTCGACGCCATCCGCATCGGACGTCGGACGCTCAGTGTCGCGAGGCAGAGCATCTGGATCGGTCTCGGACTCAGCGCCGCCGCAATGGTGCTCGCCGCACTCGGCATTCTTCCACCCATCGCCGGCGCACTGGTACAGGAAGCCATCGACATCGGGGTCATCGCGAACGCGCTTCGTGCCGCGCGGTGAGTCTCGCCAGGTCGGAGGCTAGTGGAACGTCGCGGCGTGGTTGACTGGCGTGAATCCACGCCGCTGGCTCGGCTGCCCTAGCGCGACCGTGCGCTCACGATCAGCGGCTCCGTGGTCGGGCGCGGCGACCCTCCCGCTGGTTCGTTGGTAATGGCAATCTGCGGATGCGCATTCGCATCGACCGAAAGCCGCGCGCTGACTCGAGCGTTGCCGAGTGCGTCCGGGACGAACGTGCTCACGCTGGTTGGCGTGGATCCGAGAACCACCCAGAGCTGATAGGTGCGGCCCGCGTCGAGCAGCGGCAGGTCGTGAGCGACGAAGGTCCACTGACTGGTTTCCCGGTTCCAGAACATCAGCGCGCCAGCCGGGCGGAGAGCAGGAGCAGAGAGGGAAATCACCCGGACCGACGGCCCGGTGAGCGCGGCGAGAAGCGTGTCACGGACGGAAAGCTCACTCCGCAGCGATGCCAACTCCAAGCTCTGCCGACTCCGCTCCTGGTCCAAGTCACGGGAGAGATCCCGGCGGTCGCGGGCCAGCCCGACGGCGATGACGATCGACGCGGCAAGCGCAGCCAGAGCGACCCATTGCAGCGTCCGGCGATCCGCGCGAATGGGTGTTACGCCGTCGCGTGCTCGTCCGCTGTCACGGGACGAAGCAGTATCCACGACCGGGGCCTCCCGGAGCGCACGCGCGTGCAGTCGCGCCCGAAGTCCGTCCCGTCGAATCACGTCGACGGGCTCCAGAGGTGCAGCGTAGGTGAGCTGCAGCGCCATCCGAGAAAGCGTCGTCAGTTCACCGCGACACGGCTCACAGCGATCGACGTGAGCCATGACCTGCTGCATTTCCCCGTCCGGGAGTGCGTCGAGCGCAGCGGCAGGCAGCGCCTCCCGTATCGTCTCACACGCGTCGTGCAGGGCGGGAAACTCGCTCATCCTGGAGCGAAGTCAGCAAGGGCGGAGAGTGGACGCCGGAGCTTTTCGAAGGCAAGACGAATGCGCGCCTTAACCGTTCCGAGCGGTTGACCGAGACGGTCGGCGATCTCCTGTTGGGTCATGCCATGAAAATACGCAAGGTCAACGGTCTGGCGTTGCTCCACCGGGAGCTCGGCGAGCGCAGCGAGGACGAGCGAGCGGCGATCGGCGGCCTCGGCGTTCGCGGCCGGATCGCTTGACGGCGCCAGCAATTGTGGGGCATCGGCCGCGGGCAGGGGTTCCTCGCGTCGCCGCCGTCGCGCGCGAATATGCATGAGGGCCTTGCTTCGCGTCATCATGAACAACCAGCTCGACACGTCGCTGCGGCCGACGTCATATCGATCGGACTGGCGCCAGGCCTGCCAGAACGTCTCCTCGACGACGTCCTCCGCCTCCTCGCGATCGACGACGAGGTGAAGGGCGAACGGATGGAGGAGGGGTGCCCAGCGGTCGTAGAGGAGGCCGAGCGCGTCCGCGTCGCCGGAGCGCATGCGACGAACGAGCTCATGATCGGTGCGCCGATCCGGGCGGGGTGCTTCACTGAGGGCGCCGCGCGCACCACGCTCCCGCGAGTAGTCGGATTGTCCGTGCATCTGGGATCGATCGTACGACATGAACTTCGGTCCGCGCTTGGGCTCGCTTCCGGTCAGAGGCTCGCTGCAGCGGCCGTGGGCGTGCACGTAACGCATGTGTTGGACCGCTCGAAAGCGTACGAAACGAAACGTCCCGAGTGCAGCAGATCGCGTACTGGAGCATTCCGCAGGTCTCCGATGTTCGCACGAATTGATGTGATCCAGCAAAGTGATTGCGGCATATGCATCCGGTTAGTTCCCCGTACGGCGCACGGCCGGTCCCCACTCGAGGATGGGTGGGGGCTGGGCGTGTCTCCGCAGTTCTCATTGTCACCGAAGCTGGAGAGAGCACATGAAAGCAAGAGCAACCCGAGTCGGGCGCGTCGCGGCCGGGCTCGCAGCCGCAGGAGTCGTCGCGACGATCGCAATCGTCGGCGGGCGCCTCGTCGCCTCGGATCACCAGCAGACCGCGCTGACCGAGCTCAACCCGCGGATGGACATCACCGACGTGTATGTCTTCCCCGGCGGCGACAACAACGCGAGCGCCGATCGCGTCGTCCTCGCCATGATCACCTCGTCGCCGCTGACACCCGCCCAGACGGCCGGGGCGCGCTTTGATCACAACCTGCTGTACCAGTTCAAGATCGACAACAGCAGCCCGCTCGACGGCATCGAGGACCTCATCATCCAGGTGACCTTCGATTCGGCTACCGGGAACAGTCGCCTCGTCAACGTCCGGGGCCCCGTCGCTCCGCCGTCGCGCATGGATCCCGAAGGCACCCCGCTTCCGCGCCCCGGCACGGCGTCGGTCCTGCTCCGCAATGCCGCACTGCCAAGCATCACGGCGCGTCCGACCGATCAGGCCGTGACGGTGTCGAACGCCGCTGGTGACATCAAGATCTTCGCCGGCGCGACCGACGATCCATTCTTCGTCGACCTCGAGCAGTTCTTCCGCATCATCCCCGATCGCAAACCGGTCAGCGGCCCCCTCGCCGCGCTCCCGGAAACCCCGACCGCGAGCAAGTTCCGCGGCCCGGCCCCGGATTTCGACGACACGCGCGGCCCGCCGGTGAATTTCGTTCGTGGGATCAACGCATTGTCGATCGTGATCGAGCTGCCGGAGTCACTGCTGGCGCCTGGCGCCAACAAGACGATCGGCGTGTGGGGAACGATCAGCCGATGAACCGCTTGCACACTTTCCTTCACACGACCACTATCAGGAGCGCATGATCATGGCACGAGCAGTCAGACTACTCGCGATCGTCGGCGTCGTCGCCGCAGCGGGCTTCACGGCCGCGTGCGGAGATGATACGAGAACGGTCACCCAGACGGTCTTCCGGGACACCGGAAGCACCCGCACCGTCACGCAGTTCGATACGGTCCGCTTCGGCGAGTTCCGCATCTTCAACCAGGTCGAGCGCCTCGGTGCGCCGCTCTTCGCCGAGGTATTCCTCGAGAAGCGCGATCACGGCTTCCACGACGCCGGCGTGCCCAGCACGGACAGCGTCAACTTCGCAGCGAAGGTGATCAAGTTCATCACGACGGTCGCCGGTCGCGACCCAGCCTACGCGAAGACAGTGGCCGATGCCCTGGTGCCCGACATGATCGTCGCCCAACTCGACAAGGCGCCGAACACCGCGGGCTACCTGGGGCAGATCCTCGCTCCTGCCACCAATTACGGCGGACGGAAGCTTCCCGATGACGTTGTCGACCTGAGCCTCATGGTGGTCTTCGGCGCCGCGCTTGGCAACACCAACAACGTGTCAGTCGGTCTCACGACCGACAACGTCCCGAGCGACAGCCCGTTTCGCACCACGTTCCCGTACCTCGCGGTTTCCAACACCGCGGCGCTCATGGCGGCGCGGTAGCAGGGTAGCAGTGCGCACGGGGAACGAGTGTTGAGGAGAAGTCACGGTGGCGGGACGGCGACGTGGCTGTCCCGCCACTGGCGCGCCGCGGCGGGCGTTACGCTCGTCGCGGTCGCGTGCATCCTGGGGTGGCGGCTCCGCGCGCGAGGGCCTGACGCCGTCGTTGCGCACGACCCGGCGGCGACCACCACCGCGGAGTCCCCAGCCCCGCTGGAAGCGGGCGACGTCCTCGATCAGGACATCGCGTTCTACGAGGTGCGCGCAGCGGAGGACCCGTACAGCGCGGGAGACTACGCGCGACTCGCGCTGCTCTTCCTCGAGCGCGGTCGCATGCGAGGGGATCCGGATGACGCGCTGCGTGCGGAACGCGCTGCACGATCATCGCTCGCCGCTCGAACGTCGCACAACGATGCCGCCGCTTCCCTGCTCGCGGCGAGCCTGCTCGAGCAGCATCGTTTCATCGACGCGCGTGAGATTGCCCGCGACCTCGCCGTGCGCAATCCCGAGTCGACGGACTATCGTGCGCTGCTCGCCGAGACCGAGCTCGAGCTGGGCTCGTACGCCGCTGCCGATACGATCTTCTGGTCGCTGCAGCCGCACTGGCGCCAGCTCACGGTGGCACCGCGGGTCGCGCGCTGGATGGAGATCCACGGTCGGATCGAGGACGCGCGACTGGCGTTACGCACGCTCGCTCGTGATGCCGCCGCCGACTCGTACGTCCCGCACAGCCAGGCCGCATGGACCTGGTACCGCCTCGGCGATTTCGAGATGCGCTATGGCCGTGCCGACGCGGCGCGCGCCGCGCTCGACGCCGGCCTTCGCATCGCCCCAGACGAGCATCGGCTGCTCGCGACGATGGCTCGACTCGAGGCGTCGTCGGGCAACTGGTCTGCCGCCATCGCACTCGCCGACCGCTCGATCGCCGTCACTCCCGATCCGGACGTGCTCGGGTTGCTGAGCGACGCGCACGCCGCGCTCGGGGACTCCGCGCAGTCGAACCAGTACGCTCGGGGCGTGGCCGCTCTCTCGCTGGGAACGCCCGGTGCCATCCACCGAAGCTGGAGCCTGTTCTGGCTCGATCGGCGGGAGCACGTGAAGGTTGTGCTCGCCCGCGCGCAGCAGGAGAGCAGGACGCGTCGCGATGTGTATGGAGATGATGTCCTTGCCTGGGCGCTGCACACCGCGGGGCGGGATGCCGAGGCGAAGGTGACGATTGAGCGAGCCCTGGCGCGGGGTGTCCGCGATCCGAGCGTCCTCTTTCACGCCGGGATGATCGAGCTCGCACTGGGCAATGGTGATGACGCGCGTCGGCATCTCGAGGCGGCTGTGTCAATCAATCCGCGCTTCCATCCCGTTCAGGCGCGCGTCGCGAGCACCCTCGTGGACTCACTGAAGCGAGCCGTGGTCGCGCCGTGAGCAGGGCTCATTCTCCCGTGCGGGTGATTGATGTCTGAGCTGATTGCGTTCGCCAGCCTTGGCGTCAGGCACATCCTCGACCTGCGTGCCCTCGACCACGTGCTGTTCCTGATGGCGCTCGCCGCGATCTATCGCTTGCGCGACTGGCGTGAGAGCCTCTGGGTGATCAGCTCGTTCACGATCGGCCACTCCGTGACGCTGGCACTGGCCGTGACTGGGCTCCTCGCGCTGCCCATGCCGCTCGTCGAGTTCCTCATTCCGGTGACGATCGTTGCCACCTGCCTCGAGAACATCGTCGTCGCCGATCGGGCGCGGGCGCCGTGGAAGGGGCGCTACCGGCCGGTGCTCGCCGGTGTGTTCGGCCTGGTCCATGGAGCGGGTTTCGCGAACTACCTGAAGGCAATGTTCGTCGACCGGATCACCGTACCCCTCCTCGGCTTCAACCTCGGCATCGAGCTCGGGCAGATCGCGGTGCTGGTATTCGCTGCGCTGTCGCTCGCTGGAGTGGACGCGGCCATCCGTGCGATTCGCACCCCCAGCTCCCTGCCGTCGCCGCTGCGCATTCGAGTGCTGATGATCTCCTCGGTGGTGGCCCTCGTCGCGACACGGTGGGCCGTCGAGCGGCGGTTCTGGTGAAGCGGACCGGAAGCGGGCGTCGGGGCTGGCTGCGGACGGGCGTCGCAACCCTTGTCGTCACGACGGCGATGGCGATCGGGACTGCGCGTGCACTGAACGCGCACCCGATTCACACCACGCTCACGCAGATCACCTATGACACCGCGAGCCGCGCCATTGTGATCTCGCTGCGCGTGTTCGCGGACGACTTCGCCGTTGCGGTCGGACGGCATTCGCGCGTGAAGCCCGGACCGGATCATTCCGTGCCGCCCGCCGCGGCATACGGGTACGTCCAGTCCGCATTCTCCCTTGCCGACGCAGCGGGGCGCCCCATCTCCCTCGAGTGGTGCGGCGCGAAACGAGCTGGCGCCGTCGTGTGGCTCTGCCTGCGCAGCCCGTCTCCCGTCACGCCACGGGGCCTTCGCGTCCTGAACACGCTGCTGTTCGAGGTCCACGACGATCAGGTCAACCTCGTTCAGTCAGTGACATCCGGGAAGAACACGAGCATGTTGTTCACCAGAGGCGATCGCGCCCGCGCCCTTCCCTGACGCCGGGACGCCCTCGGCGAAAGGTCGGGAATAGCGCGGTTCAGGCCTGCCACCCTGGAGAACCGATATGCACAGCCGTCCAATCCCGCCCAATCCTCTGCGTCGCGCACGCCGGGTCGCCACTCTGACTATCGGCCTGCTCGCAGCGGTCGTGGCGGTCGCGAGCGGGCACGACATGTTCGTGAAGCCCGCACGCTACTTCGTCGAGGAGAATGCCGAGGTTCTCGTCCGGATCCTCAACGGGACGTTCAGCCGGAGCGAGAACTCGATCGATCGCGTTCGAGTGCAGGACATCAGTGTCGTCTCGCCGGCAGGCCACGAGCGCCTCGACACCGCGAGATGGAGCGCCACCGGGGATACGAGCACCTTCCGCCTGCGCACGGGCACGACCGGCACCTATGT
>JANOCW010000157.1:0-5402 GCA_031412375.1 Gemmatimonadaceae bacterium | reverse complement strand
CCCGCGCGCGGTCCGTCGAGGATGGGCTGCGTCCCGACAGCATAGGAGTTCGGGTCGCCCCGCTCGATGCTGTAGTTCTCGCGGCGCGCCTCGATCCCCATCGCGACGTTCAGCGCTCCGAGCGGTGACGATGCGAACGTGTGCGTGACATCGAGGTTCAGCGTGCCCTGGTTGAACGCGAGCCTTCCGGCATCGAAGGTCGTCGGGCTCGGATCGCCCAGCGAGGTGTTGACCGAGTTCTCGATCGTGAACCCGAAGCCATTCCCGCCATAGACGCCTCCAAGGTCCCAGTTCCAGTCATTCCACGTACCCTTTGCGCCCACCGAGCCCGAGGCGTCGACGATGTCGCTGCTGATCAGGGGGAGGAACCCGTTCGGATACAGCGAGCGCACGGTCCGGTCGTCGGTCGGGCGGCGGAAAAAACCCGCGGCTGTCCCATCGCGCTTGCTGTAGCCGCCGAAGCCATAGAGCCGGATTCCGTTGTCGAGCGGAAGCTCCGTATTGACGAATCCCATCCAGTCCCGGGTCTCCGCATCGCCCGACCAGCTTTGACGGAGGCTCTCATCGTAGATGTTCGTGCCGTCCGGAATCTCCGTGCACGTCGTCGATCCCGCGAAGCATTGCGGCGTGCTGTCGACCCGTGCACGGTTCGTGCGCTCGCGGTCGCGGAACTCGCCACTGAGATGGAAGAACCCATCGCTGCGGAGCTGCCGGCCGATGTTCGCATCGAACTGGCGCACCACGCCATCGCGATATTCGACGTCCCTTCGCGGCTCGCTCCAGATCTGCCCGTACGTCGCCGAGACACTCGTCTGCTCGGCCGACTTCAGGATGATGTTGATGACCCCGGCAATCGCATCCGATCCGTACTGCGCCGCAGCACCGTCACGAAGAATCTCGATCCGCTCGATCGCCGCTGCCGGAATCGCGTTGAGGTCGACGCTCGTAGATCCGCGACCCACGCTCTGGTTCACGTGCACGAGCGCGGTCGTGTGGCGTCGCTTGCCATTGATGAGGACGAGCGTCTGGTCGGGGCCGAGTCCACGAAGCGTCGCCGGCCGGACGTGATCCGTTCCGTCGTTCACCGATGGCCGCGGAAAGTTCAGCGACGGCGCGAGCATCTGGATGATCTGGCTCGTTTCCGTCAGGCCGGTGGACCGGATCTCCGCCGACGAGATGACGTCGATGGCCACCGGCGCCTCGAGGACGGTGCGATCGGTCGCGCGTGACCCGGTCACCACCACCTGGTCGAGGTTGAGCAGCATCTCGGAGAGGACGAAGTCGCGCGTCACCGTCTGGCCGGCCTCGATGACCACCGACTCCGTACCGGTGCCGTAGCCGATCCGGATCGCGCGGACCGTGTAGGCGCCGGGCGCGGCCTGAACACGGTAGGTGCCATCATCCCGGGTCAACGCACCCTGAACCGTCCCGACCAGTCGGATCTGCACTCCGCCGATCGGGGCTCCACCGACCGCATCCGTAACACGGCCGGTCAGCACGCCGGTCTGCGCCTGAACCACCGATGCAACTGTGAGAAGGGCGAGGACGACCAGCGCCTGCGAGAGCGCGGCACGGCAGGAACAAAGGATCGCTCGCGGCCCGTGGCCAACGCGAAGCGGTGTGACTGACCTGGTCATGGAGATGCCTCCTGGGTGGGTGCGGAACGAACCCGCATTGGGCGAAAGTGGGTATGAGCCCGACGGTGGTCAAGAGGGAGGTGCGCTATGTTCCGGCCCATGCGCTCACCCGCAGGTCGCGCAATTCTCGCGTTGCTCATTGGCCTTGCCATCGGCGCGACACTCCGTGCCGTGCCCACTTCGCCGGCGCACGCCGTCGCGGTTGCGGTCGAGCCGCTCGGGACGCTGTGGGTGAACGCGATCCGGATGACCGTCATCCCGCTCGTCGTCTCGCTGGTGATCGTCGGGATCGCGGCGCCGCGGGATACACGCCGCATCGGCCGGCTCGGCGCGTACACGGCCGCGTTCATCTTCGGGACACTCGGCATCGTCGCCCTGATCTCGACCTTCGTCACACCGGCAGCGTTCTCGTTGCTGGAGATGGACGCCAACGCCGCCAGCGCGGCGCGGGCAAGCGTCGCCGCGACCACGGTTCCGGCAAGCATTCCGACGGCGACGGACTGGATGCTCTCCCTCGTCCCCTCGAACCCGATTCGCGCAGCGGCCGATGGTGCGCTTCTGCCCCTGCTCGTGTTCTCCGTGATGTTCGCCTTCGCGCTCATCCGGGTAGCGGACCCGCTGCGACGCGCCGTGCTGGACGTCTTCCGCGCGATCGGTGATGCGATGCTCGTCGTCGTCACCTGGGTCGTGTGGCTCGCGCCCCTTGGCGTGTTCGGGCTCGCACTCGCGCTCGGCCGCACGCTCGGGCTCGACGCCGTCGGGGCCATCGGATTCTACATCGCGTTCGTGTGCGCGTTCAACACGGTCGTCACCCTTGCGATGTATCCCGTGGCGGTGGCTGCCGGGCGCATTCCGATCCGGGAGTTCGCCAGGGCAGCGCTGCCCGCGCAGGTCATCGCGTTCACCGCGCGATCATCGCTCGCCGCGCTCCCCGTCATGATCCGCGGCGCCACCGAACGGATGCACGTTCCCCCGGCGATCACCGGGTTCGTACTGCCCCTCGCCGTGTCCGTCTACAAGCTCACATCCCCCACGTACTGGCCCGCTGGCGCCCTGCTGATCGGGCGATTGTACGGCGTCGATCTCGACCTGACCGACATCGCCATCGTCGCCCTGGCCTCCGTGATCCTGAGCACGAGCGCGCCCGGCATCCCGGCGGGCGGGCTCTTCGTGCAGGCTCCGGTGTACGTCGCGGTTGGGCTGCCCGTCGAAGGGCTCGGGATCCTCCTTGCGGTGGATGTCATTCCGGACATGTTCAAGACCACACTCAACGTCACCTCCCAGCTGGCGGGAGCCGCAGCGGTTGCGCGAGCGGATGCCGCCTCGGCGCGCACCCGCACGCCCGATGAGACGCCGGTGTACAGCCCCTGACGGGGGGCTATCATTCGAGCGGTGGTAAAGCGTGTTCCACTCCGCCCCTCGCCTTCCCTGGAGACCCCATGTCCCGGATCACCCTTGTCGTCGGCTCGTGCCTCGTCGGCCTCATCGCGGCGACGGTGTCATGGGGCGTGCAGCGCTCGTCGGCAGCGTCGGTACCGCTGGTGGTGGCGGTGATCGACAGCATCGGTAGTCCGGCCGCACCCGGAAGCGCCGAGCCCAATCTTGCGGTCGCGCCGGACGGCCGCGTCTACATGAGCTGGATCGAGCCGGCGGATTCGGGGCATGCGCTGCGCTTCGCCGTGCTCGACGGCGGACAATGGTCGGCGCCGCGCACCATTCGCGCGGGGCGCGACTTCTTCGTGAACTGGGCGGATTTTCCCTCGCTCCAGGTTCTCGATGGCAACCGGCTCGCCGCGCACTGGCTCCAGCGGAACGGAACGGGCACGTATGCCTACGGTGTGCGCATCTCGCTATCCGCGGACGGCGGACGAACGTGGAGCACTCCGTTCACTCCGCATCGCGACAGCTCGCAGACCGAGCACGGTTTCGTCGCGATGTGGCGTGAGAAGGCATCGCTCGGCGCGGTGTGGCTCGACGGACGGAAGTTCGCCAAGCCGGGCCACGATGCGGCCAACGAGATGATGCTCATGTCGACGACGATCGATGCACGCGGCAGGCTCGGCCCCGAAACGCCGCTCGACCAGCGCACGTGCGACTGCTGTCAGAACGCGGCGGCGATGACGAGCAACGGGCCGATCATCGCATATCGCGATCGGTCGCCGGACGAGATACGGGACATCTACATCACGAGGCGGGTGGGCGGAAAATGGATTCCGGGAACCGCCGTGCATGCCGACGGATGGAAGATCAACGCGTGCCCGGTGAACGGCCCGTCGATCGCCGCTGCCGGGCGCGAGGTCGCCATCGCGTGGTTCACGGCCCCCACTGACAGTGGCCGGGTGAAGGTCGCGTTCTCGAGCGATGCCGGCGCGACGTTCGGACCGCCGATTCGCGTCGATGGCGGGGCGCCGGCCGGCCGCGTGGACGTGGTACTTGTTCGGGATGGCGCGCTGGTGACCTGGGTCGAGCGGATCGGCGGGGATACGGCGGCGGTGCGGGTCCGTCGAGTCGGTCGCAACGGCGCACTGGGAGCTCCGATGACGATCGCGCGGTCGTCCGCCGCACGTGCAAGTGGATTTCCGCAGATGGCGCTCACGAAATCCGACGTGGTGTTCGCGTGGACCGCCCCCGGACGTCCCTCGGCGATTCGCGTGGCGCGCGCGCGTGTGAGCGACATTCGATGAGCCTTCGTCGACGGGCGTTGCGAGTCGCGATCGCACTTGCGCTAGTCGCCAGCATGCCCGCGTGTGCACCCGCGGGTGAAGACGGCGGCACGGGAAAGGTCGAGGTCGGAGCGCCGGCACCTGCGTACCGCACCGTTGCCCTCACTGGCGATTCGGTCTCGCTCGCCGCCGTGCGTGGGAAGGTCGTGCTTCTCAATGTGTGGGCGACATGGTGCCACCCCTGTCGGGATGAGATCCCCGAGCTCCAGGCCATCCATACGAAGTACCAGGCGCGCGGTCTCGAGCTCGTCGGGGTGAGCGTCGACGCGGACGGGTCGGATGATGCGATCCGTGCATTCATGAGCGATTTTCGGATGACGTACCCGGTCTGGCTCGATCCCGATGAGCGCATCTCGACGCAGTTCCTCGTGGTCGGCGTGCCCGCGACCTTCCTGATCGACCGCGCAGGGGTGCTGCGGTGGCGGAAGACAGGCCCCATCCAACCGAACGATTCCACGCTTGCCGCCGCCATCGAGCGCGCCCTGGAATCCTGACGGGTGCAGAGCGCATCGCTCGGCATCACCATCAGCTTCACCGCAGGCCTGCTGAGCTTTCTTTCGCCCTGCGTGCTCCCGCTGATTCCCAGCTACGTCAGCTTCATCACGGGGCTCAGCCTCGACGACGTCCAGCGATCGCGTCGCGTCACGCTCGTCCACTCGCTGCTGTTCATCGCGGGCTTCACGACCGTCTTCCTCATTCTCGGCGCTACCGCGACCGTCCTCGGACAAGTGCTTCTCCGCCAGCGCGACTGGGTCGGCCGGATCGGCGGGGTGCTGGTGATCGTGCTCGGCCTCTACCTGCTCGGCGTCTTCAACATCGGCGCGCTCGGCGCAGACAGACGGATCCACATCGCCAACAAGCCGCTCGGGTATCTCGGCACGCTGCTCGTCGGGATGGCCTTCGCCGCGGGGTGGACGCCGTGCATCGGGCCGATCCTCGGGGGAGTGCTCACCTATACCGCGAGCTCGGCGGACCTCAATCGAGGCCTGGTGCTGCTGTTCGCGTATTCCCTCGGGCTGGCGGTGCCCTTCCTGCTCGCGGC
>JANOCW010000156.1:0-18461 GCA_031412375.1 Gemmatimonadaceae bacterium | reverse complement strand
ACAGCTTTCCCGACCGGTTCAGGGGTTTGCCGACGACGGGCGTTTCGCGCGCGGGAGGCACGTCGAGCTACCTGTTCATCGACCCATGGCTGCGCAATGGCCTGCGTCAGCGATACTCGCTCTCGGTAGGCGGAGGCGGCGAAGCGCTCCGCTACTTCGTGTCAGGGACGATCGCCGACGAAGACGGGGTGTTGCCGCGGACCACCTTGCGCGCCTCGTTGTCGTTCGGCAGCACCCCGTCTTCATCGGCGATCGTCCCTGAGACGAAGTAGCGGAGCGCTTCGCCGCCTCCGCCCACCGACAGCGAGTATCGCTGACGAAGGCCATTTCGCAGCCATGGGTCGATGAACAGGTAGCTCGACGTTCCACCCGCGCGCGATACGCCGGTTGTCGGCAATCCCCTGAACCGGTCAGGGAAGCTGTCACGATATGCCTGCATCGTGCCGGAGCAGGCCGGAACCGACACCGCGCACGAATAGACCGTGTCGCTCGGCGGCGCTTCGCTTGGATCGGGTCCGAACTTGAGCGCGCGTGCGATGCCCTGATCCACCTGGATTGTCCACTGCGGCTTCCCGGCCTGCCCGCGCTTGGTGAAGATCTGGATCACGCCCGCGGCGGCTTCCGTTCCGTAGAGCGTCGCGGCAGCCGCACCCTTGATGATCTCGACGCGCTCGATGTCGTTCGGATTGACATCGTTGAGCGGACTGGCGATATCGTTGCCGCTGCGCAGGCCGGACCCGGAGGGCGGCACGTTACGCTGATAGCCCTCGCTGCGGAGACGCACGCCGTCCACGTAGATCAGCGGTTGGTTGCTCATCGCGACGCTGACGTTCCCGCGAAGCCGGATCATCGATCCGCTCCCCGCCGATGCGGAGCTTTGCATCACCTGCATGCCGGCCGCCTTTCCCTGCAGCAGTTCGCCGACGGTCGCGGGCGTCTCCTTCAACTTGCTCATGTCGATCTGCGCGATGCTGTTGCCGACTTCGCGCTGGCGTGCCGCGCCAGCAGTGCCGGTGATGACGAGTGCGTCGAGCGAGAGCGCCTGCTTGCGCATTGCGAAATCCTGCGCCACGACGGCGCCCGCGGTCACAGTGATCGGCACCTCGGCGGGGCGATGACCGATGAGCTGCGCGCGGAGCCGGTACTGCCCGGCGGGCACGTTGACAATGGAGTACTGCCCGTTGGCGGCAGCACGCGCCCCCAGCCCAGTGCCGACGAGAAGGACCTGCGTCTGCGGCAGTGGCAAGCCGTCCTCGCCCGCGACCGTGCCGGTGACGGTTCCGGTCGATTGTGCCGAGAGCGCGCCGCTGCCCAACACCACCGCCGCGAGAGGAGCGAGAACTCTTTGAACCCGTAAGCAATACATAGGCAACTCCCTTGCGATTGAGGAGTTACATGTGGCGCCGGACGACGCCACACCAACGGAGCTTCGGGTCCTAGGATACCGGTGGGGTGGGAGGAGTCAATACGCTAATCCACGCGCACCTCGAGCGATGCCTCCTTCGCTCCGGCCAGTGCATCGGTGACCGTTGCGCGCACCACGTATGTTCCTGGCGCCGAGAAGGCGTGACGGAAGGTGACCCGTGCGGTCCGCGCACCGCCCGTCCCGAACTGGTCCTCGGTTCCGTCGCCGTAGGCGGTCGTGATGCCGATGAGCTGGCCGCCCTGAGCGGTGACGGCGAAGCTGATGGACTCTCCGGGCGCGGCGGTGACGCGGCTGGCCTCGATGCCGATGCCCAGTGGCAGCGGGGCCAGCGTCTCGGCGGTGCAGGCTCCGAGGATGGCGAACACGAACCAGAGCAGGCGGCGCATCACGAAGCATGCGACGTCGCGGGCTTGCTCGCCAGTAGAACGCGAGCGGTGCTCGCGAACCGGTCCGCGCCCCGCACCACCCGTAGCGCGGCGCGACGCACACTGGCGCGGGTGCAGAGGCCACATACATTCGTTGGCAACCCACAGTGAGGATGTAATGAGCATCCAGGCTCGCGCTGTTCCCCCTGCGTGCGAGGCGTGATGAACGCGCGACTCTTCCTGCTGCTCGCGACCGCCGCCACGTCATCCGGGATGCGGCCTCACGTGGCCCAACCGCCCGACGTGATTGCCGCCGACCGCGCGTCCATCGACAGCGGTCGCCAGATTCTCCGGCAGGAACGGGTTCGAAATTCCCCGTGGCCCCGCGTTACGGTTCACCAGTTCATTGAGGCCACACCGGAAGAAGCCGCCGCGGTCTTCTTCGACTATGGGCGCCACTCGACCTACATCCCCGGACTCGAGCGATCGGTGATCGCGCGCCGGATCACCCCGCTGGTGATCGAAGTCGACTACGTACTCGACGTGCCGTTCTTCACCGATGAGGATTACACCGTCCGCGACTCGTTGAGCATCTCGGGCGATGGCACGAGCTACCGCGTGGACTGGGTGAAGGTGCGCGCGCGATCGACGAAGGAGATCGCGGGAAGCGCGCGCTTCGAACCGTACAGGAATGCCCGCACGGGAACGGACGGAACCCTTCTCACCTATGAGAACCTCGTCGTCCCGGGGCAACGGCTTGCCGGGCCACTCAAGGGGAGGGCCATCAGGCAGGTTGGCGAGACAGCGACCGCAGTGGCCAGGCAAATCGAATCCCAGCGCACCGGGGATCGCAGCCTGCTGGCGATGCAACTTGCGGCCCTGCGCACAGCGCTACAGGGAGTAATTCCCGCCGATCGTTAGGACAACGGCACCGGCGACTGCGACTCGCCACGATTCCCCGGCGCTTGCGGCAGCATCGCTGTGCGAGGACCGACCGAAGGCGCCCCCGCGGGCGCGTCGCCCGGCGTGTCGTCATCCTGCGGACCTTCGAGCCCCGCACACAGGCGCCGAATCCGCGCGCGCAATGGCTCCGCGGCAGCGGCGTTCGGATCAATCTTGGAAAGCTCGACAAGCCTCCGCCAGATTTCGAGCTGCGTTCCGAAGAGCCGTGTCCGTTCACGCTTGGCTGCTGCCAGGCGCGCCTCGATCCTGCGGAGCTGGTCGAGTTCCTTCAGGAGCGGCTTGCGGATCCGGGCCTCGACACTACCATCGTCGACGCCATCGTCTCCGCTACCTGGTGGCAGGGCCTTGAGCTGGCTTTCGAGCTGCGCCATCACGTCTTCGGCGCTCGCGTCGGTGAGGTTGGAGATCTCGACGTCGAGGCTCTCGATCTCGCCCCAGAATTCGCGCGCGGCAAGGGCCGCCGACATGCCCGCTTCGCGCGAAGGTCCAGTCAGCCGCGGCGCAAGGCGTACCACGCAGTCGAGGCATTGACGAGGGAACTCGGGAACACGGTCGAAATCCGGCTCCACGCGATGATGAGGGTGATTCAGGAGCGCCGACATCCTCGGCGAGTCCCACAGTCGCGACACGATCGTCGGTCCGATGAGCATGCGGATGGTCTCGCGACCATTCAGATCGCTGCGCCTCGCCCACACCCAGCCGTCGATCAGGACCGTAGCAACGGCGGCCGCGAGCACGCCGATGATCGCTGTCATCACCGGGACCAGCGAACCCGCAGCCGCCACGCGAGACTCGACTTCCGGCGCAAGAAAAATAAGCGCCGGCACGCTGATGAGGAATGCGCTCAGCGCGATGCGGGTGAGTCGGGGACGCAGCGGGAGGAACCGCCAGAGATCGACCGGACGACGAAGACGTAGAGGCCACCACATGCCCCACCACTTCGGAGGCCAGAAGGCGACCCGTGCAATCTGCATCTTCGGCAACCCTCCCGGTCGCATGCCGGCGACCTGGAGGGCGAATCCCATGGGCACCACGAGCGCAATTCCGAGCAGCGTGAGCCGGAGGGAGAGCGCCTCGACGGTCGTCAGGCCGAGCGCTGCCCAGGCGGAGATCCAGAGCAGCGTCCAGCTCCCGAAGCCCGCCATGTCGATCAAGTCCTGCGGCATCGACACCTCGTCGGTCTCCTTCAGGCCGAGCGCCGCCTTGAGATGCCGGGCGTCCCGGGCGCGACCCTTCGGGTCCTTCGTCAGGCATCGCATGACGACGCCTGCCAGATCGGCCGGGACATCCTCGACGATGGAGCGCAGATCGGGTGCCGGCGTGTTGACAGTGTGGTGTATCAGCTGGAACGCGTTGTCACCCGTGAACGGGCGTCGTCCCGCGATCATCTCGTACCCGAGCACGCCCAGCGAATAGATGTCCGCCCTGTGGTCGATCTCGCCGTCGCTGAACGCTTCGGGGGGCATGTAGCCAAGGGTACCGGCGGCGACGCCCGTCGTCTGACTCTCTGCGCCATTCAGCGTCTTCGCGATACCGAAATCGGTGAGCAGGACTCGCCCGGACAGGTCATCGATCAATACGTTCGCGGGCTTGACGTCGCGGTGAATGACGCTCAGTCCATGCGCGTAGTGGAGCGCGTCGGCGAGATCGACCAGAATCCGGCGAACCTCTTCCGGCGGCATCCGGCCTTCCTGCCGCAGGCGCTCGGCGATCGGGTCTCCGGAGACGTACTCCATTACGAAGTAGTCGAGTTCGTCGAGCTCGCCGGATGTGAAAACCCGGACGATGTTCGGATGATTGAACCGGGCGACCGTCCGCATTTCCCTGCGAAATCGTTCGCGCGCTCCGGGCACGACGAACGCGTGCGGGAGGATCACCTTGACGGCGACGAGTCGTCCGAGGGTGTCGCGGGCGAGATACACCGCCCCCATGCCGCCACGACCGAGCAGGCGGATGATCTCGAATCGGCCTCCCACCGCCGACTGGAGCTGGCGTCGGAGCGTGTCGTCCCCGTGGACAAAAGTCGTCACGAGGAACGCTGCTTCACGGTCGCTGTCGCGGCCGCGCGAGATACGCAGGGTAGGGCAAACGACATGGGCGCTCCCGGGTCGGGGCGCAGCGGGGCATCTGATCCGCGAGCGACGCGAATATGCCGGTCACGGATCAGTCTGTCAAACGGCGGTAGGGTGGGCGACAGCACGCTCAGGCTTTTCGGAAGTATTCGGCAATGCACCACTGCCCGATCTGCGCGACGAGACGGGCGGCCTCGCCAGTCTGTCCGCCTCGGGCGGGGCCGGCGTCCCGGAGGGCCGCCGCGGCGACCTTCTTGATCGCCGCGAGCACGGACTCCGGCTGGGCTCCCTCGTCGCGCATGGTCCGCACGCGGTCGCAGACTGCGCGATGCAGCTCATCCATGGTCGTCTCGGCTTCAGCGCGGCCCAGAGCGGCAAGGAGCCTCCCGATCGTGGCATCCGACAGACCGCCCGACGAACGCGTCGGCTGCGGATGAAGGTGCGGCTCGTGACTGGTCATGCTCGCGCTCCGGAAGCGTCGTCGTGCGACGCGTGCGGGAGGCCAACCATGCGTCTGCGCCTGCACGTCGCCCAACGGCCAATGTACGTCCGGTCGCCCGTTGGTCAAGTCAAAGTGTGCGCTCCCTCACACTAAGGCCCTTGTCTGGCGTGCACTCGACGTTCCCCCGGCGCTCGCCCGTCACCGTGTCAGCGGGCTGGCCAATGTCACGGAACCCACACTCGAGTGTTGCGCGCTCGAATCTGTTTGCTATAGTGCAATCTCGCAGTTGGCCGTCGATCCGATGCCGGATCGATCCCCGCGACGTTTAGCTTTTACGAGGCAGTGTCGATGCCCGCCAGCTCCGACCGCTCCTCCTTCGCTCGTCGGACAGTCGTCAGTCCTGATGTCGCAACATTTGCCGTGCTCCCGTTCGCCACTCGCTCGGACGCGGTTCGGTATTGTCTTCGGGTGAGCGACGTGCTGGACAAGTCGGCCTGGGCCCGATCCGAGGGGAGCGCCCGGCACGCAACGGTGTGGCTCGCCACCGTGAGCGACGCCGGCCCGGACACGTTCCGGGTCTTCGCGTGCGACGTGGCGCTTGCCGCCGCGAAGTCGGTGGGAATCGAGGTGGTGGTTACCGGGCGCGTTCGGGAAGAGGACATGCCCGTGACGCGCTGTCTGCTGATCGGCGACCCCCTGCAGGTCACCCTATAGAGACCGACGAGGGGCGCAAGATCGCGGTCTTGACACCGAGTGTGATCACACCTAGTATGCGGACATGACGCTCCGCCTTCGTGACGAGATCAAGCAGACAAAGGCCTTTCGCAGCGTGCGGGAGGAGGCACACCTCAGCCTCGTTCGCACAGCGGCGGTCCTGAGCCACGGATTCGCGGAATCGCTCAAGCCGTTCGGGATCACCGGGACGCAATACAACGTGCTCCGGATTCTTCGCGGTGCGGGCCGTAACGGACTGTGCCGCAATGAAGTGCGCGACCGATTGGTCGCACAGGTGCCGGACGTGACGCGACTACTCGACCGAATGGAAGAGGCCGGCCATGTGGCCCGTGAGCGCGATGCCGATGATCGGCGTCTCGTGACGACCCGCATCACTCGCAACGGCCTCGACCTGCTGGATGCGCTCGAACAGCCGGTCTCCGCGATGCATCAGCGGCAGCTCGGCCACATGACCGAGGATCAGCTCCGCACGATGATCCATCTCCTCGCAGTCGCGCGGGAGCGCTCGTGACCCTTCGCTCGTTGGAACAAGTGTTATAACACCGGTAGCTCGCGATACACCAGGCCGAACCGTTCGATCACCACCAACCACCACCCACCCACAGGATCCAAAAACAATGGCTGACACAACACCCCTCACGGCGCCCCGCATCGACATCGGCCTCGCGGTGCTTCGTATCATCACGGGAATCATTTTCATGGTCCATGGCGGCCAGAAGCTGTTCGTCTACGGTTTCGCCGGAGTTTCCGGTGCGTTTGCCCAGATGGGGATCCCGCTTCCGGGCATCACCGGTCCGCTCGTCGCGCTCCTTGAATTCTTCGGTGGGTTCGCGCTCGTGGTCGGCTTGCTGACCCGCTTGAGCGCCCTGGGACTCGCCATCAACATGCTCGGGGCAATAGTCATGGTGCATCTGGCAGCCGGTTTCTTCCTCCCCAACGGCTACGAGTTCGCGCTCGCCCTCCTTGGCGCAACGATCACCCTCGCGCTGACGGGAGCCGGCAACTATTCCGTCGATGCCGTTATCGCCCGACGGCGCCGTGGGGGGAACGCAACCGCCTAGGCCGCACACACTCGAATACAGCAACGAACCCGACCATGCCCAGCCATCGTGTGGACATCGAGGAGCGGGCGGACCACGAGTCTGGGAAGTCGGATCGCCCCGGTGGTGCGCCTCATGGAACCGCGCCGCCGGGGTATCGGCTCCCACCCGCGACGAGGCTCGGCCGGGTACGGTTACAGGTGGCTGACCTCGACCGCTCTGTCGAATGGTACGAGACCGTGCTGGGCCTGCGGTTACTGGACCGCAGCGCCGGTGGCGCCCGGCTCAGTGCGCCAGGCGCAGTGAACACGCTGATCGAGTTGTCCGAACGGAGGAATGCCCGGCCTGCGGGTCGGCAAGGCCGGCTAGGCCTCTACCACTTCGCGATCCTGCTGCCGGACCGCGCCGCTCTCGGCCGCTTTCTCGGACACCTGTCGCGGGTGGGTGTGCATCCCGGGATGTCCGATCACATGGTGAGCGAGGCGCTCTACCTCTCCGATCCGGACGGCCTCGGCGTCGAGGTCTACGCCGATCGGCCGCGCAGCACGTGGCGTCACCAGGGCGGGCAACTGGTCATGGCAACCGAGCCGCTCGACATTCGATCGGTCGTCGCCAGCGCGGCTGGACAACCGTGGACCGGGGCACCTGACGGGACGGTGCTCGGGCATGTCCACCTGCACGTGGGCGACCTCGATCGGGCGGCGGCGTTTTACCACGCCGCACTCGGCTTCGACACGACGGTGTGGAGTTACCCGGGAGCACGCTTCATGTCGGCTGGCGGCTACCATCACCACCTTGGCACCAATACGTGGGCCGCGCACGCTCCGGTCGCCGGGGAAGAGGATGCGCGCCTGCTCGACTGGGAGGTGGTGCTGCCCGACGTGGAGGTGCGAGCCGCGGCGAACAGCCTCGAGCGCGCGGGCTACGGGGTCGACTGGATCGCCGACGACGTGATCGCCCGGGATCCCTGGGGCACTGCGGTTCGGCTCGTCCCTGCGCGGCAGTCGATCGACGCCGCGCTCCGTCCGGGCTAGAGCGCGGCGGGGTTCGCCTCGGCGCCCTTGACCGGAACCTCGCGCTCGCGGAAGGCCGTCCGGAGGAGATTGATCGCCGTATAGAGGACGACGATGACGACCAGATAGCGAACGGCGGTGAGCGGGAGCTGCTTTACAATGAACGCCGCAATGAGCACGGCAGGGATTCCCCCCAGCAGCAATCCGAGCGAGACTCCGGGGTGATAGCGCTTCTCGCGGATGAAGCGGGCGCTGGCGATCGGCATCAGGAACGCGCACGACCCCATCATGATCGGGAACGCCGCCGTGGGGTTCATGCCGAGCAGGCTGACGAGGATCATGGAAGGCGCATAGAGGCCGATCCCCAAGGTCATGAGCGCGCCGAGCGCGAAGTTCCCCCCGACCGCCATGACGAGCTTCGATCCGGTCAGCGCGAGCGCCGTTCCGCCCGCCGGATTGCTTCCCAGCTGTGCCATCAGCATAAGCACCGCCGCCGTCAGCAGCGCGAACCCCATCGCGAGCTGCACACGTCGGCGAGGCCACCGGCTAACGACCCCGGCGCCGAGCCACGCCCCCGCGATCGCGGCAATGATCATCAGGATCAGCGTCCGGCTATCGACCGGGACGATCTTCGTAAAAATAAAGGCCTGAACGATGGTCGGAATCGTATGCCCAACGTTCAGCGTACCGGGAATCCACTCGTCGCGAACCATCTTCCACTGGCGAAAAATGGTTGTCGTCGTCGCGAACGACCCGATTCCCAGGGTATCCCAGAAGTTGGCGAAGAAGCCCGTAGCGATTCCGGCGAGGGTAGGCGAAGGGGACGCGTCAGCCACCGCTGCGGCCCGTGCGCGCACAAGTGCCGTGGCGAGGACATAGAGGTAGATAGCGGAGACGATTCCGAGCGCGAGGAGCAGCGCGTCCTTCGCGGACCAGTCGGCAGGGAGCATGAAGGGCGCAGGTTCCGGCGTGGGGGAGAGCGACAATCCAGGGACATTGATGGGCCCGAGGTGCAAGGCCGGCGAATCGCGACTGTTAATACACGCGGAGTGGGGCCGGCGCAATGCTGCCGGTCGCCGGATATACTGAGCGCATGCACGAACCACGAAGGGCGACTCGGCGCCGAGCGCTGGTCGCGGTCACGGCGCTGGTGGTGGTCGTGCTCGTGTGGCGCTCACCGTTGCCAGGACGATTTGGCGGCGACACGCGGGCCGAGCGGGCCGTCACTGGCATTGGCCAGCGCCGAACCATCCGGCTCGATGATGGATCGCGTGTCGATCTCGGCGTCGCGAGCACGCTCGTGCACCCTGCACGGTTTGCCGTGATGCGCCGTGAGGTCACGCTATCGGGCGAGGCGTTCTTCACCGTCGCGGTCGACAGCAGCAGACCTTTTGTCGTCACCGCCGGCAACGCTGGCATCGAGACGATTCGCGGGACGTTCGCCGTCCGCGCCTATCCCGAAGGGACCAGC
Organism: Gemmatimonadaceae bacterium; assembly: GCA_031412375.1. Taxonomy (GTDB): domain Bacteria; phylum Gemmatimonadota; class Gemmatimonadetes; order Gemmatimonadales; family Gemmatimonadaceae; genus JANPKQ01. The sequence continues at coordinate 8,934 of JANOCW010000156.1, read as the reverse complement.
GTGCGCGTGGTCGTGGCGGACGGCGCGGTGAGACTTCGCATCGCGAGCGCCGCCGACACCGGTGGAACCACGGTCAGCGACCGCCAGCTTGCGAGGGTGTCACGCGCCGGCGCCATCGTCCGCCAGAGCGATGTGGACGTCGATCGGTTCACCGCATGGCGAACGGGGCGGATCGTTCTCGCCGGCGTTCCGCTGCGGGAGGCGCTCATCGAGCTCGAACGGTGGCAGGACCTCGACCTGCAAATTGGCGACAGCGTCGTCGCGAACCGGCGAGTCACCGCCGAGTTCACGACGCTGCAGACGTTCACGGAGATCCTGGACGAGATCGCGCTCGGGGTCGGAGCGACGTATCAGTGGGAAGGCAGGGTCGTGACCTTTCGCCGCGACCGCTAGCCGTCCGGCGCAGCGAACGGTCGCGCGCCGCTGTGGCGCGGTTCGGTTTCGGTCAGCAGCCGTGCGCCGCGCTGGTAGGTGAAGTAGGCGTACGCCCATTCGACCAGGACCGAGGCACGGTTCCGAAAGCCCGCCAGGTACAGGATGTGGAGGAACACCCAGAGGATCCATGCCGGGAAGCCCGCGAACGTGATCGAGCCAAAATCGGCGACGGCGCGGTTGCGGCCGATGGTGGCGAGGTTGCCCTTGTCGAAGTAGTGAAAGGCAACCCGCGGCTTTCCACCCAGGTCGCGCGCGATGTTCTTCGCGGCGGAGGTACCCATCTGGATTCCTCCCTGAGCGACGCCGGGAACGGGTTTCCCATCCTGGATCACCGCCGCGAGATCCCCGATTGCAAAGATCTCCGGGTGGTTGACTACCGATAGATCGGGCTGCACCGGTACACGGCCGACGTTGTCGAGCGGCGTTGCCAGGGATCGGGTCAGTGGAGATGCGGCATTACCCGCCGCCCAGATCACGGTGTGCGTGCGGATGATCTCGGGTCCGATGTGCACGCTGTCCGCGGTCACGTTCGTGACGATGGCATCCGTGCGGACTTCGACGCCCAGATCCGCGAGGTCCGCGCGCGTGCGAGCCGAGAGGTGTTCCGGAAAGTTGGGCAGCAGGCGGGGTCCACCCTCGAGGAGGAGGACACGCGTCCGTGCGGAGTCGATGGCGCGGAAGTCGGGTCGAAGGGCGCGCCGCGTGATGTCGGGAATCATTCCGGCGAGCTCGACTCCGGTCGGACCGCCGCCGATGATGACGATCGTCTGCCACGCGTCCCGCTCGATCGGGTCACGCGCCCATTCCGCGCGCTCGAAGGCGAGCAGGAAGCGCCGACGGATCTCGACTGCGTCAGCGAGGCTCTTCAGCCCGGGCGCGAATGGCTCCCAGTCTTCATGGCCGAAGTACGCGTGGCGCGACCCCGCGGCGAGGACGAGATAATCGTACGGAAGCTCGTACGGCTCACGATCGACGCGAACCACCCGCCGCTCGACATCGATATGTGTGGCATCGGCCAGCAGCACGGACGCGTTGCGCTGGCGGCGCAGCAGCCACCGGATGGGCGCCGTGATGTCGCTGGGGGCGAGGGTCGCGGTTGCGACCTGATAGAGCAGGGGTTGGAAGAGGTGGTGGTTGGTTCGATCGACGATCGTGACATCCACCGGAACCGTGCGCAGTGCGCCGGCGGCGCTGCGCCCCCCGAACCCGGCGCCGATGATGACGACGCGCGGCCGTGCCACACTCCGCATTGGTTTCTCCGGTGGGGTCGCGGCGCAAGGTGCCGCCGGCCGCATGTCGGTGCAAGGTCCTCGGACGTCCATCGATTCCTCGCGTTACGCGGCCGTGACCCCGTGAAGGGCGAGGCGTGATATCATTCCACACCCGGTTCGTCGTGATGCGGCGATATCGTACACATCGTCACCAGGACTCCCTGCGTTGCTGTTCATCAATCGCGAGCTGAGCTGGCTCGATTTCAATTCGCGTGTCCTCCACGAAGCGGGGGACGACCGGAATCCGCTGCTGGAGCGGCTGAAATTCGCATCGATCTTCAGCTCCAACCTCGACGAGTTCTTCATGGTGCGGGTGGCGGGCCTGCGCCGGCAACTCGCGGCCACGGTCGTGCAGACGCCGCCGGACGGGCTCACGGCCCAGGAGCAGCTCGACGCGATCTTCCCCCGGGTGGCGGAGCTCGTTGGTATCCAGGCACGCCTCCTCCACGAGGTCCTCCTTCCGGCGCTTGGGGCCCGCGGTGTTCGGCTCGTGGGTATTCCCGACCTCGCCCCAGCGGAATGGGCCGCGATCGACGAGTTCTTCGCGGCGCAGGTGTTTCCGGTGCTCACACCGCTCGCCGTCGACCCCGGTCACCCCTTCCCCTACATCTCGAACCTGTCACTGTCGCTTGCCGTCGAGATTCGCGATCCGGTGACCGACGTGATGCATTTCGCGCGCGTCAAGGTTCCCAAGAGCCTGCCGCGGTGGGTGCCAATCTCGCGCCCGAATCACTTCGTCCCCCTGGAGCAGGTGATCGGCGCCAACCTTGGCGTCCTCTTCCCGGGCATGGAGGTGATCGGCTGGCACACGTTCCGGGTGACGCGCTATTCCGATCTCGACCTCGGATCGCTCGAAGAGCCGGACGATCTTCTCGCGATGATCGAGGAGCAGGTCTTCCGGCGCAGATTCGCCGAAGTCGTGCGTCTCGAGGTCGCCGATGGCACCCCGAAGCATCTCGTCGATCTCATTCTCGAGGCGCTGCGGGAGGAGGAGCGAGAGGAAGACGAGACCGGACCGATCGCGCTGCTTACAGACCGCGACGTGCATTATGCGGGGCCGCTGCTCGACCTGGCCGACCTCATGACGATCGCCGCGCTCGACGTACCCGATCTTCGCGACCCGCCGCTCGTCCCGATGGTCCCCGAGGAGCTTCGCGACCAGGATCGATCGATCTTCGACGTGATTCGCGAGCGCGACGTGCTTGTCCACCATCCGTTCGACTCCTTCTCCGCGTCGATCGAACGGTTCCTCGATGCGGCGTCGACCGACGAACATGTGCTCGCGATCAAGATGACGCTGTACCGGACCACCGGGGACACGGCCATCGTGCGCGCGCTCACGCATGCGGCGCAGCGAGGGAAGCAGGTTGCCGTACTCGTCGAGCTCCAGGCGAGGTTCGACGAGGCGAATAACATCACCTGGGCGCGGACGCTGGAGAACTACGGCGTACACGTCGCCTACGGGATGGCGCAGCTCAAGACGCACACGAAGACCGCTCTGGTCGTGCGGCGGGAACCGGATGGGATCCGCCGCTACGTGCACATCGGCACGGGCAACTACAATTCGAAGACTGCGCGCGTCTACACCGACATCGGGCTCCTGACCGCCAACCCAGCCATCGGCGCCGACGTCAGCGAGCTGTTCAACATGCTGACGGGTTTCTCACGCCAGCGCCGCTATCGGAAATTGCTGGTCGCGCCGGCGAGCATGCGGGAGCGGCTGCTCGAATTGATCGCGCGAGAGGCGCAGCACGCGCGAGAAGGCCGGCCGGGCCGCATCATCGCGAAGATGAATGCGCTGGTGGACGCGGCCGCGATCAATGCCCTGTACGAGGCGTCGCAGGCAGGTGTCGAGATCGATCTCATCGTGCGGGGCATCTGCTGCCTCCGGCCCGGCGTGCCCGGAGTCAGCGATCGCATCCGGGCGATCAGCATCGTCGGACGGTTCCTCGAGCATTCGCGCATCTGGAGCTTCGGCAATGCGGGCGCCGAGGAGTTCTATATCGGGTCTGCCGACTGGATGCCGAGGAACTTCGACCGGCGGGTGGAGGCAATCGCCCCAGTGGAGGGCGCAGTGCTCCATGCCCGGTTGCGATCGCTGCTCGAGACCTGCCTTGCCGACAATCGTCAGGCGTGGGAGCTGGCGTCAGATGGCACCTGGCGGCAGCGCATCCCCGTCGGACCCGAGCGGGCCACACACCGGATTCTCATTTCGGATGCGTGGGGGTTGGCACGCGACGTCAGTAGTGCACCCGTGCCGCACGTGCCGACGCTCGAGCCGGTGGGATAGACCGCCCCTATTCGCCGTCCGGTCCGTCGTCTGGTGAGATAATGACCTGGCCGTCGGGAGCGACGATCTCGACCGGCACACCGGCGACGCGCTCGAGCAGATCGGACTTGCGGCTCGCTCCCCAGAGCTCGAGGCGAAGCGAGCGTGTCGCTGCCGTCGGAATCGGCGTGAGCCGGAGCGCGCGCTCGAGCCAGCGCACCTTGATGCGCTTGACCACGGCCACATGCCCGCGGTCGAACCCGTCCGCGACGCGCAGGATGGCAGCAAGCCGCTTGATGCGCTCGCGGATCGCCCCGTCGAGCGGTCCGAAGTTGCGGTGCTTCTTCTTCGGTGGCGCCCCGCGGTGATAGCGCGCGATGTTGGCGATCGCGACCTGCTCCTCCGGCGTCATCCCGAGGAAGTCGGCATGCAGGACGAGGTGGTAGGAGTGCTTGTGGTGCTTGTTGAAGCTGATGTGATAGCCAATGTCGTGCAGCAACGCCGCATCGGCGAGGATCTGGCGATCGCCCGCCTCGCAGCCAAGCCGGGGCCCGAGCGCGTCGAAGAGCTGGAGTGCGAGCCGCTGCACCTGTCGGGCATGGGGCTCCTCGTAGTGCGATCGCTCCGCCAGCTCCCGAACTGACCGCTCGCGTGCGACGCCGGGGTCCACGATCGCGGGCAACACGCGCGCCGTCTCGAGCAGCAGCCCTTCGCGAATCCCATAGGCCGAGACCACGACTTCCCGCGACTCGAATCTCGCCATGGTCTCCGCGGCGACGGCCAGGCCGGCGACGATGATGTCCGCACGAGCGGGGTTGAGCCCGGGAACAGTCATGCGCTCCTCCGTCGGCATGTCCTGCAACCACTCCAGCAGGTGCTCGAGATCCACGCGCGCGATGGCCGTCCCGTGGACGGTGCGGGCGGTGGCGATGCCTTGGCGGGCGAGGTACATGCCGGCGAGATTCGTGAAGGTTCCCCCGGAGCCGATGCACTGCGCTCCCCGCCACTCGCGGAATGGAAGCTGGCCTCGCAGCCCCTCGCGCACCGCTCGACGCAGCGCTTTCACCTGCTTGCGGCCCGAGCCCTTGCTCAGGTGGGTTTCGGTCATCCGGATCGCGCCGAAGGGCAGTGACTCCAGCGTGTCCACGAGACCGTCGGCACTGAGCGCAAGTTCGAGTGATCCCCCGCCGATGTCCATGACGACGGCGCGGCCATCGCCGAGCTCGAAGTGGGCGAGTGCGCTGCGGAAGCTGAGCCTTGCCTCCTGTTGCCCGCTGAGAAGCCGCACGCGAAGCCCGGTCGCTGCACGGAGCCGCTGGATGAATGCCGCGCCGTTGGCCGCGTCGCGGACAGCACTCGTCGCGACGGCTTCAATGCGCGTCGCGCCGATCTGGCCCGCGAGCGTGTGCATCCGGGTGATCGCCTCGATCGCACGCTCCATCGCGGCATCGTCGAGCTCATTGCTCTCGGTGACGCCGGCTCCGAGACGCGGGGCCGCCTTCATTTCGTCGACGACGCGAATCGTGCCGTCCGGTGACACATCGGCGACGATCTGCCGCACCGAGTTCGAGCCGATATCGATGGCCGCGACTCGCAGCGTGGAGTCACGGGGAGCCGCGGCAGGAAGGCCAGGCCGGGGCGCGGAGCGGGGAATCGTCGGGGACGTCATGCGGGAATCAAATACTCACCACCCGGGCTGGAGCTGGAATCCGAAGTGACCGCCCTTCTCTCGTCGCTGGAATGGATACACGTAGTACACCTCGCCGACCATGTAGCCGAAGAGGTTCACCCGTGCGCTCAGGCCCGCGCTCATGACCGGAACGCGCTCCGGTGTGTCGCGATCGAAGCGCAACTCCGGCGAGGCGTCGCGCGTCCACGCAACGCCGACATCAAAGAACGGCGCGATCTCCGTCGGCAGGAAGGGCAGGTTGAACAATCCCAGTTGTTCGTTGCCGAAGAGCGGGAGACGAACCTCCATGTTCGCAAAGGCGAAGCGGCTGCCGATCAGGCGCTCGAACTCCGGGCAGGCCCCGTCGTTCGCGGCGGTCGGCGTGCATTCATCGAGCGAGAAGGAGTTCGGATCGTATCCGCGGATGAAGGCGGGCTGCCCCACGTACAACGGTGAGAGACGCTGGTCCTCGGCTGCGCCACCATACCGTCCGTAGTGCATGCCGCGCACGGCCAGCGTCACCGGACTCGCGAAAAAATAGCGCCGGGCATCGCCAAGCAAGGTGTAAAAGCTGATTCCACCGTACGTCGGGGCGATCTCGAAGCGGTAACGGCCTCCCTGGATTGGCGACGTGAACGCCATGTACGAGTTGTCACCCACGATCGCGGCGGTCGCCTGCCCATACGTGATGCCGGGACCGACCGACGTGTCGCGGCTGCTTTCCCGGATGACCTGCCCATTGAGGTCGAGAACCTCCACCGATCGCACCTCCGACGAGTAGTAGATCTTCGTCCCGCCGAGGCTGAACTCGACCCGGCGCGTCGTGGAGAATGGATACTGCAGCGTGCCGCTGAGCTGGTCCTGGAAGGTACGCACACGGATCTGGTCGAACTCGGTCGTGGAATACAGCTGTCCGGCGATGGTGGTGTCCGAACCACGGGCCTGCGTGAAGCCGGTGAGATACGGAAAGTGTCCGGCCGAGACTGCCCAGTTCCAGCGCCGCTCGGTGTTCAGATAGAACAGCTGTCCGCCGAAGTCCGCGAGCTCGCCGTAACCCTGGAGTCCGACGCCGACGGTGCGATTCCCCAGCTCCTCGCCGAAGTATGCGGCGATCGAGCCGCCGAGGGACGTCCCATAGCTGCTGGCGGCGACGCCAATCGTCGGCTGGCCGAGATAGTCGAGGGCCAGGCGGGATCGGTACGGTGAAACGGGAAAGTCACCCGTCGCCGGGAGGCCCGCCTGTGGATCCTTCAGGTACGCGGTGACGAAGACGTCCACGGGGTCGAGCGGCGGCAGCGTCGACAGGCGCGATATGACCATTGTCGGGTCGGCAGGCTCGCCTCGCGCACGATCGGCGTCGAGGGCGTAGACGTTCGTCCCCGCGCGCTCGAAGACGGAGAACATCACCCTCCCCGTCTGCTGCGACACCGAGAGGGCAGGGCTCAGGTACGTGATCCCGCTGACCCCGGTGACCAGCCGCGTTACGCGGAACACGGCGCTGGTCGCGAGGTCGAGCCGGTAGATGTCCGAGAACCCGTCCGGATCCGCGATGAAGTAGAGCTCCTGCCCGTTTGGCGTGAACTGCGGATTGATGTGCTTTGCGTTCTGAAAGACTGGAAGCTCGCGCGTCGCGCCGTTCTCGACATCGATCATGCCGAGCTTGAGGGGGGAAAAGGTCAGCGTCTCGAGATTCGACCCGGCTCCGCGATCGGTGGAAAACGCGAGGGTCCGTCCGTCCGGTGACCAGGTCGGGTGCAGGTCGGCGAAGCGGTCGTTTGTCAACCGACGCACATCGCTCGTCGCGAGGTCGAACAGGTACAGGTCGCTCACGCCACCCTGAATTCCCGAAAACGCGATCCGCTGCCCGTCGGGGGACCACGCTACGTGCGACACGGCCTCGACGCCGGGGGCACGAATGCGTCGCTCCACCCGACGGGTCTCGACATCGAGAATGTTGATCTCGTTGTCGCCATCGGCGAAGACGATGAATGCGAACTTTCTCGAATCGGGGGACCAGGCGCCGGCCGACGAGATGAAGCTGATCGCGTCGAAGTGCGGCGAGTTCACCGGGCTCGCCAGTTCGCGAATGATCCGGCCTGTTTGCGCATCGGCGAGGTACAGGTCCACCGTGAACAGCCCGCGCCGGGAAAAGAACGCGACGTACTTGCCGTCGGGGCTCTGGACGGGCGAGACGTTCATCGCCCCTTCCTGCGCCTGCGCAATCACCGGCGCACCCGCGAAGCGCGGCGCCATCCGGTTCTCCAGCCCTGGCAGATACGCCGCGCGAATGGAGGCGTGCCATTCGCGCGAGAGGCTGTCACTGCTGTAGCCGAGCACCGACCGGAACGCTCCTTCGAATCCCTGACGCAACGCCTGGCGGTAGAGCGTCGGGATGATGCGGTCACCCCATCGCCCGCCGATGTACGCCCACATGGCCTGGCCGTAGCGATAGGGGAAGAATCGCGTGTCGCGCGTGAGCTGTCGAATCGTCGGCAGGTCGTCGCGAAACGCGGCATCGCGCAGCCACATCGCCGTATGGGCATCTTCCCGGCCGAGCGACAGATACTCGGCCATCCCTTCGATCACCCAGAGCGGGAGCTGTCCGATGCTCTGGAGGCCTCCGGGACTCTTGCTCGCGATGTCGTACTGGAAGACGTGGACAAGCTCGTGCCCGAGCACATGGTCGTTGTCGGCGTAGACCCCGGTCAATGGCAGGACGACGCGCGTCCGGCCCGACTCGGTCACGCCCCCCGTGCCCTCGCTGATCGAGCCACCGATGACATTCGTCTGCTGGAAATCCGGGTGATTCGCATAGAGGATCACGGACTTCCGCGTCAGCTCGTGCCGAAGGAGCGACGACTCGCGCTGGTACCAGCGCTCGAGCATCCGCGTCGCGTCGCGCGCCGGTTGCTCTTCCTGCGGGTAGAAGTGGAGGTCGAAGTGCGGCGAGCGCAGGATCTGCCAGTCGAAGCGTTCGAACTGGACCTTGTTGCGCCCGAAGTACTGGGCGGGAAGGGTCGCTGGAATCGCCAACAGGATCAGGCCAGTGACCATGCACGTGCGCCTGCGCGACGCAGCTCGAATCGATGGCATTGCCGGACGGTGTGAAGGATGGTCGCGCGTGGCGGCCTGCCCTGAGCGAGCAGTCTCGCCGGAGAAAACCCTCACTGTGGGCATTAATGGGGCCGCAGCCGCGCAACTGTCTCGCGTGCCGTGCGTGTCACCGTTAGCGTTCTCCAGATCCGACGATGACCCACCCCTTTCCGACGTGCCATGTTCCCGAGAATCGT
>JANOCW010000155.1:0-12296 GCA_031412375.1 Gemmatimonadaceae bacterium | reverse complement strand
ACGCGATCGAAGGGATTCTGGACGAAGATGAAAGAAGTGCTGGGCGCTTGAGCTGGACGTCGGTGCGGATTCGCGCGTCGGGCGATGACCGTGACGCCGTACTCGCACTGTTGTTCGAGCTCGGCTCGATGGGCGTGCAGGAGGATGGAGACGCGCTCGTCACCCATTTTCCTCCGCCGGTGGACGGCGAGGCGCTTCGCCAGCGCCTGCGACACGTGAGCCGTCACGCGGTGGTCGAGATGGCGGATACTCCCGACGTCGACTGGAGCGTGCATTGGCGCGACCAGATCGTCAGTCATGACATCGGTCGGTTCGTCATTGCGCCGCCGTGGCTCGTCCGCGCAGAGGACGCCCAGCGCACGATCGTCATCGAGCCGGGGATGGCATTCGGCACGGGCGATCATGCAACGACACGCGGGCTCGTTCGCCTGTTGGCCGACGTCATCCGCGAGGGCGATGTCGTCGCGGATCTCGGTGCCGGCAGTGCGGTGCTCGCGATCGCCGCGGCGCGTCTGGGTGCGTCGCGCGTCATCGCGATCGAGCTCGATGCGGATGCCATCGAGAACGCCGAGGAGAACGTCGTCCGCAACCGGGTATCCGAACGCGTGACAGTTCTTCAGGGCGACGCGGCACTCCTGCTGCCGCTGGTGGCGCCCGTTCGGGTCGTGCTCGTGAACATCATCTCGTCCGTCATTACGCAGCTGCTTCCCACCATCGAGCAGTCGCTCGCGACGGACGGAGCGATGGTATTCGGGGGGGTGCTCGTTGCGGAGCGTGCTGCGCTATCGGGCGTCCTGAACGATCGCGGATGGACGATCGGCGCCGAACATGTGGAAGGTGACTGGTGGAGCGCGACAGCCCGCCAGTCGTAGCGACCTTCTTCGCCCCCGACACACCGGTGGCCGGCACCGTGATGACGCTGGGCGAGGATGCCGCGCATCACATGCACGTGCGACGCATGGGTCCGTCGGATCGCGTGCGGCTCACTGATGGCGCGGGCACGCTCGCATTCGGCACGCTCGCGCGGATCTCCAGGTCGCAGGCGGCAGTCGATGTGGATGAGGTCCGGTATGTGGAGCCCCTTCCCGAGGTCCATCTGCTCGTCCCGATCGCCGATCGTGAGCGCATGCTGTGGCTGGCGGAGAAGAGCGTCGAGCTGGGTGCGACCACATGGCGACCCGTGCTCTGGCGACGCTCGCGGAGCGTCAGCCCACGGGGTGAAGGGATCGCATTTCTCGCGAAGGTCCGGGCGCGCATGATTGCGGCGCTCGAGCAGAGCGGGAATGCCTGGCTGCCGGCGATCTATCCCGACGCGCCCCCCGACCGCGCCGTCGCGGCCACGCCATCCGGAACTCGCCTGCTGCTGGACCTGGAAGGCCAACCGTTGCTCGCCCTGCGCCACACCGCCCCCGTCACGCTCGCCATCGGACCCGAGGGCGGACTCGACCCCGCCGAGCGCGAGGCGTTGATCCGGGGCGATTTCGCCCTCGTTTCGATCGCGGCAAACATACTGCGGTTCGAGACCGCCGGGATGGCGGGACTCGCTCTCGCCCGCGCCGCCCTGACCCCGGATGGAGACCACTCGTGAGCGCTGACTGCCTGTTCTGTCGGATCGTCGCAGGAAAAATCCCCGCAACGCTCATTGCCGAGACGGAGGACTGCGTCGCCTTCCGCGATATCAGTCCTCAGGCACCGGTCCACGTGCTGGTGATTCCGCGGTTGCACATCGCGTCGCTCGACGAGGTCGAGGATCCACTGCTCCTCGGCAGGATGATGCTGCTCGCGACGCAGCTGGCACGCGAGGAAGGAATCGCGGTGACGGGCTACCGCACGGTGATCAACACTCGGGACGACGGCGGGCAGAGCGTTGCTCACCTGCACATCCATGTGCTCGGCGGCCGCAAGTTGAAATGGCCGCCCGGGTAGGCCGGAGGGACTTGCTTGACACCTTCAAGAATCCCCGACTAACTTGAACGATTCGAGTCACTTACCGATGGCGGGCTCATCGAAAGAATCAGGGGATTGCGGACTACGGAATGGCTGAGCTGCTCGCGCGACTGACGCAGGACATGAACACCGCGCGGAAAGCGCAGGACAAGGCTCGAACACTCCTCCTCGGCACCATCCTCGCCGACGTCAAGAACCGGCGGATCGAGCTTCGCCGCGACCCGAGCGACGAGGAAGTTCTCGACGTCGTTCGTCGGGGCATCAAGCGCCGCCGGGAGTCGGTCGAGATGTACGCAGCCGCCAAGCGCGAAGATCTCGCGGACAAGGAACGCGCCGAGATTGTGCTGCTCGAAGGGTACCAGCCTCCACAGGTCGGCGATGACGAAGTGCGCGCAGCCGTCCAGGCCGCCGTCGCCGGCGGAGCCGCGAATCTGGGGGCCGTCATGGGGATCGTGCTTCCGCGCTTCAAGGGTCGCGCGGAAGGCGGCACGATCAGCGCGATCGCTCGTGAGGAGCTGGGCAAGAAGGGGTGAGGTGGACACCGTGCACTACCCGATGACCCGGACTGGCGAGACTGATCGCCGGTTCGGGTTTCTTGTATCGTGGGGAGCCGGCGGGTGAGCGACGGTCACGCGCTCCGCATTCTCGAGCTGGACGCCGCGCTCGCCCTCGTCGGTGGCCGCGCTGCGACCGAGCTTGGCGCAGAACGGGTTCGGTCTGCGCGACCGCACACGGACCGTGCCGAGCTCGAGCGGGAGCATGCGCGCGTCGCTGCCATGCGCGCCCTCGTGCGCGGCGACGAGGGGTGGCCCGCCGAGCCCATCCCCGACCTGCGGGAATCGTTGACGCGCCTCGCCGTTCCCGGCACAGCGCTCAGCGGCGCTGAGTTGCTGGGCGCGATGACGCTGCTCGCGTCGTCGCGGCGCACGCGCGACGTCCTCCGTGATGTGCGCCGCCCGGACGTCGCACGTGCCGTGCTCGCCGCGCTCGCGGGCCGGCTCGTCGCACAGCCGGAGGTCGAACGGGTCATTGACCGGACGATCGCCCCCGACGCAACGGTGCGGGATGACGCGTCGCCGCACCTGCGGAAGCTGAGGAAGGAGCTGCGCGGCGCGGAAGGCGAGCTGGTGCGCATGCTCGAGCGAATGATGGCCGGACTGGATGCGCACCAGCAGGTGCCCGACATGTCGGTGAGCGTGCGCAACGGACGGTACGTCATTCCCATCCGACGCGATGCCCGTTCCAACATCGGCGGAATCGTTCATGACGCATCGTCGACGGGCGCGACGCTGTTCGTCGAGCCTCCAGCCGCCGTCGAAGCGGGCAATCGCATCCGCGAGCTCGAGGCCGAGGAGCTTCGTGAGACCGAACGAATCCTCCGCGAGGTGACGGAGACGATCCGTCCCGGACAGCCGGCGCTCGCCGATGCGCTCGATGCGCTGGTCGAGCTCGACTCGCTCTACGCGCGAACCCGTTTCGCGGAGGAGTTCCGGTGTGCGGCGGCCGAGCTGTGCGATCCCCGCGACGGCTTCACGATCAGGGACGGGCGGCACCCGCTTCTCCTCGCGCAAGGACTCGCCGTCGTCCCCTTCGATCTCGAGATGCAACCCGATGAGCGCACGCTGCTCGTCTCCGGTCCGAACACCGGTGGGAAGACGGTGCTGCTCAAGGCGGTCGGACTGATCTCGGCGCTCGCCCAGTGCGGTGTGCCGGCGCCGGTCGCCGTCGGCAGCCGTGTTCCCGTGTACGACGCGTTCTTTGCCGACGTGGGCGACGAGCAGTCGATCCAGGCGAGTCTCTCGACCTTCAGCGCACACCTGCGAAACCTGCGGGACATTCTCGAGCACGCGACCGCATCGTCGCTCGTCCTCGTCGATGAGCTGGGGTCGGGGACCGACCCGCTGGAGGGGGCAGCGCTGGGTGGAGCGATACTCGAGGACCTGACACGCCGCCGGACGATGACGCTCGCGACCACCCACCTCGGCGTCCTCCAGCAGCTCGCAACGGAAGTCCCGGGAGTCGTCAACGCATCGCTCCAGTTCGATCCCGTCGCGCTCGCCCCTACATATCGACTGATCAAGGGCATCCCCGGGCGATCCTACGGTCTCAGCATCGCGCGACGACTCGGACTGCCGATGGCGGTGATCGTCCGCGCGGAGGAGCGCGTGCCGAAGGGTGAGCGTGATGTCGCCGCGCTGCTGGCCGAGCTGGAGAACCGTGAGAAGGAGCTCGCCGAACGCGAACGGTTGGCTGCGGCGGACACGGAGTCGGTTCGAGAGCGAGGTGCACGCATCGCGGAGCGGGAGCAGAACGTCGGGCAGCGGGAGCGGGAGATCGAGCGCGCATCGCGGTGCGATGCGCGCCGCTACCTGCTCGACGCGCGCGCCGAGGTCGAGCGGACGATCAGCGAGCTCAAAGGTGCGGAGCCGGAACAGCTGGGCGACGCCGGGCGCGCGGCTCGCCGGCGTGTCGAGGAGCTCGCTGCCGCGGAGGGCGAGGCGCTGGAGAAGCTGGAGCCGGCGGCCGATCTGCGTCGCTCCGGCGAGCCGGTCGAGGGTGCGGTCGCCGTCGGCGACGCCGTGGAGATCACCACGTTCGGCGACCGACCGGGGCGGGTCGTCGCAATGCGGGACGGCGACGCCGTCGTCGCGGTTGGCGGGATCAAGATGACCGTTCCCGTTGCCGCCGTGCGTCGCTCCTCCCGGCGCGCGAACACGCCAGCGACCGTGGTTCCGCTGCGCGGCGACATTCCGGACGTCCACGCGCCGAGCGAGATCGACGTGCGCGGGATGCGGGCGGACGAGGTCGAGAGCATCGTCATGCTCGCCCTCGACTCCGCGTTGCGGGCAGACCTGAAGGGGCTGCGGATCATCCATGGGAAGGGAACGGGAGCCCTGCGCGAGCGGGTCGGCGAAATGCTCGCGAAGGATTCCCGGGTCACGAGCTATCGACAGGGCGCATGGAACGAAGGCGGGGCCGGCGTGACCGTGGTGGTGCTCTCGTGAAGCGCGCTGCCGCACCCCGCGATCGAACGACCGTGCCTCCGCGTCGATGATCCCCGACGAGATCGTCGACCAGATCCGCGAGTCTGCCGACATCGTGCAGATCATCGGCGAGCACGTTTCGCTCAAGCGCGTCGGCACCGACTATCGCGGTCCCTGTCCCTTTCACCAGGGCACGCACCGCAATTTCTCCGTCTCGACGAAGAAGAAGATCTACTACTGCTTCGTCTGTCACGCCGGCGGCGATGTCTTCTCGTTCCTCCAGAAGCGGCTGGGAATGGAGTGGCCGGCGGCGGTGCGACTCGTCGGCGAAAAGGTCGGGATCGACGTGCCTGACACCGCCCAGCGTCGAGAGGGGCCGGACCCGCGCGAGGCGATCTGGGAAGTCATCGGGACGGCTGCCGAATATTTCCGGCGGATGCTGTGGGAAGACGAGTCCGGTCGCGGCGCGCGCGCTTATCTCGAGCAGCGGCGAATCACTCGCGAGGTCGCGGAACGATTCGGCTTCGGGTGGGCTCCGCGCGAGATCGGGCTCATGCGAACGTACATGAACAATCTCGGGTTCGTGGATGAGCGGCTGACCGAAGCCGGCCTGCTCACGACGGGGGAAGAGCAGACGGAGCCGCGGCCGCGCTTTCGTGCGCGCCTCATGTTTCCCATTCTCGATGTCGGGGGCCACGCCGTCGGCTTTGGCGGGCGACTGATCGCGCCCGGTGAGCCGAAGTATCTCAACTCCGCTGAGTCCCCGGTATTCTCGAAGGGACGGCTGCTGTACGGCCTGAACTGGGCGAAGCAGAGCATCCGGCGCGACGAGCGCGTACTGCTCGTCGAAGGGTATTTCGACGTCGTGCGACTGGTGTCGGCGGGCATCGAGAGCGTCGTCGCCCCGCTCGGAACGTCGCTGACCGAGGCGCAGGCGGTGCTCCTCCGTCGATACACCCGCAACGTCTACCTGCTATTCGACAGCGACAATGCCGGACTCAAGGCGACCTTTCGCTCGGCCGACGTCCTCCTGGGCCAGGGCACCTCGGTGCAGGTGGTCACCCTGCCCGAGGGTGAGGACCCGGACACCTACGTCAGTGAGCACGGAGTCGAAAAGCTGGAAGGGCTCATCGCCGGTTCACTCGACGTCCTCGAGCGGAAGATTCAACTCCTCGAGCGCGCGGGCTGGTTCGCGAACCTTCGCCAGCGCCGCGCTGCCGTCGACCGCCTGCTCGGGTCGATCCGTGCGACGAGTGACCCGCTGACGAGAGACCTGTACATCACGCGTGCGAGCGAAGCCTCGGGTGTGAGCAAGGAGCTGCTCGCTCGCGAAGCGGGCGCTGTCGCCCCGTCGCCGTACAGGTCCAGCGGAACGGACCGTCCAGGCACGAGCGCCTCGGGCGCAGGGCAAAGCCGTGACAACGTCGACACGGCAACAGGCGCCGCGGTGGCGCGTCCGCGCGTCGTCGAACCGCGCCGCCGCTCGGTGAAGCGCGGGATGGCGGGGGAGCGGGCCCTGCTCGGAGTCATGCTGCACGTTCGCTCTCGCATGGAGGCGATCGCGGAGCGGGTGAGCGCGGACGACTTCTGGCATACGCCGCACCGACGCCTGTTCTCCGCGCTCCTCGCGCATGGCGCCGAGGCGACACCGGATCAGCTGGCAGCCGTGCTCCAGGAGGAGGACGTTCCGATTCTCCAGGAGCTGCTCGAGGAACACGCGTCCGTGTCGGACGTCGACAGGACGATCGAAGGGAGCGTCGCAATGCTGCGCGTGCGTGAGCTGGAGGCACGGCTGGCTGCCATCGACCGCGAGCTCCCGCTTGCAACCGATGCGGAGAAGAATGGGTTGATCGAGGAGAAGGGTCGCTTGCGCAGGCAGACCGAAGACCTGGGCAGTGTTGGCATGCGGTTCGGCAAGAGCCGACGATAATTCACCGAGGAGGTCAGGTGCACCCGGAAATCCAGACATTGTTGGCACTGCAGGAAGACGACGTGAATGTTCACTCCATCGAGCGGGGCATTGGTGCGCTTCAGCCACGGCTCACCGACCTCGATCGACAACGACAAGTCGCCGCGGATGCCCTGGCGCGCGCGCGTGGGCTGGTCGAATCCGAGGAGAAGCGGCAGCACGAGTTGCAGACGCGGCTCTCGGAGCTCAAGCACTCCCACGAGCGCAACCTCTCGAACCTCGACGCCGTGAAGAAGCCGAAGGAAGCGGCGGCGGCGATGGCGCAGCTCGAGGCGAGCCGGAAGGGGCTTGGCGATGTGGAGATGGAACTGCAAGCCATTGTCCGCCGACTCACGGATGGCCGAGCCAGCGTCCACAACCAGGAGCAGGCCCTGGCCGACCTGGATGCATCCCAGGCGGCGATCCGCGAGGAGATCGGGCGGGATCGCGCGGCGCTCGAGGAGCAGATGAAGGGAGCGCGCGGGAAGCGTGAGACGACCGCTCAGCGGGTCTCGCGCAACCTGCTGTCGAAATACGACCGCATCCGCGGTCGCAAGGGCGTCCAGGCAATCTTCCCCCTGCGCGGACCCTCGTGCGGCAACTGCGACACCGCGATCCCGATGCAGCGCCGGAACATGATGGCCGGCACCGGCCAGATCGAGGTGTGCGAGGCGTGCGGCGTCCTCCTGTACGCGGGAGAATGATGCTTGTTGCCTCCCCGGCGGGATCCTAGCTTCCGGACGTGACTGCTCCGACGGCCCCGCCGCCAGAACTTCCAGCGCCCTCTCGCCCCGCGGCGCGATGGGTACTGCCCGGGAACCCCGACCCCGCCCTCGTCGCGACGCTCGCGGCGGCACTGCACCTCCCGGAGCACGTGTGTCGCCTGCTCGTGGCCCGAGGCCACAGCGCGGCCGAGTCGGCGAAGCGCTTCCTCCGGCCGCGTCTGGAGCACCTGCACGCACCGGGCGCGATGCTCGATCTGGACCGCGCCGTCGATCGCCTCGTCCTTGCGATTCGTAATGGCGAAACGATTCTCGTGCACGGGGATTACGACGTCGACGGGATGTGCTCGACGACGCTGATGACGCGCGCGATCCGGGGGTTCGGCGGGGTAGCCGTCCCGTTCATTCCGCGGCGGATCGAGGACGGCTACGACCTTGGCGACGCGGGCGTACGCGCGGCCCGGGAAGCGGGCGCCCGAGTCGTCGTGACCTGCGACTGTGGAACGTCGGCGCTCGCGGCGGTGGCCACGCTGTGCACGGAAGGCATCGACGTCATCATTACCGACCACCACGTTCCTGGTGGGCCGCTGCCCGACTGCCTCGCGGTGCTCAACCCGAAGCGTAATGGCAGCGAGTATCCTGATGTCGATCTCGCCGCGGTGGGCGTCGCCTTCAAGCTGGCGCTCGCCCTCGCGGAGCGACTCGGCGCGAGCACCGCGCCAATCCTGGGAATGCTGGATCTCGTGGCGCTCGCGACGGTTGCCGACATCGCGCCGTTGCGGGGTGAGAATCGGGTGTTCGTTCGCTACGGGCTCCGGCTGCTGGCCGAGACGAGAAACCCGGGACTGCGAGCGCTCATCCGCTCCTCCGGGCTGGAGGGCAAGACGCTCACGGCGGGACGCGTGGGGTTCATTCTCGCGCCGCGCCTCAATGCGGTGGGCCGCCTGGGGCATGCCATGCGTGGCGTCGAGCTTCTCATGAGTGAGCACGAACACGACGCGCTCGCCATCGCGCGTGAGCTCGAGGAGCTCAATCGGCGGCGGCAGGAGATCGACCGTGAGACCCTGGTCGAGGCCCGGCGCCAGTTGAGCGACCCCGCGCTGCGAGATGCGTTTGGCCTGGTGATCGCCAGCGAAGGCTGGCATCCCGGGGTGATCGGGATCGTAGCTTCACGGATCGTCGAGGAGACGGGAAAGCCGACGCTAATGATCGCCGTGTCGGGAGCGGAAGGGAAAGGCTCCGGGCGCTCGATCCCCGCGTTCGACCTTCACTCCGCGCTTTCGGGATGCCGCGATCTACTGCTCCGGTTCGGGGGGCACCGTGCAGCCGCCGGTGTCACGGTGGCGACCGACCAGATTCCCGAGCTGGCCCGCCGCTTCGACGCGGCCGCGCGGGCGGCCCTGCGGCCCGAGGACCTCGCTCCGGAGATCCGGATCGACCTCGAGGTGGCGCTGGCCGACGTAACCCCGGAGCTCGAGGCACTGCTTCGCCACTTCGAACCGTTCGGGCTCGGCAACCCCGGCCCGGTGCTGTTGGCGCGCGGGGCCCGGATCGTGGGTACTCCGAAGGTGGTCGGTGGGAATGGGCTCAAGGTGCGGCTGGCAACGCCCACCGGGGAGCTCGAGGCGCTGGGATGGGGAATGTCCCACCGCGCGTCCGAGCTGCGGGGCGGGCCCGTCGACATCGCGTTCAGGCTCGAACGTGAAGAGTGGAACGGCGAGTCGAAGCTTCAGGCGAAGCTCATCGACTTCCGGAGCTGACGGTGCGGATCGTCGCCGGACGGTGGCGCGGTCGTCAAATCAAGGCGCCGAGCGGCCCCGTGCGCCCAACCGCCGATCGCGTGCGCGAGGCGTGGATGAGCATTGTCCAGACGTCACTCCCTGATGCTCTGGTGCTCGACCTGTTCGCGGGTTCGGGCGCACTTGGGCTGGAGGCACTCTCGCGCGGGGCAACGTCGGTGGACTTCGTCGAAAACGCGCCACACGCCGTCAGGACCCTGGCGGAAAATGCCGCTGCGCTGGGTGCCGGAAGCGCATTCACCGTCCATCGGCTCGATGCGATCGACTTTCTCGAAAGCACCGCGGCCGGCGCCTACGACGTCGCCTTCGCCGATCCGCCGTATCGCCTCGGCCTCGGCGAGAAAGTTGCCAGGCGCTGGCTCGAGGTTCCGTTCGCGACGCTGCTCGGCGTCGAGCACGCGGCCGCCGAATCCATGCCGGCGGGTGGTGACACCCGTCGGTACGGCGACACCGCCATTACGTTCTACCGGACCTGAGACTGCACGGCGGTTGATGGCTTCGCGGTCCCTTCACTGACGACTGTCGACTGACCACCGACAATCGTTCACTCCGTTTTTCGCTCCCTCACCCTCTCGAGTCATGTCGCGCATCGCGATCTACGCGGGAAGCTTCGACCCGATCACCCAGGGCCATTTCGACCTCATCGAGCGGAGCCTGGAGTTCGTGGACCGGCTCGTCGTTGCCGTCGCGACCAACATCTCGAAGCAGCCGCTGTTCACTGCCGATGAGCGAGTGAAGTTCATCCAGATCGCGGTCGGCGACGACAAGCGGGTCGAGGTCCGACAATTCCACGGGCTCCTCGTCGATTTTGCCCGCGAGGTCAACGCGCGGCTGATCATCCGGGGGCTGCGCGCGGTGAGCGACTTCGAGTACGAGTACCAGATGGCCTTGATGAATCGCCATCTCTCGCCGCGTCTCGAGACGGTGTTCATGGTCCCGTCGCTCGACACGACCTACATCAGCGCGAGCATGGTGCGTGAAGTCGCGCGATTCCGCGGCGATGTCACGGGGCTGGTTCACCCGGTGGTCGCGCGGGCGCTCCGGGCAAAGTTCGGAGCTGCTGGCGACGCCGAGGAATGAGCTTCGTCCCGGAGCTGCTCGCGCGGGCGGCCGCGCACCGTCGTCGTATCGCATTCCCCGAGAGCGGGGATACTCGCGTGCTCGAGGCCGTGAGCGTGCTCGCGCGCGATCGAATCGTCGAGCCGGTGCTGATCCTCGACCCTGCCCAGCCGGAAACACACGCTGCCGCGCGCGCAGTCGGCGTCGAGACCATCGACCCCACGGATGATCCGCGACGTTTGTCGGTCGCCTCCGCGCTGGAGCGTGGACGACCGGGAAAGGGGAAGGGCATGACGGCGGAGAAAGCCGACCGGCTGTCCGCGACGCCGTTGTATTTCGCCGACGGCCTCGTGGAGGCGGATCATGTCGACGGTTGCGTCGCTGGCGCCGTGTACACGACCGGCGACGTGCTTCGTGCGGCACTCCGGTTGATCGGACCGGCCGCCGGGGTGACGACCATCTCGAGTGCGTTCTACATGGTCGTGCCCCCCTTCCGCAGTGACGCCGAGGAAGTGCTCACGTTCTCGGACTGCGCTGTCGTGATCGCTCCGACGGCGGGGCAGCTCGCGGACATTGCGATCGCCGCCGCGGCCGATCGGCGCCGCATCGTTGGCGATGTCCCGAGAGTCGGATTGCTGTCGTTCAGCACCTACGGCAGCGGAACGAGCGCGAGCGTCCTGCTCGTCCGCGAAGCGCTGACGATCCTGCGCCAGCGCTCCCCCGAGCTTCAGGTGGATGGAGAATTGCAAGGAGATGCCGCGCTCATCCCGGCCGTTGCCTCGCGCAAGGCGGCCGGCAGTGCGGTGGCCGGGCATGCGAACGTGCTCATCTTTCCGTCACTCGATGCAGGCAACATCGCGTACAAGCTTGTCCAGCGGTTGGCAAGGGCAAGCGCCATTGGTCCCATCGTCCAAGGACTGGCCCGACCGTGCAGTGATCTCTCGCGCGGAGCCGTCTCCGATGACATTATCCGTGTTGCGGCGGTCACCGCGCTCCAGGTCGAGTCGCCGCCCTTCGTCCAGAGTCGTATGCCCCCCCGGGAGAAAGAGTCATGAGCTTCTCGATCAAGAAGCAGGGAGAGATCGTCGTGGTGGATGTGGAAGGTCAGCTCATCGTCGGCAACCGACAGGAGCTCAAGCAGAAAGTCCTCGATGAGCTGGAAAAGGGTGAGAAGCGCTTCCTGATCGACTTCAGCCAGACGGGCTACATCGACAGCTCCGGTCTGGGCGTGCTGGTTTCCCTCTCCAAGAAGATTCGCGAGCAGGGTGGGGAGCTGCGCCTCGCCAACCTGAACGACGACCTGAAAACCCTCTTCGAGCTGACGAAGCTCGACACGCTCTTCCAGATCGCGGACACGCGCGAGCGCGCTCTCGAGAGCTTCTGACCGCACCGCAACCGCGGGCGGCGGCGTGGTAGGTTCGCGTCGTCACCCGCTCCCCCGTTCAGCCGGCAAGACAGGAATGACCGACGGCTTCGACCGCGAGGATGGCTCGCTTCCGCTCGACACGGTGCGCCTCGCGATCGAGCTCGAGATTCCGAGCGACATTCGGTATATCGAGCGCGTAGTGGAGCTCGTCACCGGCCAGTGCGAGCAGCTCTGTTACACGGCGCGCCACTGTGCCCTGAACGTCCCCGTGGCCCTCACCGAGGCGCTCGCCAACGCCATTCTCCGCGGCAACGGCGAGAATCGGCTGAAGTTCGTTCGCGTGAGCGCGCGGCTTGATTTCACGCGCCTCGTCATGGAGGTGGCGGACGAAGGCGATGGGTTCGACATGGACGATTGTACCGTCGATCCCACCACCGGCGACAACGTGCTGCGCGAGGACGGCCGCGGACT
>JANOCW010000154.1:0-2392 GCA_031412375.1 Gemmatimonadaceae bacterium | reverse complement strand
CCGAGCTGATCGATGCGTTCAACCACGTGCGCGACGACATGACGACGGGCGTCGTGCTGCTCACGGGTGAGGGGGATCTCGCCTTCTGCTCGGGCGGTGACCAGCGGGTGCGCGGCCATGGCGGCTACGTCGGCGAGGACGCGATCCCCCGCCTCAACATCCTCGACGTACAGAAGCAGATCCGTTATCTCCCCAAGCCGGTAATCGCCGTCGTCGCCGGCTACGCCATCGGCGGCGGGCACGTGCTGCATCTCGTGTGCGATCTCACGATCGCGGCGGACAACGCGACGTTCGGCCAGACCGGCCCGCGCGTCGGCAGCTTTGACGCGGGATTCGGCACCGGACATCTCGCGCGCATCGTCGGACACAAGAAGGCGCGCGAGATCTGGTATCTCTGCCGCCAGTACGATGCCCAGGCCGCGCTCGACATGGGACTCGTGAACACGGTCGTGCCGCTGCGGCAACTTCACGCGGAGGCCCTGCAATGGGCGCGCGAGATCCTCGAGAACAGTCCGACGGCGCTGCGCTTCCTGAAGGCCTCGTTCAACGCCGACACCGACGGACTCGCCGGGCTTCAGCAGCTCGCTGGCGATGCCACATTGCTCTACTACCTGACTGAGGAGGCGAAGGAAGGAAAGAACGCCTTCCTCGAGAAGCGGAAACCGGATTTCTCCAGGTTCCCGCGCTTCCCGTGACCACCCGAGCGACCGCTCCATCCGCCGCGCCGACATCAGCACATGCCTGGATCCTCGCCGCACGTCCGGCGACGCTCCCCGCGGCCGCGGTGCCGGTGCTCGTCGGCACGGCGGCCGCAGCAGCCGACGGCGTCGCGGTTCGGCCACTCGTCTTCGCCGCCACGCTGCTGGCCGCGCTGCTCATCCAGGTCGGGACGAACTTCGCCAACGACTACTCCGACTTTCACCGCGGCGCCGACCACGAAGGACGTCTCGGCCCCGTGCGCGTGACGCAGAGCGGCCTGCTGAGCCAGACCGCGGTGCGTCGCGGCATCGTCGTCGCATTCGGCCTGGCGACCCTGCTTGGCTGCTACCTGGCGTGGGTCGGCGGCTGGCCGATCATCGTGATCGGCGTGCTCTCGATCATCGCCGGCCTCGCCTACACCGGCGGACCATGGCCGTTCGGCTACCACGGATTCGGCGACCTCTTCGTCTTCATCTTCTTCGGCGTCGTCGCGGTCACGGGAACCGCATATCTCCAGGAAGGCGCGTGGAGCGCCGTGGCGCTCGCGGCGTCGGTACCCGTTGGCCTGCTCGTCACCAGCATCATCGTCGTCAACAACCTGCGCGACCTCCCCACCGACCGCGGTGTCGGGAAGCGCACGCTCGCCGTGCGACTCGGCGACCCGCTGACACGAACGCAGTATGCGCTGTTCATCGCGCTTGCCTACCTCGCGGTGACGGCGCTCGCCTTCAGTGCACCCGAACGGCGCTGGCTCCTGCTGCCCTGGCTCACCATTCCGCTCGCCGTCAGCCTCACCCAGCGCGTGCGCAGCGGTGTGGCCGGCCGTGACCTGAACCCGGTGCTCGTACGCACGGGGCAGCTCCTGCTGCTGTTCGGTGTGCTGCTGGCCGCGGGACTGATGCTGGTCGCACGCGCCCGACTGCCCCTGTCGCCCGCCTGACGACGCTCGTTTGACGCTCACGCCCGAGGAGTTTTCCGACTGGCTCGCGCATCGCGCCCTCGCCACCCCGGCGCGGATGGCGCTCATGGCCGATGGACGCACATGGAGTTACGCCGAGCTCGACGCCGAGGCAACGCAGGTCGCGCGACGCCTCGCGGGGATCGGCGTGCGGCCGGGCGACCGTGTTGCGACGCTGTTGCACAACGGGGCGAGCGCCGCGGTGCTCCCGCACGCCGTGCTCCGTCTCGGCGCCACGCTCGTTCCGCTCAACGTTCGCCTCAGTGAAGCGGAGGTCGCGTGGTTGATCGGCGACGCGGCGCCGCGGGTGGTGATCGTCGATGAACGCACGGCGCCGCTACTTGGCCAGGCGCGACGCGAGCACCCCGATCTCGCCGTCGCGGCAATCGACGCGGCAGACGCCACGGTGCTGGGCGACAGCCATCCACTCGACCGTCTGCACGAAGTCGAGACCGTCATGCGCCTCCGCCATGACCCGGCCCATGTGCTCGCGATCGTCTACACCTCGGGAACGACGGGCCAGGCGAGAGGGGCGATGCTTACCGTGGCGAATTTCTGGTGGAGCGCGATGGGTTCGGCGCTCAACCTGGGTACGCACGTCGATGACCGGTGGCTCGTGTGCCTGCCGCTCTTCCACGTCGGCGGACTGTCGATCCTGCTTCGCGCCGCGATCTACGGAATCGCGGCCATCGTGCACGATGGGTTCGACGAGGTCGAGGTGAACCGCGCCATCGA
>JANOCW010000153.1:0-2261 GCA_031412375.1 Gemmatimonadaceae bacterium | reverse complement strand
TCGTCCGACGTGTAGTCAAAGCTCGCCGGACGGCCGGCCTCCAGCAGCTTCATGGCATCGGGAGGCGAAATCTCGCGCAGCAGGGCGAGGAGTTGCGGCGCACTCAGCGTCTGCTTGGTGGCCGGATGGCTGGACGTACCGATGTGCAGCTTCGCGACATCGTTCTCCGTGAGCCGGAGAAGGTCGGCGCGATTGCTGGTCATCGCCGAGAGGAGTCGGTCTAGTTGGGCCATGTCATTCGAGGGGATGCACGCGCTCGAGGAGGTCGCGGTTGATCAACCGGACCCCTTCGTCTTCATGCAGCGCGAAGAATCGATCGGGAGAATGATTCAGGAAGTCGAGCGGACGGGGCGCGGGCCCCGGCATGTCGAGATAGACCCGGCCCGTGCGGACAGTGCCGCCCACGAGGGTGACGGCGATCAACACGCCCGGGCCACTCACCGGCGGGCTGTCGGGCCGGGCGGAGGAGGTGTCGCCGGACACTTCCAGCACGCGCGACTTCGGGATGAGCAGCGTCTCCCCGCGCTCGGTGAGGAGCGGGAAGAACGTATCCGACTCGTTGAGGATGTCGCGCGGGTCCTCGCGATCGCTGTGGTGCCGGGCGTACGCCTGAACGAACATCGACCCGACAAGGCTCTCCCCACCCACCAGGGTGAGGATGACCGGATGCCGATCCTTCTGGATTCGATAGTCGTTTCGGCGCCCGGCGCGACCGGTCGTATCAGGAGAGTCCACCACGCGTCAGGGACGCATCAATACGGAGTCGCGTCACCGATTTCGCCCGGTCGGACGTCCTGACCGCCTATCGGTCGAGATTACGGATGAAGATGCCGCTCGCGCTCGTACATTTCCTGGCGTTCGAGCTGGATGGTCACATGCTCGATGCCGAACAGCCGCATCGCATCGTGGACGTGCTCGAGGACGTGCTGCTGGCGCTCCGGCTCGCGCACGATCGCGTGCGCGCTCATCGCGACAATGCCCGACGTGACCGTCCACACATGCAGGTCGTGCACGGACTCCACGCCCGGAATCACCTCGAGCTGGGAGCGGACAGCACCGAGCGAGATATGCGCCGGGCTGGCCTCCAGCAACACGTCGACCGACTCCCGGACGAGCGACCAGGCGCCGCGCACGATCAGGACGACGGTGATGAGGGACACGATGGGGTCCGCCCGAGCCCAGCCTGTGAACATCATGAGCAGTGCTGCCGTCACGGTACCCACCGATCCCAGCAGGTCACTCAGGACGTGGAGGTATGCGCCGCGAACGTTGAGACTCTCGTCCGAGGTAGGGCGTAGCAGCCATACCGCGACGAGATTCACGACGAGCCCGCCACCCGCGACTACCAGCATGAGCCCGCCGACCACGGGCTCCGGAGTCCTCAGGCGCAGGATCGCCTCCCAGGCAATCCACGCCGAGATGACGAGGAGTGTCGTACCGTTGAGAAACGCGGCGAGGATCTCCCAGCGGAGGTACCCGAAGGTCTTCTGGGGCGTCCCGGGCTGGCGGCTGAACCACGCGACGAACAGCGAGAGTCCAAGGGCCGCCACATCGGTGAGCATGTGACCCGCGTCGGCCAGGAGCGCGAGCGAGTTGGACAGCACGCCACCGACGACCTCGGCGACGAGAAATACGGCGGTGATTACCAACGCCGCCCGGAGGCGGTTGACGATCCGTCGGTCCGAGATGCGACCGTCGGTCATCGCGGAAGGCGCATGACCATGCGCGCCGTGGCCATGGCCGCGCGAAGGTCCGTGCGAAGGTCCGTGCGAATGTCCGTGCATATCGGCGCGCGCTATCGGCTGCGGGGCGGCGTCCGCGATGGCGGCCGCGCCGACGCGATTCGAAGTGCCAGCACCCGGCACAGGCGAGCCGCGGCGATGAAGCTCGAGGGGTCGGCCTGACCCCGCCCGGCGATATCCATCGCGGTTCCATGATCGGGGGAGCAGCGCGGGAAAGGGAGGCCTAGCGTGACATTCACGGCCTTCCCGAACGACGCCACCTTGATCGCCGTCATTCCCACATCATGGTAGGGAGCGATGACGGCGTCGAATGCCCCCCGCATGGCGCGCACGAACACCGTGTCCGCCGGGAATGGCCCTTCGATCCCGGCGGCCGCTGCGGCCGGTGCAAGGATGACCTGGTCCTCGTCGCCGAACCGGCCACCGTCGCCAGCGTGGGGATTGAGGGCGCACAGCGCGATTCGCGGCGAGACGATGCCGAACCAGTCGCGCAGACCCGCCCTCGTCACCGCCGCGGCA
>JANOCW010000152.1:0-12436 GCA_031412375.1 Gemmatimonadaceae bacterium | reverse complement strand
GCGATGTACCTCGTCGGTCAACGCCTCATGCGGGGCTTCGGCGGGTGGTCCTACTTTCCGGGCTTGCCGGAATTACCTCCCGACGCGGACGACCTTGGGCAGGTCATCCAGGTTCTCGCGCGTTCGGGTCACACCGCGCTGGCCGACGAACACGCGTCACTGCCGTTGCGGGTGCTCTTTCGCGACTGCGTCGGCGCGGACGGTTCGTTCGAGACGTGGATCATTCCCGCCCGCGACCGCACCGCGGAGCAGGAGCGGCAGTTCGATGCAGCGCGCGAGAAGTGGGGAACCGGCCCCGACGCCGAGGTGATGGCAAATCTGCTCTACGCGCTGACGCTGTACGATGCGACGCGATTCGAGACCGAGTGTCACCGTGGCGCGGAATACATTGAGCGATGCCAGCAACCGGATGGGAGCTGGTCATGCCGTTGGTACTTCGGACCGTATTACGGCACCTACGCATGCGCGCGGTTCATTCGCCAGCTCCGGCCGCGCGCCGGCTCCCTTGCGCGCGCGGCCGATTTCATCCGCGCCAGCCAGCTTTCAGACGGGAGCTGGCCCCAGCCGTCGAGCCGCTCGGGTGACGCGCTCAGCACCGCGCTCGGGCTCCTTGGCTTGGCAGTCGCACAGCCGTCAGGCGACGTCCGAAGCGCGGATGCCGGCCGGGCCGCGCGGGCGCGCACCTGGCTGGACGAGAACGGAGACGGCGACTCGTGGCCGAGCTGCTCGTTCATCCGTCCGTCTCGGCTGCATTCGTATGGCAGCCCAACGATGACGACCGCCTACGTGATGAAGGCTGCGCTTGCGTGGGACCGTGTCACGGCGCACGCTGAGTCCACATGGCGAGACTCGTTTACGCCGACATAACGTCGCTCGACGGCTTCGTGGCGGACCAAGCGGGCGAGTTCGACTGAGCCGTCCCCGGCGAAGCCGCCACCACAGCGCGTTCGACAGCTGCAACGCACGTTAGGTGGTGCGGCGCTGCAACTCTGAACCAAGGCGGCTCCGCGCATCCGCGGCCAGATCAGCAAAACGAATGACACTGCGGCTATCGACCTCACATCGGTGGAACGCCACTGCCGCCGCGCCAGCCCAGTCTTCGCGGATTCGGCCCAGTTCCTCCGCGTCCTGCTCCTGGCGGCCGCGCAACTCTGCTACTGAGGCCCATGGCAGCTTCCGCCGGTAGTCAGCGCACGCGGCCGCAAGCGGTCCGCCAATCGACGGCCCATGAAACAGCATGACGATATGGCGAACCGCATGCAGGTCGACTAGGTACCGGCACTCGCGCCGAAGCTGTTGTGCGCGTAGGAAGTCTCGCCCACTTGCCGCGAGCGCACCCGCACCCCCAGGCACATAGAATCGATCATACCGCGTGACCTGCAGGTGGTGTGTGAGGAACTCGTCGGTCGCCTCCTGAAGCCGTCCGTCTGAGCACGCGATGACCAGCGTGTTCGGACGGTCCGGCAACCATTCTCCGAATGACCCCGTCATGATCGTTCCCTCACATGTGCATCCCCCTGACGCCCGAGCTCAGCTGCGGGGCTGCTTACAAAATGCGAGCGCGGCGAGCCTATGGTAGGCTCGTCGGCTGCAGCGATCGTTAGCCATCATGCGCCTCATTCTATCCCCTGATTCAGTAGGACGAAATGAGGGCTGTCCTCGCCGGGCCGCAGCCGAACATCAGGCAACAAGAGCAAGCAAGTGTTACCGATGTCCTCGGACTGATGTGTTACCGATGTTCTTGATCATTCAGCATACAGAGCGCGCGTTCGTCACCGACGAAGGGACGGTGTCGCTGTCTGCCGGCAGCGCCCGTCGCCGTCGCCCTTAGCATGGCGGCGCTCGCGGGTCCCGCACCGGCCCCCCGGTCATGTAACCGCAGCGGGGTGGAACCATGGCGAGGAACGCGGTCCAGAGGATACGTAGCCGCTCCTCCGTCGATGCATGCCCCACGATCGCGCCGCTCGGCCGCCACTGCGGGTCCCACGGGAAGGCGCGGAACTCGAAGCCGGTCGGAGTTCTGGCCTGGCTTACGATGTACTCGCCTGAGCGCGCCTGCACCCGGCACGACGTGAGATAGTCGGCGGAATCGTAGGCGACGCCCCACCAGCCATTCTGAATAATGAGCCCGAGATCCCCCGCCTTCCACTTCAGCCCTCCATGATACGAGCGGAACGACGAATCGCGTGCGAATTCCGCCGGCAGCGGCAGCCCGTCGTTCCTCTGCCAACCCGCCGTATCAACGAGTGCGACCGCGCGACATGGCCGCGCATTCGCCATCCCCCAGTTCCTCGGCGCGAGATTCCCAGCGCGGACCGAATCGAGCCGAGTGCTCGTCGCACTAAGGTCCGTCGGGAAGGGGCGAGGAGCTCGCAGATACTCCTCCGGCCCGATCATCAACCGTTCGGGGACCGGCGTCGGTTGCTGCCCGACTGCTGGGGCGGCCACGGCGAGGGCGGCGACCAGCCAAATGTGGCATCTCATGCGACGGTTTGCGCGTTGCAGCAGGTCTCCTCCAGAGTTGCCTACGTGAGACTACGAGTCACGCCGGAGCTGCCGTGTGATCGGAGCAAGCATTTCATGTCTCGATGGCCATCTAACGCCAAAGTTCAGCTGCAGGGCTTCCAATAAATGCGAGCGCGCAGCGCGAGCTTCAGGATAGCCCTGTCTGCTGCAACGAACGTTAGGCCGTGCACCGCGCGGGATCATGCGCGTCCGCGATCCCGCCAATAGTTCGGACGGCGCCGCTGATGCGCTACCGCAATGATCTCGACCGCCGCATCGCGGCGCCAATAAACCACGTCATACGGAAAGCCAATGACCAGGATCCGCCGGACCCCGTTCGGAGCCCGTGGCGACCCGGCCTCCGGATGCTCTGACGCTAGCTGAGTGGCGTGACGGACCGCTTGGTAAAACCGACGCGCCAGCTCCGGCAGTGCGGCATCATAGTACTCAACCGCAGCACGGAACTCCGCGGCGGCCGCCGGGTGAAACGCGACCCTCACGCCCGGAGGCGGCGCTCGACTTCGGCAAAGACCTCGGCCGCCGGCACACCCTGCACATCGCCAGCGGCCAACTGCTCCGACCGCTGGCTAATCTCTGCATCCCACGCGGCGCTCGCATCGCTATCGGCGCCTTCAAGGCTCGCGAGGAGGAGCGCCGCCAGGCGCGCTCGATCTTGCGCTGGAAGAGTGAGCAGTTGGTCAGCGACAGCTTGTGCGTTGCGATCGACCATGCGGAGATCCGGAGAGGGACTCTGAGAATCTAGTGTGGAATCCAGATCGAGCGACAGCTCAGCATCGGCCTAACGCCAATTAGACAGAACTGTCCAATTCTCTTCGTACTGCTGCCCAGCGCCGAATCACAGTCTGATCCCGGCTTATCCTGCGCAGCAGCGCTGCATAAGATGGCCGGCAGCCACAGTCCTGGCGACCCTCCACCTTCCATTCTATTCCACAGGCCCTTCGTGCAGTCGATGGATCAGGGGAGGCCCGTCGCGTCGCTCCTCGGCTGGCACTCACAGTCGCCCTTCCGCGGAACCATGAAGCCCTGGCGCATCGCCACCCGAACAGGCGTGGTCCCCTACACCCCGCGAGGCCGATTTCGCTCGAACAGCACCGTCTCGTCCGTCGCACCTGCGGGTTCCTGCACCGACGTGAGCCACTCGGCCCGCAGTCGCATGCCGGGCAACGCCGTCTCGGCGGCTGCGAGAAACGACTGGTAGCCCGGCAACGCCTCGTGGACCGACACTTCCCCGCCACCGCGCAGTACGAGTGTCACGTAGACCCGGCCGGTCGTGGCCTCGTCGCGTGTGAAGGCGCGCACCCGCACGACATCGCTCCACCGAGCCGACGCGACATGCCGGCTGCCCTGCCACACACCAAAACCCGCGGACACGACGACGACACGGTCGGTGGGGTGGCGATCGTCCCACCCGATCGACGGCATCTCAGGTCGCCGGCTGCGGATGAATGCGCGCGAAGCCGACGGCGACAGGGAGGCCGGTCAGCGCGGCGCTGAGCAGGAGCAGCATCACGTCATCACTCCGATGGCAAGCACGATCGTCCTCAAGTCCACCCCGCCGATGGCGAGCGAGCTACTGTCAGTACCGCTCCTACAATGGCGTCGGCCGCAAGCGTTTGGAAAGGGGTTGGTCCGTCAGAACTCTATCTGTGATCCCAACTCCACGACACGG
Source organism: Gemmatimonadaceae bacterium (assembly GCA_031412375.1). Taxonomy (GTDB): domain Bacteria; phylum Gemmatimonadota; class Gemmatimonadetes; order Gemmatimonadales; family Gemmatimonadaceae; genus JANPKQ01. Next base: position 8,241 of record JANOCW010000152.1, on the reverse strand, counting down.
TTCGGTGGAAGGCCGAAGAACTGGGTGGCCGACTGGGCGTTGCGCGCCAGGAACACGAACAGCTTCTTGCGCCAGCGCACCATCTTCGCCTGTCCCGTCGGGATGAGTCGCTCGCGCCCGAGATAGTAGCTGGTCTCCTGCGCCCGGGTCTGAAGTCCCTGTTCGACGCAGAGCGCGATGATCTCCGGCACGTTCGGGGTCTCCATGAACCCGTACTTCGCGGTCACGCGGAAAAACCCGTGCTCGAGCGCCACGACACGAACCCGATCCACGTCCTCGACATCCGGAACTTCGACCGAGCTCACCGCGAGCAGCACCACCTGCTGGTGCAGCGCCTTGTTGTGCTTGAGGTGATGCAGCAGGACGACGGGTGCTCCTTCTGGATCTGATGTCATGAACACCGCCGTTCCATTCACGCGATGCGGCGGGTTCCGCCCGATGTCGTCGAGGAAGAGGTCCAGTGGCAGCGTCGCCTGCCGCATGAGACCACCGAGAAGGTCGCGACCGGTCTTCCACGTGGTCATCACCGTCAGGATCGCCATTGCGATGGCGAGCGGCACCCAGCCGCCGCGTTGGATCTTCAGCGCATTCGCACCAAGGAAGGCGAGATCGAAGGCGAGGAAGAACGCAGTAATGGCGACGACGCGCCACATCGGCCACTTCCAGCGGACGCGGGCGATCACGCTGAACAGGATCGTGGTGATCGCCATCGTCCCCGTGACCGCGATGCCGTAGGCGGCGCCGAGCGCGCCCGACGACTGGAACGCCAGCACGATGAGCAGCGTCCCGATCATCAGCGCCGTGTTCACCTCGGGAACGTAGATCTGCCCGTGCTCGCGCTCCGACGTGTGCACGATCGTGAGGCGAGGACTGTATCCGAGCTGCACGGATTGTCGGGCGAGCGAGAACGCGCCGGAGATGAGTGCCTGCGATGCGACGATGGCCGCGAGCGTGGCAATGACCAGCAGCGGAATCAGGAACCAGCGCGGTGCCAGGAAATAGAACGGGTTGGCGACTGCCGCCGGGTCGCGAAGGAGCAGCGCACCCTGGCCGAAGTAGTTGAGCAGCAGCGATGGCAGCACGAGCGCGAAGAACGCGATGCGAATCGGTTTCTTGCCGAAGTGACCAAGGTCGGCATACAGCGCCTCCGCACCCGTGACCGCCAGGAAGACCGCCCCGAGCACCGCGAAGCCGATGAATCCATGCTCGGTGAAGAACTGCACCATATACCACGGATTGGCGGCAATGAGGATGCGCGGCGAACGGACGATCTCCAGCAGGCCAAGCGTGCCGATCGTCAGGAACCAGGCGAGCGTGATTGGACCGAACGCCTTTCCGACCCGTCCCGTCCCGAATCGCTGAAACATGAAGAGCGTGAAGAGAATCACGACGGTACCGGCCACCACGAAACGCTCGAGAGCCGGCGTAGCCACCTTGAGCCCCTCCATCGCGCCGAGTACCGAGATGGCGGGCGTGATCATTCCGTCGCCGTAGAGCAGTGCCGTGCCGAACACGCCGAGCAGGATCAGCATCTTGCGTCGTCCTCGATCCTCCGTGCGGTGCTTCTGCTGGAGGACCAATGCCAGCATCGCCAGCACGCCACCCTCACCCCGGTTGTCAGCGCGAAGGATGAAGACCAGGTACTTGACCACGACCACGAGGATGATCGACCACGCGATGAGTGACAGGATGCCGTACACGTTGGCGACATTCGGCACGAGACCGTACTCGTGGGCGAACACTTCCTTCATGGTGTAGAGCGGGCTGGTCCCGATGTCTCCATACACGACGCCGAGCGCCGTCAGGGTGAGGATCGCGAGGCGACGTCCGTGCGGATCGGCCTCGACATGCTGATAGTGCGGCTCTGCCGGGGCGCCGCCCGTGCGCGGGGGCGGTCGCCGACGATCGCCGGACTGGGCGTCTCCCGTGCCAATCGACTCCCGACTCGGGCTCCCTGCAGATCGTAGTATCGATCGGTCGCTGTCTGTCTTCATCAGATAGTGCGCCTGGGATGCGAAGCGCCGCGTTCGGCGCACACCTACGCTACCGAAGGCGGCGTGAAGACCGCACAAAGATGCAGGACGACGGCGTTAAGATTTCACAAAGATCTCGCCATCGAGCCGTCCGGGACATCGGCGAGGTCGGCGGCCGGAAGCCGCAGGACGAAGACGCTGCCACCGCCATCGCGCGGCTCGTACGCGACGCTGCCCGACTGGGCTTCCGCGAGACGCCGCGCAATCGAGAGCCCCAGACCCGCACCACCGATATCAGGCGCCGTACCGGATGGCCTGTAGAAAGGCTCGAAAATGCGGTCCTGCTCCGCCGGCGCCACACCCGGACCCCGATCGGCGACGGCGAACTCCAGCATTCCATTCACCCGACGCGCACTGAGGTCGACGACGCCGCCGCGTGGCGAGTACTTCAGGGCGTTTTCCACCAAGTTGCCGAGCGCGCGGAGCGAGTGCACGAAGTCGAATCGGCCCACGAGGAGGGGCTCGCCCTCCTCGATCGAAGCGTTGAGCGTCCGGCCATCGAGCGCGCCCGAGACGCGCTGGATCGTCGCACCGAGGAGATCGTCGGCCGCCGTGATCTCCGGAGTGACCGTGAGCGCTCCGCCGGTAATGCGCGACAGGTCGAGGAGATCGGCGACGAACCGATTCAGTCGATCCGCTTCCTCCTCAATGATGATCGCGCGTTCATCCCCGGACGCACCAAGGTCGTGTGCCAGTGCCTTGATCGTCGTGAGCGGCGTACGGATGTCATGCGAGACTGAAGCGAGGAGCGCGTCCTTGAGCTGCCCCGCCTGACGCAGCACCTCGGCGTCCTCCGCCTCGGCGACGAGCCGCACTCGCTCAGCACCGAGTGCGGCGTAATAGGCGAGCGCCGTGAGAAAGCGCTGCTGGGCGTGATCGAGCGTCATCGTCGCGGAGTGCGCGATTCGCAGCACACCGACCGCGCGGTCGCGCACGCGCAGCGGGACGAGCAGCGTGTGGGCGTCGGCCAGCGCGAGCGGAGGCTCGCCCGCATCTGCAGCGGCCTCGATCCGGACGGTACCGTCGGCGCGCACGATGGCCCGACGACCGCTCCGCGCGACCCACTCCACGAGCGACGCGCCCGCGAACGTGACCAAATCCTCGTCCGCGGGCAGGGTCGCTCCCGCTGCCGCGGCGAGCGTCACCCTCTCGCCACCCGCCGCCCGGAGATGGATCTCGCAGCGCGCGACGCCGAGCGTCGTGCGAATCATCTCGGCGACGGCGACCAGCGCTTCATCGGCTCGACCGGCATTGAGCGCCTCGGCGCCGAGCGATGACAGTCGATCGATCTCCATGGCGCGCTGCTCTGCCTCGCGAGCCTCGCTCCGCGCGCGCGCCAGCAGCTGCGCCGCGACGCTCGCGGTCGCGAGGAACGCGAACAGGATGAGCCAGTCGAGCGGGTGGGCGATGACGAGCGTGTAGTGGGGAAGGAGGAAGAAGAAGTTGAAGCTCAGGAACGCGACGCCGGAGACACTGAGCCCGAGTGCGCGCCCGCCCCGCGAGCTGGCACCAAGCACGACGAGGAGGTACCCGAGGGCAACGTGCGCCTTGTCGAGCGATTCGCGAACGGCGAGCATGCCCACTGTGACACCCGCGAGTATCGCGAACCAGGACGCCCACTGCGAGCGGAGGCTCGCGGCGTGACGTCGCGCCGGTCCGGTCTCGTGCGACACGCTAGCGGCCGGACTCGAACCGGTATCCGACGCCCGGCTCGGTGATGATCAGGCGTGGTCTCACCGGATCCCGTTCGAGCTTCCGGCGAAGACTTGCAACGTGCACTCGCAGGTGCTGCTGCGCATCGCCGTGCGCACGGGTCCAAACTTCCTGATACAGGTGGCGGTGGGTCATCGTCCGGCCTGCGTTCAGGGCCAGGACACGCAGGAGCTCCCACTCGATGGGCGTGAGGTGCACCGATGCCCCGTCACGCGTCACGTTCCGTTTCACGAGATCGATCGCGACGCCATCGGTCTCAATGCGCGCGTCGGGTGCATCCTGTTGAGCGTGGCGCGCCCGTCGTAGTTGCGCCCGCACACGGGCCTGGAGCTCGATCGTGCTGAAGGGCTTGGTCACGTAATCATCCGCGCCGAGATCGAGCAACGCGGCCTTCTCCTGGTCGGAGTGGCGCGCCGAGAGGACGACGATCGGCGCGGTGGACCAGACGCGGATCTCGCGACACACGTCGGCGCCCGACATGTCGGGCAGGCCAAGATCGAGCACTATGAGGTCGGGTCGTTGGGCGGCGGCCAGATCGATCCCCTCACGTCCGGTCGCCGCCTCCAGGATCCGCGTGCCGTCTGCCTCGAGCGCATGCCGCACGACCCGTCGGATCTGTGGTTCGTCGTCGATCGCAAGAAAGGTCAGCGGGGGCATACCGTAACATTGCCCGGCGCGGCCGCTCGGACGCTAGTCGGACGGTCGGCTCCGCCTGCGTCGGCGACTCGAGCGTTGCACCGGCTCTCCCGGGATCGTCTTTCATTGGATCCGACCCGGAGCGCCACCGTGAAGATGATGGTCCGAAAGATGGGCGAGTACACCCCGACGTCCGACGCCGCCCCGGGCCGACCGCTCTCCAATCACACGGATCGCAGCGGGTCCACCATCCATGCACTCCCCGCGATCGGCTTCGGGTCGATCTTCGTTGTCGTCGGGAGCTCCGTGGGTATCCTCGCGTGGCTGGAGAAACTGAACGCATCACCCGGCGTTCCGCGCTGGCTCGGACCCGTCATCGGTGCGCTGTTCGCCATCGCGGGCCTGTCCTTCGTCGTGCACGGAATCGCCGGCCTCCGGGTCACGCGACGCGCGGGTCGGCTCCGGTCGACACACATCCGCGAGCCGTGGGTGTGGGATCATCCGTGGAATGAATCCGGCAGCCGGGATGATTCCGCGCGCCGCATTGGCCGCGCGATCTGGATCACCGCGTTCCTTACGCTGTTCGCGGTGCCGTTCAACTGGCTCGGCTTCTTCTCACCCGAGCGCCCACTGCCCTTCGCCATCGCCGCGGGCATAATGGACTGCCTCGTGGCGGGCTGCGGGTGGTGGGCGATCTACCTGGTCGCGCGGCGCGCGAAGTTCGGTGGGTCGACGCTGCGCTTTCGCCGGTTTCCGATGCGGCCAGGCAGCGACGTCGAGCTGCAGCTCACACGCCCACCGTTGCTCGCCGCGGTCGATGCTCCCGAAGCGCTCCTCCGCTGCGTGCAGGAGCGATACGAGATGCGGGGAACCGGAAAGGATCGCTCCAAGGTCGTCGTTGCCTACGAGCTGTGGTCAGCCACACAGCGCGCGGAGCTGGAACGCGGAGCATACGTGTGGCGGTTTGCCGTGCCCGACGGGTTGCCAGGCACCGCACTCTCCGAGCGGCCGCCGAGATACTGGGAGCTCGAGCTGAAAGTCGAGACGCCCGGCGTGGACTACGCCGGGACGTTTCTCGTGCCCGTCTACGCTGACGGGCGTCGGCGGTAGGTCACGGAGGCGGACTCAGTCGAGCGTGAGCTCCCCGCCGTCTTCACCGTCCCAGTACGACACGACGTTCGGCGTCACCTTGATGAGGACGATGTCCTCGCTTTCCGGGCCGCCATCGAACCAGCGCTCGAGCTCCTCCACCCAGAGCTCCTCTTTCTTCTTCACGCTGCGCACGATTTCCGCCTCGCCACTCATCGAGATGAAGAGAAACCGCTTCGTATCGCTGTAGCTCAGCTCGACGCGCGGCTCGGCCTCGATCTCCTCGACCTTCCGGCTGTCGGCGGCGCTGAAGAACCAGACGTCGCCATCGAACTCCACTTCGCCATTGTTCGACATCGGCCTCGCCCGGAGCTGGCCGTCGCCGGCCTGCGTCGTGAGCATGCAGAAGTCCATTTCCCGCATCATGCCCGCGATCTTCGTGATCGTCGCCGATTTACTCGCCACTCCCCCTCCCTCGAATGATGGTCGCTCTCCCTGACGCACCGGCACGGTTTGCTCGTGCCGGTGCGTCGTGGGATGGAGCATAACGCCAAGCGGTCCGCGTCGGGTTCCCTCCTTCCGCTACCTCGGCACCTTCGCCGGTTCGAACCGGATCTGCGGCAGCCCCTCGGCCAGGCTCCCCGCAGCAAGTGCGGTTGGCGCGGCCACTGGCGGGAGTCCGGCGCCCGCCGGCGTCGCCGCGGCGATCGAATCGTCGGGCTTCCGCAGGAACGCGCTGAACATCTCGATCGGAATCGGGAACAGCGTCGTCGAGTTGTTCTCGGCAGCGATCTCGCTGACTGTCTGGAGATAGCGCAGCTGGAGCGATGCTGGCTGGCTCGACAGCATCCGCGCCGCCTGCGCCAGCGTCTCGGAGGCCTGCAGCTCGCCCTGCGCATTGATCACCTTCGCGCGCCGCTCGCGCTCCGCTTCGGCCTGACGCGCGATCGCACGGCGCATCCCGTCCGGGAGCTGCACGTCCTTGATCTCGACGGCGGAGATCTCGACGCCCCAGAAATCGGTGCGCTCCTCGATGATCTGCTTGAGCAGCTCGTTCACCTTCCGACGATCCGCGAGCAGCTCATCGAGCTCGACCTGCCCGAGCACGGAGAGGAGCGTCGTCTGCGCGAGCTGCCCGGTCGCATACAGGTAGTCCTGGATCTCCATGACGGCGAGCGCAGGCTCCTGCACGCGGAAGTACAGCACCGCGTTCACCTTCGCCGAGATGTTGTCGCGGGTGATGACGTCCTGTGGAGGAATGTCGACCGCGACGACGCGCAGCGACACGCGCTTCATGTGCGAGAGGAACGTCGGGACGAAGATCAGTCCCGGGCCCTTTGTTTCCTCATAGCGACCGAGGAAGAAGACAACCGCGCGCTCGTACTGGTTGAGCACGCGCAGGCTGGAAAAAACGTAGCCCGCGGCCAGCGCGAGCGGGATGAGCAGGAATTCCATGGATCACGATCTCCCGGTAGATGAACCCGGTGGGTGCCGGTGCGCGCGGCGCGGCGTCGGTCGACGCTCGTGCACTGCGCGCACATCCATCATATGACGCGGCACTGTGGCGTTCCATGGGTGCGCAATCCCACTCCGCACCAAGTCGTTGTGGCGACCAACGATGCGCGGTTGACGACGAACGCCGAGTACACAGTGCGGGCGCATTCCAGCCCCGGTTGCGCTGGACCACCACTTGCAGCGGGCGCGGCTCCGCAGGCTGGTCGGTTGCTCTCGGGAGATGGCTGACGACATTTCAATCCATCGCCCGTAGTATCGCAGTGGACGGCGTGGCAATCAGCCCGCGGTCGGGTTGATTGCAGCGTCTATGCGCTGCAGGTAATGTTGCCGTCACTCGGGATTCCGGACGTTTTTCCCGAGGCAGCGGCGCGGCAGTTCGAACGTGTCGGTCACGAATCGATTCAGGGAGGATACGTGGAGCTTTCCATCATCGCGCTCAACTTCGGATACGCCATCCTCGGTGTGCTGCTGATGTACTCGAGCTATCGGGTCATCGACCACTTCACGCCGCAGGTGGACTTTCCGGAGGAGCTGAAGCGGGGCAACATCGCCGTGGCGATCTTCATTGCCGCGCTCTTCCTCTCCATCGCGATCATCGTCGGCAATGCACTCGGCTAAGCGGACCGCCCTGCGCCGGTGGAAGCCACGCCTGGCGATCGCCGCGCTGAGCCTGTGCGTCAGCGTGGGTACCGCGCATGCCCAACCGGCGGCGGTGAAAAAGGTGGGCCGGGCGATCGAGCGCACGGCGGAAGCACGTGCGGCGGCGAAGGCGACGAGCCAGTACGATGACACGTTCCAGAAGTACTCGAAGCGATACTTCGGACCCGCCTTCGACTGGACGCACTTCAAGGCGCAGGCGATGGCCGAGAGCAATCTCGATCCGAACGCGACGAGCTACGTCGGTGCGCGCGGGCTGATGCAGCTCATGCCCTCGACCTACAAGATGATCCAGTCGAAGCGGCCCGAGTTCGGCGAGATCAACGATCCCGAATGGAACATCGCGGCCGGCGTCATGCACAACCGGTATCTGTGGAAGCTCTGGTCGAAGGACATCACCGAGGAAGAGCGCCTGCGATACATGTATGGCAGCTACAACGCGGGCGAGGGGACGATCGGCCGCGCCACGGCAACCGCGCGCGCGCAGCAGCTCGATCATGCGCGGTGGTCCAATATCGAGACGATCGCGCCGACCGTGCCGCGCTGGCGTTATCGCGAGACGCTCGGCTATGTGCGGAAGATCGACCTGTACTACGAT
>JANOCW010000151.1:0-15105 GCA_031412375.1 Gemmatimonadaceae bacterium | reverse complement strand
GGGTGTCGATGCCGCGGTGATCCCAGAAGCGACGATCCTCGACGGCCACGAATGCAAGGATGAGATCCGGATCCATCTCGCCGTAGGGCACCCACTGCATGCGGCTGCCGTCCGCGCCTCGCGTCGAGCGCAGCAGTGTTCCGTTGCGGTCCTCGATGCGGACGCCCGCTGTCCTGTCCGGCAGCGTCGCGCTCTCAGGCAATGGAAGCAGAATCCAGATCACCGTGCCGACCGATGCCGCCGCGACAAATGCCACCGACGCGATGGCGCCTGCGCGAAGGTGGCGAGGCCAGCGCCAGCCCTTCCTCATCGCGGCGGCCGCTCGCGAACGGTGAATGTTCCTCCATCGCTGCGTCCCTGCACCGCCGGATTGTACATCTCCTCGGCGTGCGCGGGCGGACGGATGAAGACTCCCGGTGTTGTCGCCCGCGCGACATAGCTCGCGGTGTACGTGCCCGGCCAGAGTAGTGCCGCCGAATACACGACACGGTCATCGCGGATCTCGCGATGCTCCCAGGGAGTCCACCAGCCGGCATCCCATCGACCGTAGCCCCAGCCCCTCGGCTCAACGGCGTCCTCCCGGGTGCCGGCACCGGCCGCCGTCGCCAGCGGTGCGGGCAGTGATGACGCGGTGCGGAGGCTCAAGTCGATCGCCTCAAGGCCGGCGGGGAGAGGATCATCGAGCACGACGAAGCGTCGCTCGGCGGAGACGGTGACCTTGAGGCGCACGCGAACGAGCTCGCCTTCCGTGATGCTCGTGACGGGTTGCGATGTCGCGTAGCTCTCGTACCATCGCTCGACGCGGATACCTGCGTCGTCGGGACGTACGGGCGGCCGCAGCGGCACTTCAGTCACGGTGAGATAATAGTACGCCGGCGCGCCGCCAGCGCCCTGTGCCTCCAGTGACAGCGTGAGCGCCCGCTGGCCCTCGCTGGCGCGCGCGAGGAGTCCCTCGAGTGCGACGGCGGTGTCCGGGGTTGTGGCTCTCGCCCCGCGCGACGACCATAACACGCGGTTTCCGCTGCGCACGCGCAGCGTTCGGACACCGGCCTCCTGCTGTCGGCGCTCGAATGCCGCCAGTGCGTTCACCGCAAAGGCGTGGTCCTGGGTGTTCCACATCCAGCTCTGGCCCGCGCGCCCCTGCGCGACCAGCGTCTCGACGAGCGGCCCGATGAGAGCATGGGTCGGCTCGATCGCCAGCGTTGCGGTGAGCAGTCGCGCTTCCTCTCGAACGCGTGACGGGAAGTACATCTGCCCGGGCGCCGTTGCGAGCACGGCGCGCCGCCCTTCGATCGTCACGTCCGCCCACGCGGAGGCCATCAGCGTGCGCGCCGGCCCAACTGCGCCACGCCGGTGCACCGTCTCGGCCAACCGGATGCGATCTTCCCGCGCGAGCTGCGGAGCCATTCGCACCAGCTCGTTTTCGGCGCCGACGTCGGGCTTGCCGAGGCGGCTGAGCAGATCGACGGACGCAACCTGATCCGCGAGCCGCATCTCACGCGACGCGTACCACGCACTGACCGGTGTCGCAGCGAGCTGGATCTCGCCGCGCAGCGTCGCGCGAAGGTAATCGGCGAGTCGATCGATCAGTCCCTGGTCCACCGCGATCCCGAGCTCGCGAGCGTCGAGGAGGACGGAACCCGCGTACGCGCTCAGCCACGGGGTGCTCCAGTCGTCGGACCCCCAATAGCCAATGCCGCCGTCGGCGCGTTGGCGACGGGCGATGATCGACACCGCACGCTCGATCTCTGTCCGACCGCTGGACGCCGCCTGCGTCCCGGGGAGTGCCCGTTCCGCCCGGAGGAGAGCAATGATCGGCGCGGCAGTGCTCACGATCTGCTCGGTGCACTGGTAAGGGTACACGCGCAAATCTTGCTGAATTCCGCGGACGATCGCGAGCGGCGACGACCCGAGGCTCAACGAGATGCGTGAGCGCGCAGGATCGATGTCCGCGGGAAGGCGGAACTCCGCCGTCGCACTGTCGCGAACGATCCCCGCAATGGTGTGCGACCGTGGATGGTGATCGGGCTTGATCGGGATGCGCAGTCGCACGGCGTCGGCGTCCGCGCCACCGCGGACGTCGAACCGGAATGTCGCGCTGTCCCCCGGCTGCGCGCGGAAGCGGAAGCGCACCTCGGCGCCTCGTCCCGCAGCGAGCGTGGCGTTGCGCTGCGCGTCTCCCTCGAGCCGGAGTCCGTCGGCCACGGCCGTCACGCGAACAGGGCTCGCCGAGCCGTCTCGCCGATTCACGACCGTACCGGCGATCACCTCATCGCCCGGACGAACGAAGCGCGGCAGTGCCGGCCGCGCAACGAGCGGACGTGTGACGAGCAGCTTCGACTCGCCGCTTCCGTACCGGTCAGCAGCGGTCACCGCGACCGCCATGAGGCGGAACGTCGTGAGATTCTCGGGGAGCGCCGCGCTCACCACCGCGTTCCCCTGCGCATCGGTGACGACGGAGCCGAGAAAGAACGCCGTCGTCTTGAAGCGCGAGCGGAGAATGTCGCCCCCTTCGCCTCCGCCTCCGCCTCCGGCGGCGCGCGCGCCTTTTTCGCCGTCCGGGATCTGCGGGGCAACGGCCACGAGGTTGCTCGCGAGCCGCATTCCAAGACCGCGTGCGCGATACAACAGGTCGATCGGGTCGGGAGTCTTGTATCCCGTCAGCGAGAGCACGCCTTCGTCCACTGCCCAGAGCGTCACCTCGCTTCGCGCGCCGACGTCGCGTCGGTCGCGAACCGCGACGCGCACGCGTGCAGTGTCACCGGGGCGATATTCGGCAGCGAGCGGCTCGACGCGAACCGCGAGGCGCTTGACCTCGGGTGTCACGCGCAGCTCGGCATAGCCCACGCGGATCGTCGGACGTCCCGGATCGTCGAGCTTCCCGGGAGCTTCGCTCCGCCCACGCGCCACCACGACGGAGACGAATGCGTTCGGCACGTAGGCCTCCGTAATGGGAAGCTTCAGCGTCGTCGAGCCGGAGGTGAGCCGAAGGCGGTGCTGCTCGATGATGCCTTCGCGCTCGACCGTCACCCACGCTTCCGCGTTGGTGAAGGGCGAGGCGAGCATTACCGTCGCCGTGTCTCCGACTGAGTACCGATCGCGATCGGCGATCACCTCCATCTTGAACTGCGTCTCGTCGCTCCACGGCACGTACCCAGCCCCCGCGACCCAACGCCCAAAGCTCGTGGCGGAGCGCCGGCCCTGCGCGTCGACCGCCTCGAGCAGAACCATGTGCATCCCACCGGCACGTGGCGTCAGCGCACAGGTGGAGGACGCGTCGGGCGCCGTGGTCGCCGAGCAGCGAGCCACCGTGTCGCTCACCCACTCGCCGACGAGCTGAGACATCCCGCCGCGCACGCGCCGCACCTGGTGCCACTCCCGCCTGACGAGCGTTCCGCGTACCCGCACGCCCGCCTGTGCCGAGCCGTTCGGGCGCACCGCGCGAACCGCGATGCGCTGCGCTTCCCCTTCCTTCCAGAACCAGCTCTCGCCCTGCGAACGCGCCGCGATGTAAAAAGCGGCAGGGTGGACGATGACGGACGTCGTCGTGCCCACGGACTGCCTGTTCACGTCGGTCACGGACGCCTCGATCGTGACGCGGGCTGCGCGGGTCCCGCCACCAGGAGGAACGGTCGCGGCGATCGTTCGCTCACCGCGCGCATCGAGCGTGTCCGTGCCGCTTGCGAAAACGGTCGTACCGGCATCGTCGCCGTCGTCATCCCACCACCAGCCTGTCTCTCCGATCTGCCACCCATCAGTGCCGGGAATTTCCAGCTCCCATGAGCTCAGCGGGGCGCGACGGGCGGTCCACTGCACGGCGGCGCGACCCATCGGTGCACCGAACAGGTAGCTGGCGCGCACGCCGACGGCGAACCGATCTCCCGGATGTGCTGGCGCCGCCGATGTCGTCATGTCCACGAGGAATTCGGGTGGACGATACTCGGCGATGCGATAGCTCACGGATGCCACCTGTCGCCATGCGCCGGCGCGGCGCACCTGGATACGGAGCTGGTGCTGGCCCACGGCCGCCGAGGCCGGGATGTCGAGCGTCTGGTCGGACGTGCCGAAGCTCGAGAGCACTGTGGTGCGCTCCGATACGGGCTGGCCGTCGCGATCGGCAAAGATCCACTTCACCGAGTCTCCCGCCGCCGGACTGGCGAGCGCTCCGAGAGACCCCGTCCGGACGATTGCCTTCGCCCGAACCTGTTCGCCCGGACGGTAGATTCCGCGCTCGGTGAAGACAGCGCCAGCAACGGCGTACCGCTCGTCGCCATAGGCGGCACGAACGCCGAAGTTCCAGGGGCTCAGGTCGGGGTCATATCGATTCACGGCGACGAGCGCGCGGTCCGTCCCGAGGGCCGCCGCGACGTAGCCTTCGAAGCCGCAGTCCTCATCGCAATCGTCGCCGGCGGTGACCGGTCGAAAGCCGGCCAGGCGGACGGTCCCCTGCGGGTTCGTGAGGCCAGAGGCCACAGCCTTCCCGTTCGGCGCATGCAGCGTGACGCGCACACCGGCTCGGGCCAGGCCGTCGCTCACTCCCGTCACCCACACCATGCCTTCCTCAGTGCCGATGCGCGCGGTGACACCCAGGTCGGTTACCTGCACGATGGACGCGGGTGCATCACTGTCCTGTCCGGAGCGCCCGGGGGCGGCCGCCGGGGCGCGGGCGGGACGGATCTTCACGGCGTACAACGTCGGCGCGCCGCGTCGGGACGCATCGACCGCCGGAACGGGAACTCCGGTCATCAGCGGCCGATCCGCGACTCCAGCGACGGCGATGCGCCTCACCTCGGCGTGTGGGGCGACGGTATCCCAGAGCTCGCCCACGCTCCACCCGTACCGCGAGAGAAATCGCGCCTCGAGCGAGTCGGGGATCGGCGCAATGTGCGCGACCATCGTGTCCACGTTGACGTGCTGCACGGCCAGCGTCCTGAATCCCTTGCGCTCGACGAGCTGGCGGCCGAAGGGGTAGCTCAGCGCCGGCTCGTAGCCAGTGGACTTCACGAGGATGGCGGGATTGCCGGTCAGCCGTTGTCCAAACGCATCGCGCGCGGACGTGTCGACGACGACGACGTAGGACTTGGTCGGAGCGAGCTGGGCGTCGAGCGTCCACCTGGTCGAAACGGACGACGTGTCCCGGATGACGAAGGGAATTCCCGGGAGAAGCTTCACCGACCGCTGGACGTCGGCGCCGCGCATGGGCGTCGAGAACTCGATCTGGACCGGGCCCGTGGGACAGAACGTTTCGTTGCTGCACACCGCGCGCGCGAGTCGAAAATCTCCGTACGTGCGGAAGGGCCAGCGGGCTAGACCCTGTGGGAGGTCCGCGGCCAGCTCGACCGGGGCGACCAGGCGCGCCGTGCACCCGCGCGGCAACGGTTGCACCGGGACGAGCTGCACGACGCGGCGCAAGGAATCGGCGGCGCGATTGCGCTCGGGTCCGCCGGCCCCGCGCACCCGCCATTCGTCATTCGCGGTGATGGCTCGCTGGCCGACTACCCGGAGACGAAAGAGTGCCGGACCACCGCAAAGGGCACCGCCTTCGACATACGCCGAGGCGGCTAGACGGACCGGGTCGATGGGCGCCGAGTAGACGAGCTCGAAGCGCTGATCGGGTGTCAGGTGGTCGGCCGTCTGGTTGGCACTCACTGGCTGTCCACCGATCAGCGTCGGCCCGTGGACCCTGAACTCGAACCGCACCGGTGCATCGAGCCGACTGCCATCCATCGCGGTGAACGTCGTATCAACGGTAACGGCGTAGTGCGTGTCCGCGCGGAGTGGCGAGGATGGAACGAGGCGAACCGTCACGGGGTCGCGCCACTCGATCCGTCCGGCGATGGCCGGCTCGACCCGGAGCACGGTGCGCGGATCGACCGATCGGTCCAGCGAACCGGCGACGGGGCGGTCGAAGGTCACGGAGATCGGCGCCGTCGGATCGGCATCTCCTGCGGGCATGGTCCGGATAACGCGGAGCGGCGTTTCGGCGGAGCCCGATGTGATCAGACTCGCGGCGGCGATGACAGCGGCGGTATGGAGCAGGCGCATTGTCTTCGTGGTTGAGTCGACTGACGACGTGCGAGCCAGACTGCGCGCAGCGCCGCGCGCGACGCTGGCGGGGTCGATTGGTCTCGTTACCCCGAACGCGGGGAAAAAGCCAGGAGAAGCGCGGCGGCTACCGTGATCCGATTGCGCCACCACGCTGCCACAGCTTAACATGTCGGACAGTGGCACGGGGTGCCTGCGCACGAGTCAATGGCGCGGGCTGAGATCAAACCCGTCGAACCTGATCTGGGTCATTCCAGCGAAGGGAGCGTCACTGGTGCAGGCGCGTCGTGAGCCGCAGTCGCCGACTGGCAGCGCTCCCACTCCCTCCGCCGGCCCGCTCCCCTCGCAGTTCACGCGAAAGAGGGGAGCTCCCACGTGCTGGCATTCACACTCGCACTCGTCCTTCAAGCAACGCCGCCACCTGCCGCGGCGCGCGACACGCTGCGCACCAGTGCCGACTCGGCGACGCTCGACTCGCTCCGTACCGCGCGTGCCCATCGCCTCGAGGCCGTGCAGGTCGTTGCCATTCGGGGCGGCGCCGCGCCGATCTCGGAGAAGACCCTCGGCCGCGCCGAGATCCAGCGGCGCTACACGGGACAGGAGACACCCATCCTGCTGCAGGCGGCGCCGGGAATCACGGCGTACTCCGAGAGCGGATCTGCGTCGAACTATTCCTACATGCGCCTGCGCGGGATCGACCAGACGCGGATCAACATCACTCTCGACGGCATCCCGCTGAACGAGCCCGAGGATCAGGGGCTCTTTTTTTCCAATTTCCCTGACTTCGCCAACAGCATCGGCTCGGTACAGGTGCAGCGCGGCGTAGGCTCGAGTACACATGGCGTTGCGTCGTACGCGGGCTCGGTGAACTTCGAGTCGGTTCCGGTGGGCGGTGTCGCGCGGGGGGCCGAGGTGCAGCTCACGCGGGGCTCCTACCGATCTTCCCGCTTGACCGGATCCTGGCAGTCCGGTCTCCGCCACGGATTCGCCGGCTACGCGCGCGCCTCCGCGCAGCGCACCGATGGCTTCCGATACAACTCCGGGAACCGCTCCCACGGCGGATTCGCCAGCGGCGGCTGGTTCGGGGACCGCAATGTCGTGAAGGCGAGTGTGCTCTTCGGCGTCTCCTCGAACGAGCAGGCATACCTCGCATCGCCGCTTTCCGTCCTGCGGCGCACCCCGCGTGACAACCCGTACGGCAACGGCGCCGCCGATGCTGTGGACGATCGTTTCCGTCAGGCGCTCGTCAGCGTCGCGTGGACGCGCGCCCTGTCCGATCGCTCGAGCGTGGCGACGACCGCATACGGCTTCGATGCCGGCGGTTGGTACGATGTGCCGTCAGGGACCGGCGATCCGGATGCAGCGTTCAACTACAACCTCCGGTCGCGGTGGGGCGGGATCATCAGTGCGCTCGACTGGAATGGCGACGCATCGACGGCGACGGTCGGGTTCCACGTCTCACGCTACCACCGTGATCATTGGCTTCTGCTGCGGCCCGACCTGACGACGCGAGCGTATGACAACACCGGCTACAAGGGCGAGCAGAGCGTGTTCGCGAAGGGCTCGCTTACGCGCGGGCGTACCACGCTCTTCGGGGATCTGCAGCTGCGTACGGCGCGCTTTCGCTACCGACCGGACGAAGCGACGGGCACGTCCCCGGCAGCCGTTCGCTGGGCGTTCTTCAATCCGAAGGTCGGCGCAAGCCTTCGTGCGACCGACCGGCTCACGACCTATGCGGCGGTGGGGATGAATGGCCGCGAGCCGACCCGCGCCGACATGTTTGCCGGTGCCGATGACGTGGATAGCATCAGCGCGCGGTCCCTCCTGCCGCTGACGCGCGTGCGCGCGGAATCCGTCCGCGACATCGAATCAGGGTTCATCTGGCGCGGAGCTGCGTTTCGCGTGCAAGCCAATCTGTTCGTGATGCAGTTTCGAGATGAGATCGCTCCGATCGGCGGCATCAACGAGATCGGCTACGTACTCCGGAAGAACGTACCACGCAGCGTCCGGCGCGGGGTGGAAGGCGACCTCACCTGGCGCATCGCGCCGCGGCTGGGCATCGTCGCCACGGCCTCCATCACCGATGCCAGAATCCGCGACTATCGCGACGACGCCACTGGCATTGACTACCAGGACGTGGCGGCGCTGATGACGCCCAGGCTCGTGAGCGGGCACGGGGTGCGTGCGGATCTCGCGTCGTGGTTCTCGCTCGATGTCGATGGCCGGTACACATCCCGGATGATGCTCACCAACACGAACGATGCCCGGTTCGTGGTGCCTGCTTCGTGGTACGCTGATGCCGGCGCCACCGTTCGAATGGGGCGACACTCGGTGCTCGTCCAGCTGCGCAACGTGCTCGACCGGCGCGTCTATACCGGCGGGTACCCGGGGCCTGCCGCGAACAGCGAAGACCCTGGCGCGATGGAACCGTACTACTACTCGCTCGCTCCGCGGAACATCAGCGTGAACGCGCGGCTGACCTTCTGATCGAGCCGCTCCCGCCCGGCGCCGTCCGCGCGGCGGCGACCTACCGTTGCGGCTCGATCAGCGCCTGATAGACCAGATTGGGAAACCGCCCGCCGAGATTGCTCCGGTTCGGCATCTGCTGCACCATGAACACGAGCACGAGCCGCTCGACGGGATCAACCCAGTATCGGCTGCCGTATGCTCCACCCCATCCATACGTCCCCACGGACTCCATCCGCCCGTCGGCGCCCGCACGGCCGACCACCTCGAACCCCAGGCCGAAGCCGATCCCGCGTGCGTTGAACAGAGTATCCGTCTGGTTCGTCGTCATGAGCGCGACTGATCGCGGCCCGAGCACTCGCGCGCCGTCGAGCGCCCCGCCGTTGAGCAGCATCTGGAGAAAGCGGGCGTAGTCTCCGGCCGTCGACACGAGCCCGGCGCCACCCGCAAAGCTCTGACGCGGCCCCTCGGCGTAGTGTCCCTGCCCCCGGGCGCCATCCGGTGCACGCACCACTCCGCTATCGCCGGCGCTCGCGTACACCGCGGCCAGGCGCGCTCCCTGCCCCGGCGGAACGAAGAAGTGGGTGTCGTTCATGCGGAGCGGCACGGTGATCCGCCGACGGATGAACTCATCGAGCGGCAGCCCCGCCACGCGCTCGACGACGCAGCCGAGGACATCGGTCGCGTAGCCGTACACGAACCGCTCGCCCGGGTGCGCGACGAATGGCAAGGTCCCCAGCCGCTCCATCGTCGCGCAGATCGGCTCGCTCTTGTCGGCCGTGTACCAGCCGTAGCCCGCCGCCAATCCGAGCCCCTTCGCTGCATACAGCGGGGCCACCAGGCTGTCGGTGCCGTAGGAGATGCCAGCGGTGTGGGTGAGGAGGTCACGGATCGTGATTGCACGGCGTGCCGGCATGCTCGCCCGGCCGGTGTCGCTGCGCACCGCAACGGTGGTCCGCTGGAACGACGGGATGTAGCGACCGACCGGATCGCCGAGGGAAATCCGCCCTTCCTCGAGGAGGATCATCGCGGCAACGCTCGTCAGCGCTTTGGTCTGGGATGCGATGCGGAAGATCGCGTCCGTCCTCATGCGCCGCCCAGCCTCGCGGTCGGCCCATCCAACCGCGGTCTCGTACACGGGCTGCCCATTCCGCATCACGAGTGCGACGGCGCCCACAATCTCCCCTCGATCCACGGCGCGCAGCAGGGCGCTGTCGATCCTCGCGAGCCGCTCACGGGAGAACCCGAGACGGTTCGCATCTGGCCGGGTGGCGGGGCGACTTTCTGCAGGAACCGCTTGCGCGGCGACGTCAGCTACCGGAACCGCGGGCAGCGCAAGCACGACGGTCGCGACGACTACGCGAGCCCACGATGTGAAATGCGTGCAGGACATGTGCATTACCTCCCCCGTATGGCGACCGCCGGATCGATGCGCGCCGCACGCAGCGCCGGGAGCCAGCAGGCGCCGACGCCGATCGCGCCCATTAGCAGCGCAACGCCGACCAACGTCAGCGGGTCGTGCGGCGCCACTCCGAACAGCAGGCCGCGAATGAGTCGGCTCGCAACGAGTGCGCCCACGGCGCCCAGCACGAGTCCGAATGCGAGCAACATCCCGCCTTCCCGCAGAACCATCCGCTGCACTCGGCCGCTGTCTGCGCCAAGACTCATGCGGATGCCGATCTCGTTCGTGCGGGCGCTCACCGAGAACGCCAGGACGCCTGCGATGCCCACGGCGGCAATGATCACCGCCAGCACGCTGAACGAGGAGAGGAGCGCGGCGTTGAGACGGCGTGGTGCGACACTCTGGTCGCGAATCTGCGCCACCGTGAGCACGTTCTCGATCGGGTCCCGGGGTGCGATGTTCCGCACGAGGCGGGTCGCCGCCGAGACGAGCGAGCCCGCATCGCGTTCTGCGCGGATCACCAGCCCGCCCGTGAACGCCATCTCCTGATCGAACGGCTGGAACACCGCCGGCTGCGGAGCGGCGTCGAGCCCGCCGTCCTTCGTGTCGCCGACGACTCCGATCACGGTGCGCCAGTCGCCACTCACCGGGATGAACTTCAGCACGTCACCCGTCCATGCCACGCGCTGGCCGATTGGGTCGCGATCGGGGAAGAGCTGGTCAGCGAGCGTCTTGTTGAGGACCACCACCAGTCGCGAACCGCGCACGTCGGTCGTCGAAAACTCCTGGCCCTTGAGGAGCGGAATCCCCGAGGCCCGGAAATAGTCTGGGTTGGCAGTCCGGAACTCGGCGCGCGGCATCGGCGCCCCGGATGCGAGTACCTGCCCCTCGGCCTTGATCTCGAGCATGAATTCGTTCGCGCGCAGCGGAACCGTCGAGCCCAGGCCCACGTCGCGTACACCAGGAATCGCCCCGAGCTCGAGGCGCATCCGATCGTACAGAGCCTTTGCGTCGCTGTCGCTTCGACCGCCCGTGCTGAGCGGCACTTCCATCGTGAGTACCTCCTCGGTGGTGAGTCCCGTACTCACCTCCGAGAGCTGCAGCATCGTGCGTGTCAGCAGCCCGGCGCCCGTGAGGAGGGTGACGGAGACAGCGATCTGCGCCACGACGAGTGCCCGCTGGAGGCGCTGCCGTCGAAGCCCGCCGCTCATGCGGTTGACGCCGGAAGAGATCCACGCCCCCAGCGTGCCTTCCTTCGCGAGCTTCGGCACGAACGACAGGGCGATCGCGACCGTGAGCGTGAGGACGAGCGTGAACGCAAGCACCATCCCGTCGAGACGAATTTCGCCGGCACGTGGCGAGTATCGCTCGGCGAAGGAGATGAGGAGCCTGATCCCGCCAACGGCGAGCAGCAGGCCGAGTGCGGCCCCCATGAACGCGAGCACGAGATTCTCCGCGAGGAGAAGCCCGCGCAGTCGTGCCGCCCCGGCACCGAGCGCTGCACGCACGACGAGCTCGTGCTCGCGACGCACGGCGCGCATCAGCGTCAGGTTCGCGACGTTCGCGGAGGAAATGATCATCACGAACGCGGCTGCGCCCATGAGCAGCCAAAGCGTGAGCCTCGCGCGCTCGCCAAGCACGTCGTGGAAGGGCGTGAGGGACACGCGATAGTTCGAGCCGGGATCGTACGCATCGCGATGATCCGCCTGCACACGATTCCGGATGACGCTGATCTCCGACCTCGCCTGCTCGACCGTGCTGCCCGGCGCGAGCCGAGCCACCATCTCGGTCATGCGATGGGTGCGGCCCTGCACCATCATGGCACTGGTGTGGTGCTCGCTGATCACCATGTTGAGGAGCGCATCGACGCGATCGGGGAAGTAGGGCGCGGACTGCACCACGCCGACGACCATGACCGCCCGGCCATCCAACTGCACCGGCGTCCCGATGATCGTACGGTCACCGCCGAACCGCTTCATCCAGTATTCCTGCGTCAGCACCATGACGGGTGCCGCCTTCGTTCCATCGTCATCGTCGTTCAGCAACCGCCCAATGACCGGTGACAGGCCCATGATCTGGAAGTAGTTGCCGGTCACCAGCCCGACATTCATGCGCACCGCATCCTGCTCGCCCTGCAGCGTGTAGATCATCGAGGAGATTTCCGCGATCCCGCTGAGCGATTTCGCGCCGGTGCGGAAGTCGAGGATCTCCGGGACGGAGAACCGAATGTTCTCTCCCCCGGGCCCGTCGATCGATTGCCGGAGGTACACGAGGCGTTCGCCGTCCTTGTGCGGGAGCGGGCGCAGGAGGACACCGCGGACCACACTGAAAATTGCGGTGTTGGCGCCGATGCCGAGCCCGAGGGTCAACACCACGGCGAGCGCGAAGCCCGGGGCACGCGCCAGCGTGCGAAAGGCGTAGCGAAGATCGCGAAAGAGCATTTGTCGTTTCTGGTAGGGGTACGGTCAGGCTACTATCGAACGATAGCCTGCCCGAGTGCAAGGCTCGATGGCCGGTCGCGCAACTCGGTACGTGCCGTCGCCGCCGCTCCGCACGGGGATCAACGGCGCGACTGTGTGACACGAGGACGTCCCACGTGCCGCGATTCCGGGATGGGAACTCTCGCGGGCGGGCGGCGGGCGAGCTGCGCACTGAACGCCAGCGCGACGCCGTTCGTCCACCCGAATCCGTCCTGTGTCGGATACTCCCCGCCGCCAGCCCGTCGGTTGGCATCCACCACATCGTACTTCTCCGTCATCTTGCCCGTCGCCCGGTACACGCGACGATTCACGCCGAGCCACCGATCACGCGCGGTGTCCGCGAGGCCGTTGTGCCCGTAGCGGCGGGCCCCCTCCACGGCGAGCCACTGCAGCGGCGCCCAGCCGTTGGGCGCATCCCACTGCTGTCCCGAGGCGACGAGCGTCGTGGTGAAGCCGCCCGACCTGAGAAAATCACGCTCGAGCACCGCCGCCACGCCGCGCGCCTGTGCCTCGGTGGCGAGTCCGAAGTACAACACGGCCGCGGCAGCGAGCGTCGGGCGGTCGGTGACGCGCTCGCCGGATTGCCATCGCACATCGAAGAAGTATCCAGCCTGGGGATCCCATGCAGCGTCGAGTAGTGCGCGACGGCGCGCATCGGCAAGGCCGTCGAAGCGTACAGCGGTCTCCACGTCTCCAGCCCGATTCCGCGCACGCCGGAGTGCGGCGATGGTCCGCTCCGTCTGGTAGAGCAGTGCATTGAGATCGATGGGCGCGAGATCGATGACCTCGAGCGTGGCGAGACTTCGTGGATCGCGCATCCACCGGCTCGAGTAGTCCCAACCGCTCTCCGCGCCCGCGCGAAGATTGCGGTACAGGCGCTCGCGTGCAGTGGCGGGGACTGAGCGGCCGAGCGCTTCGTCCTCGCGATACGACTCGGGGCGCGGGGCCGGGATGTCATCCCAGTAGCGATTCAGGACGGCACCGTTCGCCAAACGGACGACGCGGCGATGCGCCTCAGCCGGCGCGAGGCGCTCGGCCCCATCCATCCAGAACCGATGCTCGGCTTCGAGCGGCTCGAGGTACCGCAGCGCCTTGGTGGTGTCTGCCGCCCGCGCGTACAGTCCGACCATCGCCCCGAAGTACGGTGGCTGGCTGCGGCCGAGGTAGTAGGTCCGGTTGCCATTCGGGATGTGGCCGACGGTGCGAACGAGGTGCGCGAAGTTATCCAGCATGCCCTCCATGAGGTCGACCCTGCCACTCTCGACCAGCCCGAGCATGGTGAAGTACGAATCCCAGTAGTAGACCTCGCGAAAGCGGCCCCCCGGCACGACGTAGTTGTTTGCCAGGGGAATGAGGGAGGACCGCTGGTCCACGCGATCGGCGCTGCGAGTGAGCGCAGGCCAGAGCGCAGTGATGTGCTGCTCCAGCGTGCGCGTCGTATCGCTCCGCACGTCTCCGCCGGCAGGACGAGGGAGTGAGAAGTTGCGCTCGACGAACGCACGCAGGGAAAAATCGGTTGCGGCCTTCTCGTCCTCATACCGCCGGACGATCTCGCTGGGCGCCGCGAGCGGCATTGCGTCGACGAACGTCTTGGAGTCCTCGAAGACTCCGCCGACCTGTACATCGTGAAAGAGCCGCCCGAGATCGCGGGACGGTTCGTAGTATGCCCCCGAAACCGGTACGACGACGTCGATCGTCGGAACGGGCGGGATGGCCCTCGGCGGCCCGCATGATGCGAGCGCCGTTGGACTCAGGACGACAGCCGCAATGAGCAGTCGCCGCCACGCGAACGTGGTCATGATCAGGGTACTCGGCCAGGGTGTGCGAACGGTGTCATGCAGCCGTGCTCCCCGCGCCATCATGGCGCGCGCGTCGCGAGCGGGCGAGCCGACGCGGCGCTCCCCGCCAGCGCCGCCGCCGCATCACCGACAATGAGGTGTACGATGTTGCCACCCAGGCGCTGCACGCCGCCCACGCCTGCGAGCTCCAGCGCGCGCTCATCGATCTGGTGCGGGTCCCGGAGATGTGCGCGCAGCCGCGTGATGGCGACCGCCTCGAGCGTGATGACGTTGGGCGCGCCGCCGAGGGCCGCGACGATCGCAGCGGCGCGCGTGCGCTCGTCGGCGGTTGCCGCTCGACCGTCGCCGTCTCCGGCGACCGGCCGGGGCAATGCCGCGACCCAACCGCTGGCGCTGTTGACTGGGGTCGAGCGCATGTACTCCTCCATCTGCGTCTTCAGGTTTTCGGAGCGCGTGCCGAAGATCGCCTGCATCCCTCCGCCGACCGTCATGACGCCTGCTGCGCCGAGCGCCTTGAGCTGGTCGCTGCTCGCTTTGGCGACGTCGTTCAGCTCCACACGGAGGCGGGTGATGCAGGCGTCGAGGCTGCGGATGTTCTCCGCCCCGCCAACGGCCGCGACGAGTCGTGGCGCCATGCCGGATCCCGCGTTCGCGGCAACGCTGCTGCTCATCTCGGTATCGCCGGTCGTCGCCGCAGCCGTGTCCTCCACTTCGCGGCCGGGTGTCCTGAGGTCGCGCTTCAGGATGAGCGTGCGGAAGAGAGTGAAATACATCAACGCCCACGCCGGCCCGAGCCAGAGGAACCACCAGCCGCGTTGGGAGTTCGGAAACAGCACGACGTAGTCGATCAGTCCGTGCGAGAACGTCGTGCTGTGGTGAATCCCGAGCTCGATCGCGACGAAATAGGCGAGCC
>JANOCW010000150.1:0-2168 GCA_031412375.1 Gemmatimonadaceae bacterium | reverse complement strand
GCGCCCGATTTCACGCCAGTGAGGCTGACGCGCTTTCTCGAAGACAATGGGATCGAGCTCTCGACGGTGAGCATCTCCGACGATGGCTCGGTGGTCGTCTTCGTGCGTGGCGTCGGCGCGAACAGCGCGGGATGGGTCGCGAATCCGTCGCACGATCCGGATGGCGGCGAGCGGGCCATCTGGGCTGCGCGAACGGGCCCCGGTGGAAATGCGTGGCGCCTTGCCGACGGCGGCTCTCCGGCGTTGTCGCCCGACGGCAGCGCCGTGCTGTACGTGCGGGATGGCCAGATCTACCGCGCGCGGGTGAGCCAGGCGCGGGCCACCACGCCGATGGACAAGGGCGAAGTCCCGTTCATCAAGGCGTGGGGGTCGAACAGCAACCCGCGCTGGTCGCCGGACGGGAGGAGGATCGCGTTCGTCAGCAATCGCGAGGACCACTCGTTCATCGGGTTGTATGACGTTCCGACTCGGACGGTGAGCTACGTCTCGCCGAGCGTGGACTTCGACGTCAGCCCGACCTGGTCGCCCGACGGCAGGCGCATCGCCTTCATTCGCCGCCCGGGAATGACGTTCGGCCAGATGACCGCGGCCGCGACGGGTGGTGGTCGAGGTGGCCGCGGTGGTCGGGGGGGCGGGAGCGCCTTGATCGCAGGAGGTCGCGGTGCCCGCGGCGGAGACGCCGGTGATTCCGCGCGTGCCGCCGGTATGCGCAGCCCCGGTCTGTACACGCCCACATTCGCCGGTGGTTATAACATGGCGTTCATGGTCGCCGACGTTGGGGGGTGCTCGCGGGCGATCGATGGGTGCGTAGCGCGAGAGCTGTGGCACAACCAGCCCGAGGAGAAGCTGTTCACCACCGTCGCCAGCATCCGGTGGGCGGGCGATCACGTCGTCTTCCCGCTCAACGTCGCCCCGGATGAGTGGGAGCGATACTACTCGATCAGCGTTGCCGGCTCGAACCCGGCACCCGTGCTTCTCACGACGACCAACGGCATCATCGAGAACGAGAGCTCAGTCGCGCTCTCGTCCGACGGTGGAATGCTGTACTACACCACCAACGCGGGCGACATCGAGCGCCGCCACATCTGGGCGGTGCCGACCGCGGGAGGAACGCCGCGGCAGGTCACGAGCGGCGAGGGAATCGAGACGCATCCCGCCCCGCTCGCCTCCGGGAAGCGCATCGCGGTGCTCTACTTCGACGCGAGGCAGCCGGCGTCGGTCGGGCTCGTGCCGGCCGAAGGCGGGAAAGCGCGGCTGATCTACCCGAAGCTCCCAGCCGACTTCCCGATCGCCGAGCACGTGGTGCCGGAGATCGTCCACGTGAAGGCGCCGGATGGGCTCGACATCAGCAACCAGCTTTTCCTGCCGCGCGACCTGCAGGGCGGAGAGCGTCGTCCGGCGATTGTGTTCGTGCACGGAGGCCCGTCGCGCCAGATGCTGCCGGGGTACCACTACATGCAGTTCTACCACTGGGCGTACGCCTACAACCAGTGGTTGGCAAGCCAGGGGTATGTCGTGCTGTCGGTGAACTATCGCAGCGGCGTCGGCTACGGTCGGGCGTTCCGGACGGCGGCGAACACGGGAGAGCGAGGGAACGCCGAGTACCAGGACGTTCTCGCTGCCGGGAAGTACCTCCAGTCGCGCGCGGACGTGGATCCATTGCGGGTGGGGATCTGGGGACTGTCGTATGGCGGAATCCTTACCGCCCAGGCCCTTGCCCGAAACTCCGACGTCTTCGTCGCCGGGGTGGATCTCGCCGGCGTTCACCTTCGCGGGACATCCCTCGACAGCATGGATGTGTCATATACCTCATCAGCCATCGCGGCGATCGACGGCTGGAGGTCTCCGGTGCTCCTCGTTCACGGTGATGACGACCGGAACGTGGCCTTCTCGCAGACCGTCGGTCTCGTGCAGCTGCTGCGAGCGCGAGGGATTCATCACGAGCTCATCGTCATTCCTGACGACACGCACGAGTCGATGCTGCACAGCCGGTGGGTCTACACCTGGAATCGAATGGGCGACTTCCTGCGCCGGTTCGTCCGGGAGAAGCAGATGGCTGCCGGCCAGAAGTGAGGAGAGGACGAATGCCCATCGAGGTGAGGTGGTGACGGTGGGAATCGATCGAAGGGCGACGCGCCGCGGCTTCCTCGCGCTGCTGCCGGCGGTGC
>JANOCW010000149.1:0-1972 GCA_031412375.1 Gemmatimonadaceae bacterium | reverse complement strand
GAACGGTTCGCGCGATCCGACTCCGCATCTCGGCCGTCGTCTGCCGCACGACGCGCCCCGGCACACCAAGCACGAGCGAGTTCGGTGGGACCTCCATTCCCTCGGTACACACCGCGCCCGCTCCGATGATCGAGCCGCTGCCCACCACGACGCGGTTCAGCAGGATCGCTCCCATGGCGATCAGGCAATCATCCTCGATCGTGCATCCATGGATGATCGCGCGATGCCCAATCGCCACGCGCGACCCAATGCGCGTCGGCACGCCCTGGTCCACGTGAACGATCGTCCCATCCTGGACGTTCGACGCTTCCCCGATGACGATCGGCGCCGTGTCGCCACGCACCACGGCCATCGGCCACACGGACGCGAGCGGGCCAAGCGTGACGTCGCCGCACACGATCGCGTTCGGATGGACGTAGGCGCGGGGGTCGATGTTCATGCGGTCGTCAGGGACATGAGCCCGGCGGATGACCTAGAACGATGACCCGAGCGTGAAGTACACCGACGCCGGATCGACCCCCGCCTCCCCGCCACGCCGGACCGGCGCAGCCACGCCGAGCCGGAAGCGATACGGCGAGTCATATGAGAGCGCCGCATCGAGGTTGATCTCGCCCCCCGCCGATGCGATCAGGGCCTCCTCGAACGCACTCCCGGAGCAGCCCACCAGGCCCGTCGCGCTGAACGAGCACCATGCCGACGCAGCGTCGGCAAATGCAGAGATCGAGATCTTGTCGAAGAAGAGGGGCAACAGCCGGTATCCGCGCGCGGGGAGGAACAGCGGCGCGCGATACTCGATCGTCCCCCCAGCCGCCCGCTGGCCATCACGCACGCCCGAGGGAAAGCCCCGCACGCCAAAGGTGCGCGGTGAATCTCCAAAGCGGTAACCAGGGACGACCTCGATCGACGAGCCGCTCGTGCCGCCGATGCCGAAGTCGCTCGTCGAGTTCCGGCTCGCCCACGCCCCGGAAGCGCGCGCAGCGAGCACGTGGTGCGCGAATCCGGGCAGGTCAAGCGAGCGATACGCGCGTGCGCTGCCGACGACCGCCGTCGATCCCGCCCCACCACCTCGACGCCAGCGACGGCGCGCCGAGCCGGAGATCGCGACGCCGTCCTCAGGGGAGATGGCGAGCGAGGGGCGCTGGGCGTTCGACCATCCCGCGCTGACCACGGCGGCGGCATACTCGCGCGCACTCAGGTCGCCGCTGATCAACCGCAGCAGCGTGTCGGGCCGGGTGCTGAACGTCGCGCGCTCCAGCTCCGCCCCGAGGCTGACACTCGACGAGCTGCGGAAGCGCGGCCGCGCGAGCGTGGTAGACACGCCGACCACCCGCGACCGTTCGCGAAGGTATCCCAGGATGGGCCCGTTCTGCACTCGGCGGAGCGCGTCGTAATCCGATGACTGGTCGAACGACATGCCGACGACGGGATTCCCGAACCCCGCATACTCGTAGCCGATCCCGCCCGCGACGTCACCGCTCGCCAGCGTAACCTGTGCGCCTGCGGAGTAGCTGTGCCGGGTGATGACATCGACGCCGCTCGTGCTCGCGCCGAATGCGAGCTCGTCATCGCCCATCACCCCGATCGTCGGCAGCCAGTAGCGCGGCGCGAGCGTCCGCCACGGGCGATAAGGCCGCGCGGCCGAGGTATCCACGTCGAACGCGCCGAGCGGCGGGCGATCGCGCACGGTCGAATCCACAGGCGCAGCGGCACTCGCATCAGGGATGACGAGCGGCGCGACACCGAGATGGTAGCCGTCGGCGCGAAAGAGCACCGAGGCCAGCAGTGCCGCCGTCGGCGCCGGCTCCGGATCGACGATCCCCGTCGCCGCATCGCTGAGCCGACGCGGCACATCACCCGGCGACATCGGGTCCGCTGCGACCGCGTAGAGCTGCGGAGAGCCGCTGCGGTCCGACGAGAAGAAGACCGTGCGTCCATCCGCCGACCAGCTCGGCGACGCCTCGACCGACCATGA
>JANOCW010000148.1:0-4283 GCA_031412375.1 Gemmatimonadaceae bacterium | reverse complement strand
CGTGCTCACGCTCGCCGCACCATTCGCCGGCGACCCGCGGACGGTGATCGACCTCGAGCAACGCTTCAATGGAATCACGTGGGGGCGCGCTGATCTCGCACTCGTCGAGGAAGGATGGCGGAAGACTCGGCGGACGCGGATGTGGGCCATCGATCCGTCGCGGTCGGATGCGCCGCCGCGCAAGATCTTCGATCGATCATCCGAGGACCGCTACGGCAATCCCGGCTTCTTTGTCACGACGCCAGGACCGTTCGGCCGACCGGTGCTGCTCACGACGCGCGACGGCGCCAAGGCCTACCTCTCGGGCACTGGTGCGTCCGACGAAGGCGATCGCCCCTTCCTCGACCGCTACGACCTCACGACCGCCCGGGCCGAGCGACTCTTCCGGTCGGCGGCTCCGCATTACGAATCCGTCGTCGCCGTGATGGACGCCGACGCGCGCCGGATTCTCACCCAGCGTCAGTCGATGATCGACGTGCCGAACTATTACCTGCGCGACACTCGCGCGGGGACCGCGACGGCCGTCACGAAGTTCACCGATCCCGCGCCCGAGCTCGCGGGGGCGACGCGGCGACTGATCACCTACAAGCGCGACGACGGCGTGCAGCTCTCGGCGACGCTCTACCTCCCCGCGGGGTACGACAGCACCACGGGGCGGCTGCCCTTCCTGCTCTGGGCGTCTCCGGAAGAGTTTCGCAGCGTCAGCGCGGCGTCGCAGGTCACCGGCTCGCCGCACTACTTCGTGCGCCCGACCGGCGATTCGCATCTCCTCCTGCTCACCCAGGGATACGGGATCCTCGACGGACCGACGATGCCGATCGTCGGGGAAGGCGAGACCGAGCCGAACGATCGGTACATTGAGCAGCTCGTCGCGAGCGCGAAGGCGGCGGTGGACAAGGTCGTCGCGATGGGCGTTGCCGACAGGGACCGCATTGCGGTCGGCGGGCACTCCTACGGCGCGTTCATGACGGCGAACCTCCTCGCGCACTCCAACCTCTTTCGCGCGGGGATCGCGCGGAGCGGCGCCTACAACCGGACGCTCACGCCCTTCGGCTTCCAGTCGGAGGAGCGCAGCTTCTGGCAGGCACCCGAGGTGTACAATCGCATGTCACCCTTCGCTTATGCCGACAAGATCTCCGCGCCGATCCTCCTGACGCACGGCATGGCAGACAACAACACAGGCACCTTCCCGATCCAGAGCGAGCGATTCTTCGCGGCGCTGCGCGGACACGGAAAGACCGCGCGCCTCGTGCTGCTGCCCGCCGAGTCGCACGGTTATCGCGCACGCGAGTCGGTGGGGCACGTCCTGTGGGAGATGGCCACGTGGCTGAACACGTACGTCAAGCCTGAACGCCCGCGGAGCTGACCGGCCGCGGGGGATCCCCTCTAGCGCTGGTGGACTCGGCCCGTCGCGCTCAGCGGGCGAGGCGCGCCAGCTCCGCGTCGGTCCACGGCTGGCTGCGCCCGAGCGTCGCGCCGCGAAGCTCGGCAACCTGCGCCGCGTCGACGGGCAGCGCCTCGTTCCCCCACGACCGCCGGATGTATGTGAGCACCGCGGCGAGCTCCTCGTTCGTCATCGAGCCGCCGACTGGCGGCATCAGCATCGCCCCATCCTTGCCGTGAAGGGCGATTCGAATGAGCAAGCCTGGATCGCCCGTTACCCACCGCGAGCCGACGAGGCTGTTCGCCACACCTGAGAGCCCGGCTCCACTCGGCTGGTGACAACCGGCGCAGCTCGCGAGGTACCGCTCACGTCCCGACGCGAAGCGCTGCCGCTCCTCGGGTGTGAGCGGGCGCGGTGCGGGACGAGACGGCTTCGGTTTGCCAGGCCATGTCACTGCGTCCCCGACGGCGACGGCGCGCACACGAAGCGCGCTGTCGGCGCCCTGCATCACGGCGAGCAGGCCTGCGGGTCTACCGGTCAGGGTGAGAACCGCGCCGCCCGGCTGGCCACCACGGATGTCCGCACCCGCGAGCAGCGCGAGCCGTTGCCAGCGGGGGCGCGACGGCTCGCCGGCCCATCCGAGAACACGCTGAACGCCGGCGATGTCGCCGCTCCGCATCACTGCGGCTGCGAGCGCTTGCACCGTGAGTGCCGAGCTTTCATCGGCCGTGTCGGCGATCAGCATCCGGAGAAACGACATTTCGCTGCCGTAAATCCCGTTCACGACGAGATCGGCAACGACCGGATCACGCCCATCGCGTGCGACCGCGGCGGCCAGCGCCAGGGTGCGCCGTCCGTGCGGCAACTCGCCGAGCGACGCGGCCACCTGACGTCGCACCGAGGCGATGGGATCCTGCGTCATGTCGATTACGCTGGCCTGCAAGGGATGACCGGGTTGCGTCAACCACTGCTCGGCGATTCGTATCGCCGCGGATCGCAGGTGCGGAGACGCGTCCCGGAGCGCCGCCTCGACGATCGGTTGGTCCGCTTCGCCGAGACCGTCGAGGGTCCAGAGGCCATGCAGGCGTACGCGCTCGTCGGGCGACGTGCGAACCAGATTGCGCAACGCTGGCGCCACCGTCCGATCTCCACGCTCGACGAGCATCCGCTGCGCAGTGATGCGGCGCCACCCGTTCGGATGTGACAGCTCATCCACGAGCTCCGCCGGTGTCCGTTGCGAGAGCCGGGGCTGATCCGCGCGACGGGTGCTCGCATGGACGATGCGATAGATGCGGCCCATTCCGATGCCTTTCTCCAGGCCGCGCTCCCGGATCTTCTGTTCGAGGTACCCCGTGATGTAGGTGCGGTGCTGGATGATGCCGCGATACATGTCCACGACGTACAGCGTGCCATCGGGGGCGGTGGCGAGGTTCACCGGACGGAAGCGCTCGTCTGTCGATCTCAGGAATTCCGAACTGTCGTATGCCACGCGCGCGGTGCGCGCGCCATCTGTCTGCTCCTCGAGCACGAAGCGGCCGACGAAGTTGCCGGCCGGCTCGGTGACGAACACGCTGCCGCGCAATTCCGCAGGCAGGCGGTCACCGACGTATGCAGTGGGGCTGCCCGCCGCCGTGTAGTGCGCGAGCGTGCTGTCGGCACGCAGTGTTCGCGCGCGATAGCCGCGGTTGACCGCCGGCGTCTTCCGTGCCGGCCAGACGGGAACGTTGGCGGTCAGTCGCTCATGGACGCCGCGCAGCGTCGGCAGGTTCGGGTTGCGCATGGCGTAGTGCGACGGGATCAGGTCCGTCCGCAACGGGTCCTCGTTGCTGTTGCGGTAGAGGCGCCCGTACTCGTCGGCCGACACGCCCCACTGCCCCTCGGACGGGGACGCGCGAAAGTCGAATCGGCCATCGCGCCGCAGGCGAAGCTGTCCGGCGTAGTTCGCGTTGTGGATCCAGTTGTCGAAGCCCCAGAGCAGCCCGTTTGCGTTGTGCTCGGGGTTGGACTCGGTGCTGCCGTAGTCCTCGCGCACGAGCTCGCGGGTGTCCGATCGCAGGTCGCCGGTCGTGTCGCGCACGAGCCAGAGATTGGGCGGGGCTCCGACCAGCACGCCGCGCTCCAGCACCCTTACGGCACGGGGCAGGATGAGGCTGTCCATGAAGGTTGTCGCGTGGTCCATCCGCCCGTCATCGTTCCGGTCCTCGAGCACGACGATGCGCCCGACTGGCTGGTCCTCGCCCTCGCCTCGGATGTTCGGCATGTAACCGCGCATTTCCACGACGTACATCCGGCCATCCGCGTCGAAGTCGATGGCGATCGGGTCCTGCACGAGTGGCTCGGCTGCCACCAACTCGATCCGATAGCCTTCGGGCAGGACGAACCGCTTCAGCGCTTCATCCGGCGTCAGGACGGGAGCAACCTCCGTCTCCGGCGACGGGGCGCCATCCCCGCGACATCCGGCGAGCAGCGCGCCGAGCAGCAGCACGACAGCAACCAGGGCACCGCCGCGGACATGCCGCGGCGCGGTCATCGCCCGCCGCCGGCAGCCAGGCCAGCGAGCACGCCGCGCATGTGGGCGAACGACTGCTTCATCCCCGGCAGCGGGTCGTTCGCATCGATTTCGTACTCCAGGTTCGCATAGCCCGTGTAGCGCATGGCGATCAACTGCCGGAAGATGTCGGTGATCGGCATGGCCCCCTCGCCAACGATGGTCTGACTCTCCCGCACCTTCAGGTCGCGAAGGTCCTTGATGTGGAGATCGAGGACGCGCGGACCGGCGTCGGCGAGCGCCTTCACCACATCGGTGCCGGCGCGCACCGTGTGGCCGATGTCGACACAGAGTCCCATGCGCGGGTCCATGTCTTTCACGTAGCGCAGGACATCGTACGGGGACGGATAG
>JANOCW010000147.1:0-16462 GCA_031412375.1 Gemmatimonadaceae bacterium | reverse complement strand
ACGCTCGCACGCCGGCTCTCGTCGTCGCGCCCTTTCGACGGCGTTCTCTCCGGAGACATTCTCCGCATCGCGGGCCAGGCACGTGAGAGTCCCGAGCTTGCCGCTGGCTGGGTCGGACGAATTCGGCTCGGGCTGCGCTATGCTCGCTGAAGGCCCCACGCCCGGCGTTGCCTCCGTGTCGTTGCTGATGCTGATGCTCGTCGCATGCACCACTCCCTCCGTCGACGGTGCGGCACCGGCGTACGACCCGACCTCGCTCACGAGCGGAGTGGTCTACCACTGGCCCGTGGGCAGCGACATCGCGATTCACGTCGTGGAGGCAACAACGAGCGCGCAGCTCGGGGCGACTGCCCGAGCGGCCGCGGCGGACTGGGCTCGATCTCTCGCGTACCGTGAGCACGTACTACGCTTCGTGGATGACGCAACGCTTGCCGACATCATCATCCGCGACAGCCGCGCAGCCTCCCCGGTCGAGACGACTGGCTGCGGCGGACCTGGCTGGAGCGATCCCGCGGGCTCGACGTTCTTCTGTCCGGCCGGAGATACGGCGCGAACGCTGGAGCTCGTCTCGGGCGCAGCGGGGCGAACGAAAGTTCTGATCACGATCAGTGTCGCCACCGCGGGCACGGACGCCCTGCTGCCCATCGTGCTGCACGAGATTGGACACGCGCTCGGCATCGGCGGGCATAGCCCGGCGCCGGCGGACGCGATGTTCGGAGCTCCCACGGCGGTCTCGCCCTCGGCGCGGGACGCACGTACCCTTCGTTACCTCTTGCACCAGCGCCCCGACGTGACTCTATGACCAGACGCAGGGTGGTGACCGAGCGCGAGATCCTCCGCGCCTCCAGAGCGGGCGAGCAGACGCTCGATGTGGCAGGCGCGCTCGTCACGCCCAGTGCCCGCGATGCGGCCAGACGCGCGAAGATCGCGCTGTCCGGGCTCGTCGAACGACCTGCACCGGCGCGGGCCCCGGGACGGTCCATCCCCGAGCCGCCCGATCCGGGCGAAACCGCTCGACGCGAGGCTCGCCGGGCTGCGCGCGAGGGTCCGCGCAACTCGGGGTCGCGGCGCGGTCAACCTGGCACGGCCGCGGCGGCGAGACCGGGCGCGGCGGCGAGACCGGGCGCGGCGGGAGCGGCGGACGGCCCGAGTGTGTCAGGCGCGTCAAATGCGTCGGTCGCAGCGCCTCGCGGGCCGTCCGCGCGCCGCGAAAACACCCAAAAGCCCGAGCACGCCGAGAAACCCGAGCCCTCCGGGACCTCTGAGGGCCGAGCGCTGACCGTCGCCCTCGGTGCCGATCACGGCGGCGTCTCCCTCAAGAGCGCCGTCGCCGATCGCATTCGCGAGCTCGGTCTCGCCGTGCTCGACTTCGGGACCGTCACGAAGGACCCGGTCGACTACCCGGACTTCGCCGTCGCCGTGGCCAAGGCGGTCGCGAGCGGCCGCGCGACAGTCGGCGTCATGATCGACGGCGCCGGAATCGGAAGCTGCATGGCGGCCAACAAGGTAGCCGGCGTTCGGGCAGCGATGTGCTACGACGTCACGACCGCGGCGAACGCTCGCGAGCACAACAACGCAAACGTCCTCACGCTGGGTGCCGGTCTCATCGGAACGCGGCTCGCACTCGCCATCCTCGAGACCTTTCTTGCGACGCCATTCGCGGGTGGGCGGCATGGCGCCCGCGTGCAGAAGATTGACGCCCTCGATGGGCGCGGCTAACCTTGCAATGGAAGCTGTAGCGACGTGGCCGGCGGTCGGCATCCGGCGCCCGCGAAGCTCGTTGGCCGGCACCCGTGCCGGCCGCTTTTGTTTTCCGAGTCTCGATGAAACGACAAGACGCGCTCGACTATCACGCTGACGGCCGGCCCGGCAAGATTGCCGTCGTTCCGACGAAACCGCTCAACAATCAGCGAGACCTGTCGCTCGCGTACTCGCCAGGGGTCGCAGAGCCCTGCCTCGAGATCGCCGCCAACCCCGAAGACGTCTACAAGTACACCGCCAAGGGCAACCTCGTCGCCGTCGTCACCAACGGAACCGCGGTACTCGGCCTTGGAAACATCGGGGCGCTTGCCGGCAAGCCCGTCATGGAGGGCAAGGGCAACCTGTTCAAGCAGTTCGCTGATATCGACGTCTTCGATCTCGAGATCGGGTCCGAGAATCCGGAGGATGTCATCCGCTTCTGCCAGCTGCTCGAACCCACGGTCGGCGGCATCAACCTCGAGGACATCCGCGCCCCGGACTGCTTCTACATCGAGGAGACGCTGCGGAAGACGATGAAGATTCCCGTCTTCCACGATGACCAGCACGGCACGGCGATCATTTCGGGCGCGGCGCTGCTCAACGCGCTGGAGATCGTCGGCAAGCCGATCGAGACGGTCCGCGTGGTGTTCTCCGGCGCCGGCGCCGCCGCGATCTCGAGCGCCGAGCACTACGTTCGGCTCGGCGTGCTGCGGAAACACATCACGCTGTGTGACCGCGCGGGCGTCGTCTACGACGGGCGCGGGGAGCTGGACCCGTACAAGGCTCGCTTCGCCAACCCCTCGGCCGCGCGAACGCTGGCGGATGCACTCGTCGGCGCCGATGTGTTCGTCGGACTCTCGGTCGCGGGCGCCGCCACCAGGAACATGATTGCCACCATGGCGGAGCGCCCGATCGTCTTCGCGCTCGCCAACCCGGTGCCGGAGATTCTCCCGGACGAAGTGCATTCGGTTCGCCCCGATGCGATCGTGGCGACCGGACGCAGCGATTACCCGAACCAGGTCAACAACGTCCTCGGCTTTCCGTTCATCTTTCGCGGGGCGCTCGACGCGCGAGCGACCGAAGTGAACGAGGACATGAAGATGGCGGCGACGCGCGCACTCGCCCTACTCGCAAAGCAGGACGTGCCCGAGAGCCTGTCGGCGCTGTACGGACTGCGCGATGTGAAGTTCGGCCCGAACTATCTCATCCCCTTCCCCTTCGATCCGCGCGCGCTTCTCTGGGTTGCGCCCGCGGTGGCCTGGGCCGCAGTCGCCAGCGGCGTCGCGCGCGAGTTCATCGAGCTCGAGGACTACCGCGGGCAACTCGAAGCCCGCCTCGGGCGGGCCCGCGGGGTCATGCGCGGCATCATCAACCGCGCGGTCCGCGACCCGAAACGAGTCGTCTTTCCGGATGGCGAGGAGCCGAAGGTCATTCGCGCCGCGCAGATCCTCGTCGACGAAGGCATCGCGCAGCCGATTCTCCTCGGGAACGCCGATGTCATCACGGAGATTGCCCGCCGCGGGGCCATCTCGCTCGAGGACATCGTCATCGAGGATCCCGCGTCATCGCCGCGCCGTGAGGATTACGCCCAACGGCTGTGGGAGCTTCGACAGCGGAAGGGGTTGAGTCATGGGGAAGCGCACCAGCTGCTCTACAACGGCAACTACTTCGGCTCGATGATGGTGGCGTGCGGTGACGCGGATGCGTTGCTCTCCGGCGTGAACTCCCACTACCCGGAGACCATTCGCCCCGCGCTGCAGGTAATCGGCGCACACCCGAAGGCGGGCCTCGTGAGCGGCATGTACATGCTGGTGTTCGAGAAGCACATCGTGTTCTGCGCCGACACCACGGTGAACATCGATCCGACCGCCGAGCAGCTCGCACAGATCGGCTATGCCGCGAGCCGGATCGTGCGGACGTTCGGGATCACGCCCCGACTCGCCATGCTCTCATTCTCGAATTTTGGGTCGGTGCGTCACCCCGATGCGCAGAAGGTCGCGAAGGCGGTGCAGATCCTGCGACAACGGGACCGGACGCTCATCGTGGACGGGGAAATGCAGGCCGACACGGCCGTGTCCGAGGAGATTCTGAAAGAGTCGTATCCCTTCGCGGCCCTCGAAGAATCGGCAAACGTGCTTATCTTTCCCAACCTCAGTGCGGGGAACATCGCCTACAAGCTGCTGCATCATCTGGGCGGGGCGACCGCGATCGGCCCGATCCTCGTGGGGATGCGGCGCCCGGTCCACGTGCTGGAGAAAGGGGCGGATGTGCAGGAGATCGTGAACATGGCGGCGGTGGCAGTGATCGATGCGCAGGAGCGATCGCAGCCGGCCGAAGCGATCGCCCGCGAGAAGTTCCCGGCGGCGGAACGCAGATTCTCACCGAGGACCTAGAGCATGGCGACACAGACGAAGCCGGCCCCGGAGGCCGTCGAACGGAAGGGCAAGCACGGCCTCGAGCGTCAGGGCCTCAAGCCCTCCGGCAAGGTGCACTGGAACCAGGTTGCGCCGGAGCTCATCCAGGATGCCATCCGCCGTGGCGAGGGCGAGCTCGCGGACATGGGTCCCTTCGTCGCTGTCACCTCTCCGCATACCGGCCGCTCCCCCAACGACAAGTTCGTCGTGCAGAGTGGCGATGCTGAGCGGGACATTGACTGGGGCAAGGTCAATCAGCCCTTCCCCGCCGAAAAGTTCGACCTGCTCGTCGCTGACGTGCGTGCCTATCTCGACAAGGCGTCCGAGCTGTTTGTTCAGGATCTGTACACAGGTGCGGAACCGGCCCACCGTCTCTCCGTTCGCTACGTCTCGCCGAACGCGTGGCACATGGCGTTCGTCCGGAACATGTTCATCCGGCCGGAAGCGAGCGACCTCCCCACGTTCGATCCGAATTTCACGGTGCTCCACGCCCCGGAGTTCCAGGCGGACCCTGCGCGCCACGGCACGCGCACGGGCACGTTCATCGTGCTGAATTTCGAGAAGCGCATGGTGCTCATTGGCGGTACGCGCTACGCGGGCGAGCTCAAGAAGTCGATGTTCACCGCGATGAACTACCTCATGCCGAAGAAGGGCGTGCTCTCCATGCATTGCTCGGCGAACACGGGGCCGAAGGGCGACACGGCCCTGTTCTTCGGGCTGTCAGGCACGGGAAAGACCACCCTCTCCGCCGACCCTGAACGCTCGCTGATTGGCGACGACGAGCATGGCTGGTCCGATCAGGGCGTGTTCAACTTCGAGGGCGGCTGCTACGCGAAGGTCATCAGCCTCTCGCCCGAGGGGGAGCCCGACATCTACCGGACCACCCAGATGTTCGGAACGATTCTCGAGAACGTCGTGCTCGACCCTGCGTCGAGGAAGGTGAAGTTCGAGGATCAGTCGATCACCGAGAATACCCGCGCATCCTATCCGCTTCCGTACATCCGCAATCACGTACCCAATGGACGCGGCGGACATCCGAAGAACGTCATCTTCCTCACGGCCGATGCGTTCGGCGTCCTTCCGCCGATCGCACGGCTGACCCGCGACCAGGCGATGTACTACTTCCTGTCCGGCTATACGGCGAAGGTCGCGGGCACCGAACGTGGTGTCACCGAACCGCAGGCAACCTTCAGTGCGTGCTTCGGCGCGGTGTTCCTCGTCTGGCATCCCACGAAGTACGCCGAGATGCTCGGCAGGCTCCTCGATCAGCACGGCTCGCAGGTCTGGCTCGTGAACACCGGCTGGAGTGGCGGGGCCTATGGCGTCGGCAAGCGGATGAAGCTGGCGTACACGCGGGCTATGGTGCGCGCAACGCTCGGCGGAGAGCTGGACAAGGCGAAGACGGTGAAGGATCCGATCTTCGGCCTGGAGGTCCCAGTGGAGGTCGCGGGCGTTCCCGCGGACGTCATGAGGACGCGCGACACGTGGACCGACCGGGCCGCCTACGACACCGCGGCGAAGAAGCTCGCCGGTATGTTCGCCAGCAACATCGAGAAGTTCGGCGACGCCGTGAGTGACGCGGTGCGCAAGGCCGGTCCGACGGTCTGACCGTGCTCACGCTGGCCCACCGGCCTGCTCGCGGTTCCGGTGGGCGGCGCGACATGACGGCGAGCGCAACGCCGCCATGAAGCACGAGATCATTCGCGACCCGCTCTGGAACAACATCCGCGTCGGGCCGCTCACTCTCCGGCTGATCGACACGCGCGAATTCCAGCGTCTGCGCTACGTGCGTCAGCTGGGGCTCGCGTATCTCGTCTATCCGGGGGCGACACACTCCCGTTTCGAGCACGCACTTGGCACCTACCACCTTGCCCGCCGGACGCTCGCACTCCTCGACGAACGCGATGAGCTGGGTGACATCTCGCGTGAGCAGCGGGCGGACGTCTGGGTCGCCGCGCTCCTCCACGACATTGGGCACTACCCGTTCTCGCATGCGCTGGAGGAAATAGGGGCCCCGCACCACGAGGTCATTGCGGAGCCGCTGCTCACGACCGGGACGCTCGGCCGAATCATCGCCGACGCGCGTGGGGACGGCGCCCCGGCCCGCGTCCATGCGCTGATCCGCGGCACGAGCGACAACCCACTCCAGGGCCTCATCTCGGGATCGCTCGACCTCGACAAGATCGAGTACCTCAAGCGCGACGCGCTGATGTGCGGCGTGCCGTACGGAGAGATCGACGTCGACCGGCTGCTCAACTCCCTCACGATCGTCGACGATCCCGTGACGGGCACGCGGGCGGTCGGTGTGCTCGAGAAGGGCCTATCGGCACTCGAGTCGCTGCTGTTCGCCAAGTACCAGATGTACCGCAACGTGTACTGGCACCATGCAGTCCGCAGTGCGACGGCGATGTACAAGCGCGTCGTCGATGACGCGCTCCGGTCCGGCAAGGTGCACGCCGCCTCGCTGCCCGGATTCACCGACGAAGGACTGGTCCACCAGCTCGACCGGGACGCCCCGTCAGCGGTGCTCGCCTCACTGCGGGAACGTCGGCTTCACAAGCGTACGCTCGAGATTCCCGCCGCCGAGCTCGGGACGGCGACGCCGGAATGGATCGCTGAAGATCGCGCGCTCGTCGTCGAGGTCGAGAACGCCCTCGCCCGCGAGATCGGCGTCGAGCCCGGGGCAATCCTCCTCGACTTTCCGGCGAAGACTCAAATGCTCGGCTTCGACATCGCGGTCGTGCGCCGTTCCGGTGAGGTGCAGCGCATCACTGCGGAAGGCTGGACTGGCGCGATCAATCTCCCATCGCTCGCCGACCAGCTCTATCGCTCCGCACGCTGGCTTCGGGTTTTCACGGCGCAGGGCATTTCAGTTCCCCGAAGTACCCTGCTCGACCTGACGAGCATGTCCAGCGATCAGCTCCGCGGGCGGCTCCAGCACGGTGGCTCGCTCCTTGGCTGAATCAAGCACGGCGCCCGAAGCACACCGCCACCAGGGTGGATCCGCCGCACGGCTTGCAGTCGGATCAGACGTCCCGGCCGCGGCGCGCGTGTCCGTCACTCCTTCCTGACCGCCCGACCGTGCGCCTCGGCCAGCTTTCTCGCGATGCCGCGGTAGAACGTGGCATCGGCGGGTTTCTGCTGGCCGTCCAGTGCGAGCGCTGCGAGCTCCAGCGCGTACAGAATGTTGCCGAGGTACAACTCCGCGACGTCGCAGACCGTCTCCTCCGGCACTAGCTCTCCGGCAGGAAGGTCGGCGTCTCCGCGGTGGTCGCATCGAGACGCTCATCGTCCATCGACATCACCTGCACGATGACCGCCGTGATGTTGTCGAGGCCGCCGCGGCCGTTCGCCTCGGTGATGAGGGCTTCGACCAGCCGCTCCGGGGGCACCCGCTGCAGCAACAGCTGCTGCAACCGTCGGTCATCCACCATTCCGGTCAGACCATCGCTGGCGACCAGGAACAGGTCCCCCGCCCGGACATCGCCGCCGTAGACGTCAGGCTCGACGTGCTCGCCGGCGCCGACACAGCGCGTGATGACGTTGCTGTAAGGGTGGTATCGCGCCTGCTCCGGCGTCAGGAACCCGGCGTCGACCTGCTCCTGCACGTACGAATGATCCTTGGTCAGCTGCCGGAGCGCTCCATCCCGCAGCAGGTAGACGCGTGAATCGCCGACCTGCCCAATGAGATAGCGCGCGTGCGAGAGAAGAAGCGCCGAGACCGTCGTGCCCATTCCCTGCTTGTCGATCTCCGTCAGCGTTCGTTCGTAGATCGCGGCATTCGCCCGGAGCAGGGAGCGAGACACGAGGAGGCGGACGTTGTCAGCGCGGACGTCCTTTACGCCGCTCAGCTCCCGGGCGACGATCTGGACGGCCATTTCGCTGGCGACTTCGCCGGCCGCGTGGCCACCCATTCCGTCGGCCACGATGAAGAGGCCACGGTAGGGATTCGAATCGGCGAAGTAATTGTCCTCGTTGCCGGACCGGATCATGCCGACATCCGTACGGGCGGCGACGGAGAGGCGCACTAGCCTCTCCCCCAGAGAACGAACACCGTCGTCCCGATCACGAGGATGACGATCCCGAGCCATACCCATCCGAGGCCGCGCCCTGCCGGAGGCGGCTCGATGGGGTCGCTGACGATCGAGGTCGGCGCACTCGCAGGGCGTGCCGCGGGAGTCGGCGCAGAACGCGGCTGTCCCCGGGGCATTCCCGTGATCGCCCTGGTGGATTTCGCATCGTCCATGGGAGCGGCCGCGACCTGAAAGATCATCTTGATTCCGCCGAAGCGAATGTCGGGTGAACCGATCAACTGCCTTTCGCCGGTGATACGTCGCCCGCCGACATACGTGCCGTTCGTCGAATCCATGTCGACCACGAACCACCCCGCCTCACGCTTCTGGATCTTGGCGTGGGAATCCGACACGCTGTCGTCCGGGATGGAGATGTCGTTGTGCGCGCCACGACCGACATGGGTGAGCGGAGTGAAAATCTCGAACCGCTTGCCCTTCAGCACGCCCTCGTTCAGGACTTCCGCGACCGCGAGCGGCGTACGGGGGGTCGTCGCACCCTGACCGACCGGAGCGCCGCTGGCGGCCTCGGCAGCCGCGGCCGGATGCACCGGGGCAGGTGTCGGCGGACGTGCAGCGCTGGCTGCGCCGTGAGTGGGCGCTGGTGCGGGCGCCGGGGGTGGAACGATCCTGGCAGCCCGGTGCGCGGTCGTCGCGTTCATGTTGCTCCGCGATAGCCCGGCCTCCGCACTCGCACTGGCAGCATCGGCGTGAAACCGGAATTCCTCACCGCCAATGCGGATCATGTCCCCGCGGCCGAGTGTCCGCGTCTTCGGAATGCGCTCGCCGTTGACGAGCACCCCGTTGGTGCTCAGGTCCGTCAGGAGATATCCCCCAACGCCGGGGGAGATGTTGGCGTGGCGCCGTGAGACTTCGGTCGCCGGAACGACGACGTCACAGCTTGCGTCCCGTCCGATGGTGACGCCCCCCTCGCCGATCGCGTATTCACGTCCGTCGACCAGCGACACGAGCCGTCCACCCGTCGTCTCGGAGACTCGATCCGGCGACTGAGTCCCGGGGTGAGAGCCGGCGCGCGGCGCACCGAGATACTGGGTGCTGCCCGCGCTCCGGTCGTCTCCGAACAGGAGCTCCACCCCGCCGATCTCGATCTTGTCACCATGTATGAGGGGAGTCGGCTCGGCACCGAGGAGGACTCCGTTGACCTTCACGACTGCGTTCGGCGACGCCCGGCGGAGTGTCGCCTGATCGTCGTCACCGACGTTCACGAGGGCCTGGGCGGAATCGCTCGCGTCCCCCGGCACCCTCACGTCGGCGTGCGCGCCCGTGCCCACCCGGAGCTGCCCCTTGCCAAGCGGGTACTGCCGGTCACGCAGCTGAATGTAGGGCATATGGGGTCACTCGATGCCCAAACGTAGCACCGGCGAGGGCTTGTTCTCGGGAATTGGGTTCGGATCGTGACGAATGGGGGAGCGAGCACGAAACTATTTCACCTCCAAGGGGCTGGCAAGCGTCACGCGGGCACGCGGCCACGCATGTCGAGCTCTCCGACTTGGAGGCGATAGAGTCGGGCATACAGTCCGTCTCTCGTCAGGAGCGCCCGGTGGGCGCCGCGCTCCACGACCTGACCGTGATGCAGGACGAGAATCTCATCGGCGTCGATGATCGTGCTCAGCCGGTGGGCG
Source organism: Gemmatimonadaceae bacterium (assembly GCA_031412375.1). Classification (GTDB taxonomy): domain Bacteria; phylum Gemmatimonadota; class Gemmatimonadetes; order Gemmatimonadales; family Gemmatimonadaceae; genus JANPKQ01. The sequence goes on along the minus strand of JANOCW010000147.1, from coordinate 6,595 downwards.
ATCGCGATCGTCGTACGGCCTCGCATGAGCTCCGCCAGCGCCCGCTGGATGTCCGCTTCGATCTCGCTGTCGACTGCGCTGGTCGCCTCATCGAGGAGCAGGAGCGCGGGATCCGCGGCGACGGCGCGCGCGAAGGAGAGGAGTTGCCGCTCGCCGACGCTGATCGAGGTACCCCGCTCTCCGAGCTCGTGACCGTATCCCCGAGGGAGGCGGCGGATGATCCGGTCGGCCCCAACTCGCGATGCAGCCTCGTGGACCGTCTCATCCGACAGCGCGTTCGAAAGTCGGATGTTTGACGCGACGTCCCCGGCGAACAGGAAAATATCCTGCTGCACATAGCCGATTGCCCCGCGAAGCTCGTCGAGCGGGAGACTCCGAACGTCCACCCCGTCGAGCGTGATGCGACCTCGCTGCGGATCGTAGAAGCGCATGAGCAGGCTGACGATCGTCGTCTTCCCCGCCCCGGTATGGCCGACGATCGCGACTGTCTGCCCCGGGGCGACGCGAAAGGAGACATCGCGAAGGACCCACTGCGGAGCGTCCTCCGGCGCGAGTGGGTGGGCGCCATGCCCACGACCGTATGCGAACCAGACGCCGTGGAACTCGATGGTCACGCCCGCCGCGTTCTTGCGTGGAAGGTGCGCTGCACCGGGCTTTCCCGAGGACCATTGACCCTCTGCCGCCGACGGGTGCCCCTCGCGTTCGTCCGACACCGTGGCCCCTGTGGGGACCGCCGTTCTTTCTTCCGCTGCCGCCGGTTCGGTGTCGAGGAGGGTGAAGATTCGCTCGGACGACGCCATCGCGCCCTGGAGGATGTTGTATTTCTCGGAGAGGTCCTGCAGTGGCTGGAAGAAGCGACGGACCAGCTGCAGGAACGCGGCGACGGTACCGACGGTGAGTGTGCTCACCTCGACCCGGTGGGCGCCGGCAACGATCAGCGTCGCCAGCGCCACCGAAGTGAGGATCTCGATGGCCGGGAAATACAACGCATAAACCCGGATGGACTTGAGGTGCGAGTGGAGGTGATCGCGGTTGAGGGCATCGAAGCGGCCCGCCTCCGAGCGCTCGCGCCCGAAGAGCTGGACCACACGGATTCCCGCGATTCGCTCCTGGAGAAATGCGTTGATCCTCGCGAGGCGCACGCGAATCTCGCGGTACGATTCCCGAACGCGCACTCGGAAGACGTTCGAGGTGAGCACCACGAACGGAATCACGACGAACGCCGCGAGTGCGAGCCGCCAGTCGACCACGACCATCGCGATGCTGATCGCCAGGAGCGTGAACAGGTCGCCAAGGCCGGCGACCACCCCCGCGGTGAACAGCTCGTTGAGCGCCTCGACGTCGGAGGTGACTCGGGTGATGAGTCGTCCCACGGGATTCCGGTCGAAGAACGAGATGGAGAGGCGCTGCAGGTGCGAGAAGATCTCGATGCGGAGATCCCGCATCACGCGCTGCCCGAGAAGGCTGGTCAGCAGCGTCTCCCCGTACGAGAAGGCGAACTGGAGAACCAGCGTGGCCAGATAGATGAGCGCCGCCCCGCGTACCATCCCGAGGTCCCGAGCCGGCAGGGCAACATCGATGACTCGGCGCGTGAGGAACGGGCCGGCGAGCTGGAGTGCGCCATCCGCGAAGAGAAGGACCACCGCACCGACGACCAACGTCCGGTACGGACGCGCATAGGCGAGCAGCCGGCGCATGAGTCGGGCATCGTAGGCCTTCCCAAGCGCCTCTTCGTCGTGAATTGAAGTCTCTGCCATGGACGGACGAATCCTAGCCGCCGGGTCTGCTCGCTGGGAGGCGCTGCCGGGGGGACGTCGCGCCGTGCATGGTACAGGGGTTGCTATACCGCGGAGCGCGCTCGACTACGGATTCCCTCGAACACTGCTCGTCTACCTTCAGGAGGTCCAGCTATGTCGATTCTTGCCTGGGTCGTGCTCGGATTGATCGCGGGAGCGATCGCGAAGTTCATCATGCCGGGGAACGATCCCGGTGGACTCATCGTGACGATGCTGATTGGTATCGTTGGCGCGTTCCTCGGTGGATTCATTGGCAGCACGATCGCGGGCGAAGGCCTCGAAGGATTCTCGATTCAGAGCATTGTGCTCGCGGTCATCGGCGCAGTGCTGCTTCTCTGGATTTATCGCATGGCAACCCGCGGGCGATCGACGACTCGCGTTCCCTGAGTCCCCCGCGGCAGCCGCCTGACACTGGACGGACGGATTGGCGCTCTGGCTCTACTGGATACTTTTCGGGTTGCTCGCCGGCACACTGGCGAAGTTCCTCGTCCCAGGGCGCGATCCGTCCGGCTGTATCATCACCATACTCCTCGGCATCCTCGGCGCCTTCATAGGCGGCGTAATCGGAACATGGCTGGGATGGGGAACGGTCAGCTCCGGTAGCTTCGACGCGCGATCGATCGGGCTGGCGACGTTGGGAGCGATTCTGTTGCTGGTGCTCGGCCGAATGCTTCGGCGGCTCTGAGATCCGTGACAGTGAAGGAGCGGGCTTCGCGAGAGGCCCGCTCCTCGCGCATCAGCGGTGCGCGTCCACACACTGGGCGCGGCGCGGCCGCCGTTACGGGTCCCTTCGGTTAGATTTCGGGCGTGGCATCCAACCTCATCGTCCGCGGCGCGCGGCAGCATAATCTCAAGGGTTTCGACGTCGAGATCCCCCGCCGTTCGTTCACGGTGATCACGGGGCCCTCCGGCTCCGGCAAGTCGTCCCTGGCCTTCGATACGATCTACGCCGAAGGGCAGCGTCGATACGTGGAGTCGCTGTCGGCGTACGCTCGCCAGTTCCTCGAGCGAATGGAGAAGCCCGCGGTCGATTCAATCGATGGGCTCTCCCCGGCTGTCGCGATCGAGCAGCGGAATCCCACGAAGACGTCGCGGTCCACCGTTGGAACCGCAACGGAGATTTACGACTACCTTCGACTGCTGTGGGCGCGCGTTGGCCGCACGTTTTGCCCCGTGTGTGGGCGGGAGCTTCGCCCGGACACGGTCGCGTCGGTCACCGATACCGTGCGCGGCCTGCCGGTTGGAACGCGCTACGCCGTGTCCTTTCCGCTGCGCTTGTCGAGCGAGGTGACGCACGACGTCGTCGTGGAAAACCTCCGCGCGCAGGGATTCCTGCGGGTTGGGATCGACGGAGCGATCCGACATCTCGACGAGCTCGCCGGCGCGCGCACTGACGTGACGCGTGTGAAGGAGCTGCTCGTCATCGTGGATCGGCTGGCCGTGACGGCGGAGCCGGAAGCTCGACTCGCCGACGCGATCGGCACCGCCTTCAGCGAGGGCGATGGCGACTGCATCGTCCTGCTCGCCGCGCCGACGCGGATTGGCGCAGGGGATGAACCGGTCACGCGCCTCGCGTTCACGGAGCGCTTCGAGTGCCCGAACGACGGCACACGGGCCCCGACCCCGACGCCCCAGCTGTTCTCCTTCAACAATCCTCGCGGGGCATGTGTCACCTGCAACGGCTTCGGCGCGACGCTCGAGTACGATGAAGCGCTCATCGTCCCCTACCCAGATCGCTCGCTCGCCGAGGGCGCGATTCACCCGTGGACGATGCCCCGCTACGAGAACAAGCGCCGCGCGCTCGCCGAGTACGCGAAGCGTGAGCGTATTTCGATGGACAAACCCTGGGCAGCGCTCCCCGGCACGGTGCGCGAGCAGCTGCTCAATGCCAAGTCGCGCGGGTTCAGGGGGATCCTCCCCTTTCTCGTCGATCTCGAGGGGAAGCGCTACAAGCAGTACATCCGCGTGTTCCTGCGGCAGTACCAGACGGCCCGCGAGTGTCACGCGTGCGATGGGACGAAGCTGCAACCGGAAGCGCTGCAGGTGCGGGTTTCAGGGAGGAACATCGCCGAGATCGCCGACCTCCCCGTGGATCGGCTCAGCGAATGGCTCACGGCGCTGCGATTCTCCGAGTTTGATGCCGCGATCGCCCAGCACATCCTGAAGGAGGCGCGCGATCGCGTCGAGTTCCTCTGTGAAGTCGGACTGAACTACCTCGCCCTCAACCGGGCGACTCGGACGCTGTCGGGAGGAGAAGCCCAGCGCATTGGGCTCGCCAACTCCCTCGGCTCACAGCTCGTCGATACGCTCTACGTACTCGATGAACCGTCCATCGGACTCCACTCGCGGGACATGAGCCGTCTCCTCGGCATCCTCCTGCGGCTCCGCGACGCCGGAAACTCCGTCCTGGTCGTCGAGCACGACATGGATGCCATCAGGGCGGCGGACTTCATGGTGGAGCTCGGACCCGGCAGCGGGGACCAGGGCGGCTCGCTCGTGTTCGCCGGGCCGATGAGCGGAGTGCACGAGAGCCCGCTCACCGGTGAGTACCTGTCCGGCATCCGCTCCATTCCCCTCCCCGCTGAACGACGCCGCGTCGGACCCCGCTGGATCACGCTCACTGGTGCGCGGGAGCACAACCTGCGCGACGTGGACATCCGCATCCCGCTGGGGGCGATGACCGCGGTGACCGGCGTGTCAGGGTCGGGAAAGAGCACGCTGGTGCACGACGTCCTCTATCGTGCGCTCGAGACCCGCATTCACGGCGAGCACAGCGCGAAGCAGCACCTTGGCGAGCGCGTCGGTGCATTCACCGAGATCACGGGGTTCGAAGGCGTCGATGATGTGGTGCTGATCGACCAGAGCCCGATCGGACGGTCGCCCCGCTCGAATCCGGTGACCTACGTGAAGGCGTTCGACGAGATCCGCCGGATCTTCGCCGACGCGCCGCTCGCGAGGGAGCGGCGCTACACGCCGGGCACCTTCAGCTTCAACGTTGCCGGAGGCCGTTGCGAGGCGTGCGAGGGCGCGGGCCACCTCGAGATCGAAATGGTCTTCATGGCGGATGTCTTCGTCCCGTGCGACGACTGCGCGGGCCGACGCTTCAAGCCCGAAGTGCTCGAGGTGATGGTGCGCGGGAAGCACATTCACGACGTGCTGCAGCTGACGGTCGACGCGGCAATCCGCTTCTTCCCGAGGGAGGAGAAGCTGGGCCAGGCACTCTGGCACATGCAGCAGGTCGGGCTCGGATATCTGCGGCTGGGGCAACCCGCACCCACGCTCTCCGGCGGCGAAGCGCAGCGCATCAAGATTGCGCGCGAGCTCGCCCTCGCCGGACGGAAGTCCGGGAAAAAGGTGTATGTGATGGACGAGCCTACGACGGGCCTCCACCTCGAGGACATCCGCAAGCTCGCGCGCGTGCTCGACCGCCTCGTCGATCACGGACATACCCTCGTGCTGATCGAGCACAACCTCGACGTGATCAAGCTCGCGGACTGGATCATCGATCTCGGCCCCGAGGCGGGAGATCGGGGCGGTCAGCTCGTCGCGATGGGGCGTCCGGAAGAAGTCGCCGCCGTCGATGCATCGCACACCGGCGTATGGTTGCGCACTGTTCTTCCCGCAGCCCCGCCACACGCGGAGCTGAAGCGCCGGGCGAAGGCCACACCCTCATCGATCGTGCACGACCTGCGCTCGCTTGACCCCATCGAGAGGCCCGCCTAGCTTTCGGGCTTCCTTCCCGAGTAGCTCAGGGGTAGAGCAGGCGACTGTTAATCGCCGGGTCGGGGGTTCAAATCCCTCCTCGGGAGCTGTTGCGAAACAAGCACTTACGTTGAAGGCCACCCCACGTGCGGTGGCCTTTTTCGTCCCGATGTGCACGAGCTGTGCACGAAACTCCAGAGTGCGCGATACAGAATGTGACTGGACTGAGCTGACGTATCGCTTCCGCTGCTGGTCACACCCAAGACTCCGTCAATGTGACGCACCATCTTGTCTGCCGCCAATTGGTCGCTCGCGGCGACATACGAGCCAGCAACCCTGCGTAGCACGCCCCGCACGGTTGCTGGTCGCTTCTCCTCGCCAATCAGACTCCCGGCACCGCAATTATTTGGAAGACGTACGCGTTCCAGCCGCCCTCGCAACTACGCGAATAACCCACAAAGCGCAGTCTCGTCCCCGGGGCGAACTCCCGCGCACTAAACCACAATCCCGTTCCTGACAGGGCTTGCGAGTGTCCCGCTGCCCTGAACCGATATGGCGTTGGCGGGCACCCCTCTATGGGGTATCCAGGCTCGCTCTTCCCCGCGACCACGAGATCGAACGGCTCGACTCCAAGATCTGAGCCGGTCGTCCACAGAAGGACGTCCTCAGAAAGTGCTATCTCGTGCGGCGAGATCAACAGCTCTGGACCTGACGGTGCCAACGGAGTCGGAGTACGGTCGTCGGCACACCCGGCCCCTGCCAGGAGAAAAGCGACGAGCCAGAAGCTCGTGGGAGGGATAGCGAGGAGTCGGTATGCGGAGGTCCGGGCGACGCCGAATCTCGAGCGTCGCGGCGGCGGGGCGATAATGCTGTTTCGCATGTGGTGTCCTTTTGGAGGGCTGTCGCACTGTTGGACTCGTACATAAGAGGCCGTCCGTTACTCGGGCCTGCTACTAGCCGTTATTCCCGGAAATAATTGGCGCGACATCGTTCGAGCGTGACGTCCCTTGTGAACATGGGCCACTACGATCCCGAAGCCTCTACGAGCGGCTGTCGCAGCGCATGAGGCCGCCTAGGTGGCGGCTGCTGAACAGAAG
>JANOCW010000146.1:0-2493 GCA_031412375.1 Gemmatimonadaceae bacterium | reverse complement strand
CGTGGACACAGATCGATCGCCGTACTTCTGGGCCGGCAACTATCGCTTGAATCCCACCGGGAACCTCGTCAACTAGCTCGTCATCGGGCAGAACCACTTCACGTTCGACTTCCTGAACCCGAGCGCCGACCCATCCCAAGTCACCTTTACGACCCCGGTCACGAACCCGGAGGATCGGACGGTCGGCAACCTGCGAACCGTGGACACGTTCCAGTTCGTCGACAACCTGAGCTGGTCGAGGGGGGACCACAGCATCCGGTTCGGCACGAACATGCGGTTCCAGAAGCACACCGACGTGCGCGGCTCGGTCGGCGGCGCGAACGTGGCTCCCGTCGCCAACTTCAGCACCGCCGTCAATACCGTTGATGCTGCGACGTTCGGGATTCCGGCAGACATCAACACGACGTTCGATCGCCCTCTGCTGCAAAGCCACATCAACTTCCTCCTTGGCCGGGTCGGAAGCATCAGCCAGGGCTTCGTGCAGCAGGGGAGCACGTACGGTCCGGGGGGCACGGTGTTCAATTTCGAGGCGTCGTATCCGGAGATCGATCTCTATGCGCAGGACACGTGGCAGCCTCGCTCCAACCTCACGATCGATCTGGGGCTTCGCTACGAGGCCAAGCTGTCGCCGCGCAACCCCGACAACCTGATCCGGCGGCCGAACCAGCGGGTTGCGGCCGGGGAGCCGGCGAGCAGCAGCTTGCGATGGGACGAGGGCAAACTCTGGAAGGACGACTGGAACAACTTCGCACCCTCGATCGGCGCGGCTTGGGTCCTCAACGACGATCGGACGAGCGTCGTCCGCGGCAACTACCGGATGGCGTACGACCGGCTCAACACATTCGTCGTGTCGTCGAACATTTTCCAGAGCATCCCCGGCATCACCACGTCGGTCGTCAATACAGCGTTCGGCCAGGCCGGCGGCCGGCTGCGCCAGGGGCTGCCAAGCCTCCAGCCGACCCTCTCACCTGCCGATTTCCTGCAGCCGCCACCTGTCTCGAGCTCCAGCATCCGCGTGATGGACCCGAACCTCCAGACCCCGATCACGCACGGCTGGGCGATCACCTATCAGCGCGCGCTCTTCAGGAACTCATTGTTCGAAATCGCGTATGTGGGTCGCCGAGCTGAGCACCTCTTCGGCGCTTACAACGTCAATCAGGTCCGCTACGCCGATAACGGGTTCCTCGAGGGGTTCAACATCGTCCAGGCCGGGGGTGAGAGCGCACTGATCAACCAGTTGCTCGCGCCAGACACCCGCCGCCTGGCAGGCGAGACCGGCTCGCAGATGCTGCGACGCCTGCCTGAGTTCGTTTCGGCTCTGACGCTGAACAGTGTCGCAGGTCTGGCCTCGACTCTCGGGACCCGCGTCCAGAGCGGACAGACCTTGGCGCAACTTTCCGGCCTCGGTCCGAACTTCTTCTTCCCCTATACGCAGTTTCTCGGCGGCGTGAACGTCATCGACTCCGAGGATTACTCGCGGTACCACGCGCTCGAGTTGAAGCTCGAGCGGCGTTTCGCCGATGGTTTCAGCTACCTGTTCGGCTATACGCTGTCGAGGTCGAAGGACACACGATCCTACGATCCGGCCTTCACCGTGGTCAGCGGTGCGAACAATCAGTCCGCGTCGAGCACACCGTTCAACATCTTCGATCGGGATCTGAATTACGCCCTGTCGGATTTCGACCGGACGCACGTCTTCCAGGCCCAGGGCGCGTGGGAACTGCCCTTCGGACAGGGCCGGCGCTTCGGGTCTGGCGTCAGCCGGGCTACCGATATCCTGATCGGCGGTTGGACGGTCTCGGGCCAGATGGTGTCGCAGAGCGGCCGGCCGATGACGGTCTACGGCGGCTCGAACGGGTTCTCTAACGTGGTGCAGACGCCGGCCAACTGCACCGGGTGCTCGCGCAGCATGGGGTCGGTCCAGGAAGAGAACGGCATCGTGTTCTACTTCACCCCCGAGGAGCGCGCCAAGTTCAGTACACCGGCCGCTGGGGAGTTCAGCAACGTGGGACGGAACTACTTCCGTGGACCGGGCGGGTACTATGTGAACCTGTCGCTTGCGAAGCGCACCCGGGTCTTCGGAGAGCAGATACTGGAGATCCGCGCCGACAGCACCAACGTGCTCAACCACCCCATCTTCGGGTTCCCGACGCTGACGTCGACGGCGACGACGTTCGGGCGCATCCGGGACGGTGTCGTCAGCAGCGCGCGCAACGTGATGCTCGGAGTGAAATACTACTTCTAGGGTTCGCAAGACCACGGAAGAGCGGCCAAGTAACAGACGGCACCCACACAGGAGGGCCGGTCGCTTCGGCGGCCGGCCCTCCTGTGTGCTCGCCCTCTGTACCTGCAATTTCCTATCGCGCCATTGCCGTGCCGGGCTTGCGCGCCCCCTTTTCCGCAAAGCCGATCTCGGCCATCAGCTTCTCGATGCCAGCGACGTCCATGGGCGCGAACGCCGACAGGTTCTCGTAGCCGCGCTCGGTGATCAGG
>JANOCW010000145.1:0-1955 GCA_031412375.1 Gemmatimonadaceae bacterium | reverse complement strand
GAGGATCGCCTCCGCTTCGTCGAGAAGCGTCGCGGCGGGAACTCCCGCGGTTCTGAGCGCGAGCACCAGGCAGATGCGGGTCAGCGTACCACGGGGAACGAGCGCGACTCCCTCGCGTGCCGCCTTGACCGCCTCGCCTGCTCGCCCTTCCCGAAGATGATTCTCGCACCGCCGCTCGTGCGGCATCTGCGCGCGCAGGGCGAGGAGCGATTTCGCGACCTGCTCGGCGATCTTGTCGGCATCGCTCCCCGCGAACGCCGGCAACGGCTGGACGAACCGCTCGTCACGGACCAGGACGAGCTGTGAGCGAAGACGCACGCCGCCCGGCGCACGCTCGACGGTCCCGACGAGAAACTCGTCTGCGCGGAGGTTGCCGCCGAGGATGCGCAGGTCGCCTCGCTGGAGCGCACTGTCCGGGGCGAACGATGCCTTGGTCAGCGCGAGGCGAATGTCGGTGCCCGAGATGACGTGCAGCTGCCGGCCATCGCTGGTCTTGTCGATGCGCGAGCGAACGGCATCGGCGACCCGCCGCGCGAGCTTCAGGTTGGCGCCGGAGTCCAGTTGGAAGTTCGCGACCAGCAACTCCTGGCGCGTGAACTCCTGGGTGCGTCGGCGCTGCGCGTGCGCCACGTCGGGGACGGCGAGCAGCAGGAGACCGACCAGCGCAATGCGTGCCTGCAGCAACCCATTCACCACATGCGCCCTCGGCGAAGACTCCACGCGCCCGGTAATGCCTGGGCGGCGTACCGCCGGCCTGGCCCATCGTCGCTATACGATAGCGCCGGGGGCGCGGGTGTACAGGGTCAGGCTCGGGCGAGCTGCTCCGCCGAGGGGACGAGGCGGGTCCTCACGGCCGCCGCTTCGCCCGATTCGTCGGCGCGGCAGCGAGCGGGTCATCGGGCCAGTGGTGCTTTGGATAGCGACCGCGCAGATCTTTTCGAACATCGAAGTATGTCGTCCGCCAGAAGCCGGCGAGGTCGCGAGTGACCTGCACCGGCCGATGCGCCGGAGACAGCAGCTGGATCGTGAGCGGCACCCGCCCCCCGGCTACGCTCGGTGTTTCGGTGCATCCGAACATCTCCTGCAGGCGAACGGCCAGCACCGGTGCCTCGGTATCACTGTAGTCGATCGCAATGCGGGACCCGCTCGGCACGATCAGGTGCGACGGGGCGAAGTCGTCCAGGGCAGCGCGCTGCTTCCAGGTCAGCCGTCCGCGCAGCAGCTCGGCGAGATCGAGTCGCTGTACGTCCTCGAGGCGGCGCAGTCCCGTGAGATGCGGGGCGAGCCAGTCGTCGAGGGTGCTCGCCAACGCGTCGTCCGAGACGGCGGGCCACGCGGGATCGTGGCGGGCGGCGAACGCCATGCGATCACGCAGGCTACGGGCGTCATCGGACCACGCGAGGGCATTCATCCCGAGCGCGCGGACGCCATCGAGGAGCGCCGCGGCGATCCGCGCGGGATCGGCATTCCGCAGCGGCGCATCGGCAATGATGAGCGCACCGAGTCGTGCGCGTCGTCGAGCGATGACCGATCGCGCGGTCGAATCCCATTCGACCGTTTCCTCTGTCAGGACATCGGGGCCGAAGCGCAGCGCGATCTCATCGAGCGCGAGTGGCGCCGCGAGGAAGATTCGACCGTCCGGTCGTTGATCATCGAGGTCGGCGACGACGATGTACGGTTCGGCGCCCAGTGGCTGCGGGGAAGGGAACACGGCGCCGCGACCGTTGCGCAGGAGAAAGCGCGCGCCGGTGTCCGCGCTCCGCCGTTGAGCAATGCGGTCGGGGTAGGCGAGGGCGAGTAGCAGCCCCGCGTGTTCGATCTCCTGCGGCGCGGTCGGATGCGAGGCCGTGTTGCCGCGAGAGCGGTCAGGCTCGCGTGCGCGCAGTCGCTGCCTCCATTCGCGTGACTGCTCGCGCACGCGGCGAACGGCATCGCGATCGACGGTCATGCCCTGT
>JANOCW010000144.1:0-9305 GCA_031412375.1 Gemmatimonadaceae bacterium | reverse complement strand
CCCCGGGGGGGCCCCACCCCCCCCCCCGCCGCGCGCCCCTCCCGCGGCCGCAGAAATTGCATCCCCCCCCCCGGTGTGCCCTCTATTTCCCGGCGCCGGGGTTGTGTCAACCCCCGGCCCCGCCTCCCGCTCCGACGCTCGCGTCAGCCGCAGGAGTTGTTCCGATCAGTTCGGGGGCGGCGCTGCACCGCCGGGACTCGGCGCCGGAGCGGACGGAGCCGGAGTGTTGATGTCGATGTCGGTGCGGTCACCGTCACCGGCGCCCATCCCGAACACGAAGTACGCGACGATCGCGAGCAGAAGCAGGACCACGATCGCCCAGACCCAGCTCGAGCTGCCGCGATCAGTGCCTGGAGTATTGGAGATTTGAACGTCCGCCATGTGTCCCCCGAAGTGGATGTTGAACGACCAGCCACGGCACGAACGGTGAAATCACCGCCGCCGCAACGGCCTCGGCACCAGCATATTGCGGGCTGCATGCCGCCGGTGTCCAGTAGGTGAGCGAAGAAAACATAGCACGCATTCGGGAGCGGGCCTATCGGGCAACCGTCAATCCGGCGAACAGTGTTCTCCCCGGCGCTGGCTCGTAGTACCGTCCGAAGGCAGGAGCGGCGTTGACGCTCACGGAGCCGACGTACGTTCGATCCAGGAGATTGTGCACCCCGATCACCGGCTCGATACGGCCCAACCCGCGAATCGATACGTGCCCGCCGAGTCGGATGTTCACGATGCCGTAGCCCGCGGCCGACGCGCTGTTCGCATCGTCCACGAGCGTCCGGCTGGCGGTGATTCCCTCCACCGTCCCGTGGAGGGTCGAGCCGACCCAGGCGAGGCTTGCCTGTGCCTGATGCACCGGGATGCCCGGGATCCGCTTGCCATCGTACACGGTGGTGGTGGTACCCGTCACGACCCGGTAGTCGGTGAACTCGTAGTCGCCGTAACTATAGGAAAGGCCGGCACGCACCGGCCCCGCCTCCGCGCGAAGGCCGAGCTCGACGCCCCGGCGTTCGGTTCGCCCGGCATTCCGGAAATAGCGACGGCCGCTGCCGTCCGCAGTCTCGAACGGAATGAGCTCGTCCCGCACCCGGGTGAAGAAAATCGCGCCGTCATAGGCGATCGCCGGGAGGAAGAATCCCTTCGCCCCGATCTCGTAGGAGAGCGCTCGCTGTGGATCGAGGTCGGGGTTGATCCCGGCGCTGCCGTCGGGTTGGTTGCCCATTTCGGTTGCGGTCGGCGTCTCGAATGAGGATGACACGCTTGCGTAGAGCGACACGAGCGCGCCGGGTCGGGCAACCAGGCCGATCATCGGGCTCAGCGCGGGAAGCGTTCGCTCACCGGAATCATCCGGATCGCCACCGGCCGTGAACCGGTCCTCGACCTCGAACGTGGTGAAGTCGGCGCGCATGCCCGCACTGAGCGTGAGCCAGCGGTTCAGCTCGAGCTCGTCGCGAAGGTATGCGCCGATTCCGGTCACGATCTCGCGCTGCGACTGAAGGAGCGCTCCGCGTTCCGACCCCGTCGGGGAGCAGAGGGGTGAGATGGGATTCTCGCCGTTGTTGCAATTGGCGAATCGCTCGCGGTCATCCTCCTGGCGCTGCGCGTCGAGCCCGGCGCTGAACCGGTGGCTGCCGCCGGGCAGCGAGCTCGGTGCCAGCGTCGCCCGGATGGCGGTTCCGTAGCTCATGCGGTCCACGGCGACGATCGCGAATGCCAGCGGGTTGTAGAGATCTCGAGCGCCGCCGTACAGCGACGCCGAGAGCTGCCCGCGCTCACCGCTGTGCGCCGCGAGAAGGCTGAGCTGGCCCTGGCGAACATCTTTCCGCGCATGCGTGCGCACCGTGTTGGCCTCTGCGGCGCGCGGGTTCGCCGCGAACTGGGCGGCAGTGAGCGCCCCGGGATTCTCGGCCACTGGCATGTCGAAGCCGATCCCCTGCAGCGACCAGGTAGTCCCTCCGCGACGAAGCTCCGCGCGGGCGAGCGCGTGGGTGGTCCGCTGCCGGGAGTAGTCGCGGAAGCCGTCCATCTCCGTGCGGGTCACGCTCGCCTGATAGCTGAATGGATCCGACGTTCCGCCGACGGTGCCGTGCAGTCGCTTCATGGCGTATGAGCCACCGGATGCGCGCACGCTCGCGCCGAGCGGCAGCGAGGGCGGCGCCTCGGTTCGAAGGTCGATGACGCCCCCCGATGCATTGCCGTAAAGAGACGATGCCGCTCCCCGAATGACCTCGATCGATCCCACCGACTCGAGGTCGATGTAGTCGACCGGCGTCTGGCCGTCAGGGAGCGTGAGCGGGATGCCATCACGCAGCACGCGCACCCCGCGAACGCCGAACGCCGAACGCGCACCGTAACCGCGGATCGTGATGCGCGGATCCTGCGTCGGGTTGTTCCGGTTGGCGACAGCGATTCCGGGAACGAGCAGCAGCAGCTCATCGAGCGCAAGCTGGCGCGCCCCGGGGCGGAGGCTGTCGGGCTGCGTCACGGAGATGGCGTATGGCAGCTCGAGCGGCGAGCGTGCGGTTTCCCGGGTGACGGTGACCTCGACGGTGCGCAATCGCGCCGTCGAGGTTGTGTCCTGCCCGCCGGCGGCGCGCGCCACGACCACGAGCGCTCCCACCGCCCCCAAGAAAACCTTCGCGCCGCACGGACGATGCCGCACGCGACCGTCCGTAAAAAGCGCCTTTTCAGTTTGCATGCCCGAAGATCGCCAGCGTCCGCGTGCCGCGACACCCCCGGGGGGTTGGGCGATCGTGCTTCCCTTCCTCGCCCGCTACCTGCTCAGCTTGTACATCATCTCGATCAGCTCGTCGTACATCGGTTCCGCTTCGCCATTGCCGGCGCTGATCGCGGCCGTCGCGCAGTGCTTCAGGTGGTTGCGCATGAGCTCACGACCAACGGCGCGAAGCGCTTCGTGCACCGAGGAAATCTGGGTCATGATGTCCGCGCAGTAGCGATCGTCATCCACCATCTTCTGCAGTCCACGCACCTGCCCCTCGATGCGGCGGAGTCGCTTCAGATTCCGATCCTTGATCGACGGATCGACGTCGAGCGCAGTGCGCCCATCACCCAGCAGGGCTTGCACGCTGCACCCACACTCCGGACCGGCCGGCTCCGGACTGTCGGAGGCTGCGGTCAGTGGATCCGCGACCGGGACGCGATCTTTCAGCTGGGTGGTCTGACGCGACTGGAGTATCATGGGAGGTCTGCGCTCCGCAGGCGAAGGCTGTTGCGACGATGCCGACCGAGCCGAGTGCAGCCTCAGCCAATTCGGACGCTATGGTGAGACACATGCCGCAGTCGGAAGGTTTAGTCATCGCCACTACGGTCGCATCCGACGCCAGGTGTCAATGAAGCGCGAGCCGTGCGAAGCCGCCGTGCCGCATGCCCCTACCCCGTAGCGATGCCCCCGCCGAGGGCGGCGAGGCCGTCCACCGCCGTCGCGCACAGCTTCGTTCCCTTCTCGCGGATGAGAATCTCCATCGCCTTCTCGTGCGGCATGCCCGCGCGATAGGGCCGATCCGCGCTGAGGGCCTCGTACATGTCCGCGACCGCCAGGATTCTCGACGGCAGGTCGAGATGGTCACCGCGGAGACCCCACGGGTAGCCTGACCCATCGAGCTTCTCGTGATGGACGGCGGCGAGCCATGCGAAGTCGCCGAACGCGTCGACTCGCTGGAGGATTTCCCAGGTGAATCGCGGATGATGCTCCACCGCCGCGCGTTCCTCGGCATCGAGCTTCCCGGGCTTGTCGAGGATGCGGTTCGACACACCGAGCTTGCCGATGTCGTGCAGCAGCCCCGCACGGTGGAGGCGTCGCCGCTCGACCGGCGAGAGCCCGAGCTGCGCGGCGATCCGCTGCGCGTATTCCGCGACATTGGACGAGTGACGCGCGGTGAAGGGAGACTTCGCATCGATGATCTCGGCGAACGCCATCGCCACGACATCGAGTCCATCCGAATCCACGCGCCGAATGTGAGCGCCCGGCTCCAGCGCGAGCACGGTGTCGCGGAGCACCGCCCCGGTCAGGCGCTGCCAGAACTCGCGGTCGCGCCGCCAGCCAAGGACGAGATCCACGAGCGTCGGATCGAACCACCGCCCGCGACGCGCCCGAATGACCTTGGCGACGGCCTTCACCCCGCCCGCCGAGTGGAACACATCGACCGTCTGCGCGATGTTGGCGATGCGCGCGAGAACCGGGATGCTGTCACCCTTCAACCCGGTAGGCTGGCCAAGCCCACACCAGTGCTCATCGAGCGCGCGGATGGCGGCAGCCGTGGCATCGGGGAATCCAAGGCCGAGGGCGATGTCGGCGCCGCGGTCGCAGCGGATCTGGGTGACCTCACGGGTGACATCCGGCGTTCGGGCGATTCCGAGGAAATGCCGCACTCGATCGCCGACGGACTGCCCGACGCCGCAGAGCTGTGCGGTTCGCAGCGCGAGCTCCACTGGCTGGTGCCAGTCCACGAGCTTCATGCGCTGCTTCACCAGGCGATCGTCCGATCCGAACAGCGAGGCCATCTTCGCGGCATTGCTCGAGCAGCCCGCGTCCTTGAGGAGCAGCGCGAAATACAACGCCGTCTTCTCCGCCGGCGGGAGCCCGAGCTCCTCGCCAAGTCGCATCCCGATCACACACGTCCGGTTCGTGTGCCCGGGAAGCTGACCCTCCGTCAGGTCGAGCGCGTACGAGAGTGCCGACAGGACCTCCGAGAGTGAGATCTCGGGAGCATGCTCGCGGATGGCGGCACGGAGCGGTGCCGGCACCGTGATCGGAGTGGAGGATCGTGGCGTCGGAGTCCGTGCGGTCACGTCGAAGGCAGGGGCAATGGGAACGATGAAGTGGAGCCGGGGACCCGGTTGAGGACGGGTCGGCCCGGGCTCCCGCAACGCCCGGTCAGCGCCTCGCGGATGGACGCCACCCCGCGGTGGTGCTACCGGATCTTCATCACCGACGGCGGTCCGGCCTTCTGCAGCCGCTTCGCCACGAGATCCGCTCGCTCCAGCACCCGCAGCACGTTCTCCCCGGCGAGCTTCCTGAGGTCGCGCTCGGCCCAGCCGCGGCGCGAGAGCTCGGCGAACAGTGCCGGATAGGTCGATACGTCCTCGAGACCGAGAACCACTTCATCGATCCCATCGAAATCGCCACCGATGCCCACATGGTCGGGGCCTGCCACCCGGCGGATGTGCTCGATGTGATCGGCGACCTGGGCCAGCGTCGCACGAGGCATCGCGTTCGCCGAATCCCACGCGGCTAGCTCGCGGCCGACCCCGGCCGTGTCGCCCCCGAAACGCGTTCGCGATTCCCCTTCCGCGGTCTGGCGGCGGCGCGCCCGCGCAACGATCTCCGGCGAAATGAAGCCCGGCACGAACGTCACCATCACGACTCCCCCATTGCTCGGCAGGCGCCGAAGAATCGAATCCGGCACGTTGCGAGGAACATCGGCAATCGCGCGCGCCGAGGAGTGCGAGAAGATCACCGGCGCCTGAGTGACGTTGAGCGCATCGCTCATCGTCCCGGGGGAGACATGGGACAGGTCAACGAGCATTCCGAGCCGGTTCATCTCCCGAACGACTTCCTCGCCGAAGGGCGTCAGCCCCCCGTGACGCTGCTCGCCGGTGGCCGCATCGGCCCAGTCGAGCGTGACGTTGTGCGTCAGCGTCATGTAGCGGACACCGAGATCGTAGTAGACCCGCAGTGCCCCGAGGGAGTTCTCGATCGCGTGACCGCCCTCGACACCGAGCAGCGATCCGATCCTGCGATTTCTGAACGCCGCCCGGATCGCCGGAGCGGTGAGCGCCCACTGAAACTGGGGATACTTCGCCACGATGCGCCGGCCGATGTCGATCTGCTCGAGCTGCACCCGCGCGAACCCCGAATCGGCAATGTCACCCGGGATGTAGACCGACCAGAACTGAGCGCCGAGCATTCCCGTCCGCAGTCGTGCGAGGTCGGTATGACCCGCCGTTTTCTTCCCCAGGTCGTACGCCTCGACATCCATCGGGGACACAGCCGCACGACGGATCGCCCACGGCAGGTCGTTATGGCCATCGACCAGCGGAGTCGAGCGCAGGATCCGGCGCGCCCGGTCGAGATGGGACTCGCTCGACTGCGCGGCGAGCGGGGAAGCCAGGAGTGCGAACGGTAGACAGGAGGTGAGGAAGCGCTTCATTCGGATGATCTTCGAAGGGGTGGCGGGCATGCGGAGAGCATTGAACATGGTCTGGCACCAACCGGTGCGCCAACCCGTACGGTGCGAACCACTTCATCCCCACCCGCGAGGCACCCATGCACAGTGGCCAGATTTTCATGATCGTCATCGTCGGACTCATCACGGCGTGCGTCACGCTGACGATGTTCGCCCAGGCCTGGGCCGAATCCCGCAAGCGAACGGGTGGCGTCAACTCGCCTCTCCGCCTCGACGCCATCGAGGCCCGGCTGGTGCGAATGGAAGAGACGATCGATTCCGTTGCTGTCGAGATGGAGCGCATCGCAGAAGGGCAGCGCTTCACGGCGAAGCTCCTCGCCGAGCGTGCGTCGCCCGCCGCACCGGCTCCCGTTCCTCGCGATTCACGGTACGTCACGCCGCATTGAGCCGGCGCAGGACGCGATTGGTGCGATAGGCAGCCGCGCGCGCTTTCGGATACGAGAGAACGGGGCTCCGGGGACGCCCTCAATCAGACCGCAGGGCGACCATCGGGTCGATCAGGCTGGCTCGGCGTGCAGGGATGTAGGTCGCGACGAGGGCGACCGTACTCATGATCACGACCGCGGCAATGAATGCGATCGGATCGCTCGCACTTGCCCCGATGAGAAATCCCGAGAGAAGCCGCATCAGGCCCCATGCAATCGGGAGCGCGATGATCACGCCGAACGCGACCAGCTTTGCACCCTGCTTGACGACGAACCATCGCGCGTCCCGCGGTTGCGCGCCGAGCGCTACCCGCACACCAATCTCCCGCGTCCGCGTCGCGACCGAGTAGGCGACGACTCCGTACACTCCAACCGAAACCAGCACGACGGCGACGAACCCGAAGACGGCCAGCACGCTCCCGGCGATCCGCTGCGGCAGCACCGACGCGGCGATGTGCTGCTCCATCGTCCGGGCCCGTGGGATGCTCCATGTCGGCGCGAGCGCTTCGAGCTCCCTGCGCACCGCCGGGAGCACGGCGAGCGGATCGCCCGTCGTCCGCACGAGGATGGTCGATCCCGTTGGCTCCTGCAGCGCGGGCACGAACATGGACGGAGGCGACGCCTCGGCGAGATTCAGGAAACGCCCATCGCGCGCGACGCCAACGACCTCGACGAACGGACCCTCGGGTCCGCGAAGGCTCATTCGTTTTCCGAGCGGATCGGCGCCGGGCCAGAACCGCCGCGCGAATGCTTCGTTCACGACTACGACGCCGGCCGATCCGCGTCGATCCGCACTCATGAACTCACGCCCCTTGGCGAGCGGAATCTCCATCGTCTGGAAGTAGCGCGGGCCGACGATGTAGAAGTGGAACTCCATATCCTCGCCCTCGCGGGGCGCGTAGCCCTCGATGCGAACGCTGCGACGCGATGACTCGGTGGAGAGCGGCAGCTCACCGGCCCAGCTCGCGGCCCGCACTCCCGGGAGTGCCGCGATGCGCTGCTGCACCTGATCCATCAGGGGTCCGATGTCGTCGGGTTGCTCGACGCCAGGTTTTGGCCCCGCATCGGCGATCAGCAGGTTCTCCACGCGGAAGCCCGGATCGATCGACGCCGCGTTGCTCAGCGCGCGCACGAAGAGCACCGCCGCGACGAGGAGAATCACCGACATCGCCACCTGGGCCACGACGAGCACGTTCTGCAGTGTGAGCTTTCGGCCGCCAAGATCGATGCTCCCGCTCTCCGACTTCAGCACCGTGACGATGTCGGGCCGCGTGACACGCAGTGCCGGGGCGAGGCCGAAGAGAATTCCGGTGGCGAGTGAGGCAAGTGCAGTGAAGACCAAGACGCGGGTGTCCACCGACAGGTCGAGACCGATCTTGACGGGGAGCGGTGGGATGAGCGACAACATGGCGCCCGTTGCCCACACCGCGATCAGGATTCCGAGCGCACCACCCATCACCGCGATGAGGACGCTCTCCGTGAGGAGTTGCTGTAGCAGCCGGCGTCGCGTCGCCCCGAGGGAGATGCGAACGCCGATCTCGCGTCCACGCGATGCGGATCGTGCGAGCATCAGGCTTGCAACATTTGCACAACACACCAGCAGGACGATTCCGACGGTCGCCATGAGCAGCGCGACGAAACCAAGCGCGGGTCCACGGACCTGCGGCGGGATCCGTGTTGTGCTCTCGGGCAGGAGCGTGATACGGCGCGCCTGATTGGAGAGGTCGGTCCACTGATCGGGATAGGCTGAGTGCATCTGTCCGGCGACGACGTTCATGCGCGCCTGGGCTTCCTCGAGCGACACCCCCTGAGCGAGCCGCGCCATGGAGAACGCGCTTCGACCGCCGCGATTCGTGAGGTCATCGCCGATCCCGCCGACCGCGGCACCGGAGTGCAGCGGTACCCACAGGTCCTGCATCACGGGTCGCATGGCACCGAGGAAGCCCGGGGGCGCGACGCCAATGATGGTATACGGTCGGGCGTTGAGCGGGATCGACGTGCCGACGACCGAGGGGTCGGCATTGAATCGACGCCGGAAGAGCGCATCGCCGATCACGACCACCGGTGCTGCACCGGGCCGCCCTTCTTCCGGGAGGAAGAAGCGCCCGTAGGCCGGCCTTACGCCCATGACCCTGAAGTAGTTGTCGGACACGAGCTCGAGTCCGGCACGCTCCATCGCGTCTTCCGCTCCGACGGAAACCGACCGCGGCATGAAGATCATCACGCCATCGAAGACATCGGTCTGCTTCGCGAAGTCCTCATAATCGGGGATCGAGGACGCGCCGTACGGCGGGCCGCTGTAGTCGCTCGTGTAGAGCGAGACGAGACGGTCGGGAGCGGCCACCGCAGCAGGAGCCCGAAGCAGGATCGCGTTGACGAGCGTGAAGATCGTCGTGTTCGCCCCGATCCCGAGCGCGAGGGTCAGCGCAGCGGCGATCGTGAAGCCCGGAGACCGAAGAAGGCGGCGGCTAGCGTAGCGGAGGTCGTTGAGCAGGCTGTCCATGCGGCACCGGAGGCGAGGAGGAGACTCGAGCGGTGTCCCTGAAGGGAAGCTCCATGCCACCACTGTCCGCTCGCCAACTCTCCCGCGATCAACGACTTGCGTCAGATCCGCGAGCACGCGGCCGGCCTGCACTGTCCGATACTGGGACGCCGCCTAACCGCTTGCGAACGCAAC
>JANOCW010000143.1:0-2338 GCA_031412375.1 Gemmatimonadaceae bacterium | reverse complement strand
ATTCGTCCGTCGACTACTACCGGGAGATTCGCATGCGTGTCACGCTTCTTCCACTGATCGCGGTCGCGATCACGCTGGGTGCATGTAACGAGAAGCCGGAAGCAGGCTCGATCCTCACCGGCCTGCCATGCACCGGTGGCGCCAGCGGGGCGCTCAGGCTCACAGACCGCGCGGACGTCGCGTACTCGGTCTCTTTCACCGGCGACACGACCGGGCGCGATTCGCTGCATCTCGACGCGGTGTTCGTCGGGCGCGGCGCGCCGGGGTGGAAGGAGACGTCACAGGCACGGGACGTCGCCCCGCAACCCGTTCCGCCCGACTCAGTCAGCACGACGTCCGGCGCCGGTATCGGCCAGCTCTACATGGGCTATGACCATCGCGACAAGGTCGCGTGGGTTCACGACCAGCGAGTGCCGCTCGACAGCTTCAACATCATCCTCGTCGATCGTGTCGACAGCGTTGGCGGCCCTCCGATCGTCACCCGCAAGCTGCGCCTCTCCCCCAGCCTGGCTTTCGCGCCGGGCGCGTGCGCCAAGCGCGGCGATCCCGCCGGCATGCGATGGACGGACTCCATACGCGCCGTACTGCTCCGATCACCCGACGTGCGAGCCTTTGCCGGATTCTGAGATTCTCAGGCAACGCAGGGGTGTGAGCCTGACGCAAGCCGCGTCCAGTGACTCGACCCTGATCCCTACGACGCCGGTTGCGCCATCGGGAGTGTGAAGATGAACCGGCTTCCCTCGCCAACTCGGCTCTCCACCCAGATGCGGCCACCGTGCGCTTCGACGATGCCCTTGGCGATCGCGAGCCCGAGCCCGATGCCGCGCCGGTCGGTGCGATTTGCCTGCCAGAACCGGCCGAAGATGTGCGGCAGCTGATCCGCGGGAATCCCCGGGCCCGTGTCGACGACCGCGATACGCACCTCCGCTCCCATCGGCTCGATCTCGATCCAGACGCGACCGCCGGGGGGCGTGAACTTGATGGCGTTGCCGACGAGGTTCGAGAGCACCTGCATCAGCCGCGCTGAGTCGGCAGACACCGACGGGACCTGTGCCGCTCCACCGTAGTCCAGCGACAACGTTGCGGCAGTCGCCAGCGGACGCAGCATCTCCATCGCTTCGCTCATCAGGCTCTCCACAGACTCCGCTTTCGGCTCGACCGCCATCCGTCCCGAGTCGATCCGCCGAACATCGAGCAGGTCCTGGATCAGGCGATTCATGCGTTCGGCGGCACGGCGCACCATCTCCGCCTGCTTGCGCAGCGCGACGTCGGCCTCCTTCATCCCCGCGAGCATCACGGTTGCACCCATGACGATCGTGCTCAGTGGATTGCGCAGGTCGTGCGCGACCACGCCGAGCATTTCGTCCCGCGCGCGCGTCGCCTGGTTCGCCTCGTGAAACAGCCGCGCGTTGTCGACCGCGAGCGACGCGCGACGCGCGAGCTCCTCGGCCAGCGCGAGGTCGTCGGCCTCGAAGTGCCGGCCCGACTCGGAGGTATAGAGCGCGAACACGCCGATCACCTTGTCCCCGACCCGCAGCGGCACGGCGATCACCGAGCGCGGAAGGATCCGCGAGATGAGGCGGCCGTGCTCCTCGTTCGCACGCATTGCCTCGAGCATCGCGTCGGTAATCTCGGGAACGAAGATCGACCTGCCTTCCATGACGCGACGCATCGGATGCTCCGCCGACACGTCACGGCCGAACCGCGCGAGGTCGCGCAGCATCGGTTCCTTCTCCCGATCGACGTGCGCGACGCCGACTCGCGACAGCTCGTCATCCGCCCCGACGACGTCCACGACGCAGAAGTCGGCGAGGGCAGGCACCGCGCTGCGTGCGAGCCGCGACAACGTCGTCTGGTAGTCGAAGGATGCCCCGAGCAGCCGGCTGGCCTCGGCCAGGAACACCGCGCGCCGCTCGGCGGCCTCCGCTGCTTCCCGGCGCGCCTGCTCCTCCATCAGCCGGCGAGCGCTCTCCTCGGCCTCCTTCCGCCCGGTGATATCGTGCAGCGTTCCGACGCGAACCAGCTCGCCGCGGTACATCATCTCCCGGCCCGTCACCTGCACGACGAGCGGTGTCCCGTCCTTGCGGTGGCCGAGCACCTCGTAGCGCTCATCGGAACCCGATTGCCAGTGGCGGATCATTTCGGCGCGCGATTCCTCCGTGGGAAGGATGTCGAGGATGTTGCGGCCGATGAGTTCCTCGAGCGGATAGCCCACCATGCGGGCGAGCGTCTCGTTCCCGTCGATCATGATGCCGTTGTCGTGGATGATCACGCCCTCGACTGCGGCATCGGCGAGATACCGGAAGCGCTGCTCGCTCTCGAGCAGGCGCCGCTCGGT
>JANOCW010000142.1:0-25822 GCA_031412375.1 Gemmatimonadaceae bacterium | reverse complement strand
GCGGGCCAGAGGAAGCCGATCAGGTAGCCTCCTTCCCGGAGGAGATCCGCCTCATGTTCGCCGGATGCTGTCGTCTCGGGCGCACGGACCTTGACGATCATGTCGGCTCCGTTCCAGACCGAGCGCGCGTCGGGGACGATCGCCGCTCCGGCATCGCGGTAATTCGCGTCGGTGAAGTGCGCTGACTCGCCGGCGCCCGTCTCGACGGCGACCGTAAATCCGAGCTTGATGAGCTCCTTCACCGAATCGGGCGTCGCCGCGACGCGCCGTTCCCCGGCATGGATCTCCTTCGGAACGCCTATTCTCATGCCGTGGGACGTCTCGTTGGGGTTTGGCGTTTGGAGAATGCCGGTACGCGGCGACTGGTCCGAACGCGGGTCAAGATAGCACTATGCTCGTCGTCGGACAGTCGCTCCCTCAGGTTGCAGGCGACCCTCGGGCACTGTCCAGACGCTTCAGTCGCACATTCAGGGAGGTTGAGAATGCGGCAGTTACAGTGCAGGACGCGCGCACCCGGATCGGCGACCTGGACTACGCGGCTCGCGGCGATCGTGCTGGCGCTCGCTGTGGGAATGCCACTCCCGGCGCAGCGTGCGCCGGCCGCGCACACCCCTGCGCCCGGCGATGGCTGGGAGCGTCGACGGCCGTCACAGGTCGGCCTCGACTCGGCGAAGCTCGACGCGGCGATCGCGTTTGCGAAGAGTCGGGAGTCGAAGACTCCGCGCGATCTCGAGGAGGCGCACTACCAGAGCTTCGGCCGTGAGCCGTTCGGTGGTGCCGTCGGGCCGTTCAGCGAGCGCGGGCCACAGACGGGCGTGATCGTCCGGCGTGGCTTCATCGTCGCCGCCTGGGGAGAACCGGAGCGCGTAGACATGACCTTCAGCGTGACGAAGAGCTTCGTCTCGACGGTCGTCGGGCTCGCGGTGGACCGGGGGATGATCCGCAGCGTGGACGACCCGGTTCGATCGTACATGGGGCCGATCCTGCACGCCTCCCCGCCGACGCTCGCGACGGAGGGTGGCCGCGGTCGCTTCGATGGACGCCAGCCGGTGGATCTGTTTGCGACCCCGCACAACCGGACGATCACCTGGGATCATCTGCTGCGGCAGACGAGCGACTGGGAGGGGACGTTGTGGGGGAAGCCCGAGTGGGCCGACCGGCCCGGCAGTCAGCCCGGCACATGGTGGACGCGCGATCGCGTGACCCCAGGCAGTGCGTACGAGTACAACGACACGCGGGTCAACGTGCTCGCGCTGGCAGCGCTCAACGTCTGGCGGCGTCCCCTGCCCGAAGTACTCCGCGAGTACATCATGGACCCGATCGGGGCCTCGCCGACATGGCGCTGGTATGGCTACGACAACTCGTGGATCGTGCTCGATGGCCGGCTGGTCCAGGCGGTCGGCGGGGGCGGTCACTGGGGCGGCGGGATGTTCATCAGTGCGTACGATCAGGCGCGCTTCGGCCTGCTCACGTTGCGCAATGGCAAATGGGGCGACCGGCAGCTCATCTCCGAGGCCTGGCTTCGCCGAGCGCGCACGCCGACACCAGCGCAGCCCGATTACGGGTTCATGAACTTCTTCCTCAACACCGGCCGCAAGCGTCTCCCCAGTGCACCCGAATCCACCTTCTTCCACCTCGGCAACGGGACCAACGCCGTCATCTGCGATCCGGAGAATGACCTCGTGATCGTTGCGCGCTGGATCGAAGGCAATGCCATGGATGGCATCATGGAGCGCGTCCTCGCGGCAATCAGCGATCGGCCCAGGTAGAGACTGCAACTGCTTCCTCATGAAGAGCATGAAGGGTTGCATGAAGGGGCATGAAGGAAGCAACTGCTTTGTTGGCATCTCCGGTTCGGGTGATCGTCCGCCTGGTTGCCTTTGGTCGTCGTCCCTAGTGCTCGACACGATCTCGTGCGGACAATGGATCCCCTCGAATTGATCCTGCTGTCATCCAGGCATTCCCGGGATCCTGGCTTGCATCCTTCATGGCCCTTCATGCTCTTCATGAGGAAGCAGTTGGGGTTGAATGATCCGGAGAGAGCGAGACTTTACCCTCCCGGGGTATCGGTGAGGAAACTCAAACAATCATTGAACGTTTGACTGAATCCCCTCCCTGAGGGGATTCGTCGTTTCTTGATGACAATGCCAAACCATTTCCGCGGAAGTGTTGTCATACGAACATCCTTCACCCTCGAGCGTCCCATGTCCCGTCAGATCGTCTTTCTTTTCACGCTCGTGCCGAGCCTGGTGTGGGCGCAGGGCAGCGACCTGCGTGTGTCCGTCCCGCGAGCAGAGACTCCGACCGCTCCCGCTGCGGCGCAGGCAACCCGCGCGACGCAGCCGCCGGTTCTCGATGGGCGCGAGAGCGACGACGTGTGGGCATCGGCCACGCAGATCTCCGCGTTCCGCGTGTACGAGCCGGTCGAGGATGGTGAGCCGTCGATGCGCACGATGGCAAAGGTCGCCTACGACGACCGCAACCTGTATGTGCTCGTCCGGGCGTTCGATCCGCACCCGGACAGCATTGTCTCGCTGCTCAGTCGGCGGGACGTGCGCACGGCGTCGGACCAGATTAAGATCGTCATCGATTCGTACTTCGATCGTCGAACGGGCTACGAATTCGCCGTCAATCCCGCCGGCGTGAAGCGCGACTACTACATCTACGACGACGTCAACGAGGACGACTCGTGGGACGGAGTCTGGGACGTCGGCACGGCGATCGACTCGCTGGGCTGGATCGCCGAGTTTCGGATTCCGCTCAACCAGCTCCGCTTCCCCGAGCGCTCCGAGCACACGTTCGGGTTCGGGGTGTACCGCGACGTCGCGCGCAGCAACGAGCGGATGGGCTGGCCCGTGCTCCGTCGCTCGCTCTTCGGCTTTGCCTCGCAGCTGGGCCAGGTCTCCGGCATTCTCGGAATCGGGTCGCCGAGGCGTCTCGAGCTGCTCCCGTACACCGTGCAGCAGAGCGTCAGCGTTCGCGATGGCGCCGGCTACCGACGCGACAACGGCATGACCGTCGGTGGAGACCTGAAGTACGGCCTCACCTCGAACCTGACGCTCGATGCGACCGCCAATCCGGATTTCGGGCAGGTCGAGGCCGATCCGGCGATCTTCAATCTCTCGGCGTTCGAGCAGTCGGTGACCGAGCGGCGCCCCTTCTTCCTCGAAGGCACCGGGATCCTTCGCCTCGACCTGACCTGCGAGGATGATTCCTGCAACGGTCTCTTCTACCCGCGGCGCATTGGCCGCGTGCCACAGCTCGGCTATCTCGCCCCGGTCAACAGCCAGCTTCCCGATGCAACGAGCATTCTTGGCGCCGCGAAAATCACCGGCCGGATCGGGAACGGCATCTCGGTCGGCCTGCTCGACGCAGTCACCCAGGAAGAGTCTGTCGGTGGCGTCGTCATCGAACCGCGCACGAACTACCTCGTTGGCCGCGTGCAGCAGGACTTTCGCGCCGGTGGCAGCGGCGTCGGGATCATGGTCACGGGGGTCAATCGCGACCTGAATGACGTGAGCGCGCAGTCACTCCGCCGCCAGGCATACACCGCCGGAGTCGACTTTCGCCATCGGTTCGCCGGGGCGCGCTATTCGGTCAACGGATACGCGGTGGGCAGCGTGGTGCGCGGTGCGGCGAACGCCATCGCCGCGACCCAGCGCAGCGGCGTTCACAACTATCAGCGCCCGGACGATCGCATCGCGTACGATCCGAGCCGGACATCGCTGTCGGGCACGGGATTCCACCTCAGTCTCGGCAAGGTCGGCGGCGGCGTGACGCGCTTCAACTCCAACGTCACTCGCTGGTCACCGGGCCTCGAGGTCAACGACGTCGGCTTCCTGCCGAGTGCCGACGAACAGAGCTGGAACAACTGGTTCGCGCTGGTCTTCAACAAGCCCCATTCGTTCTATCGTCGACTCCAGGTCAACTTCAACCAGTGGCAGAGCTTCACGACCGATGGCATGCGCACGGCGCTCGGCGGCAACATCAACGCGAACTCCCAGCTCCGGAACCAGTGGTTCACGTACATGGGGGTCGGGTTCAACGCGCCGTCGAACTGTTCTCGCTGCCTCCGCGGCGGGCCGGCCCTCCGGAGCTCGCCGCGGGTCAACTCGTGGGTCGGTCTCGAAGGGGATGGCCGTCGGTCGATCGTTCCCAGCATCAATCTCTTCGGCAGCCGGTGGGATGAGGGGCGCTCGGCATCGTACTCGGTGTCGACGGGGCTTCGGGCGCGGATCGCGAGCCGGTTCTCGATGTCGCTCTCTCCCTCCTACCGCGTCAATACCGACGATCGGCAGTGGCTCCGCAACTTCGGCGACCCGGGCGCCGATACGACGCACTACACCGTCGCCCGTCTTCACCAGCGTACGGTGTCACTCACCGGACGCGCCGACCTCACGATGACGCCGTCGCTGACGCTCCAGCTCTATGCGCAGCCCTTCATCACCACGGGAGACTTCGAGAACTGGAGCGAGGCCGCGGCGCCGCGGTCGCGCGACTACACCGCCCGCTTCCGTCCGTACGGTGCCGGCGCCGATCCGGGCGCCTTCAACGCGAAGCAGTTCCGCTCGAACACGGTGCTGCGTTGGGAGTATCGACCGGGCTCCACTCTCTACGCCGTCTGGGCGCAGGGCCGCTCGCAGGACCACCTCGATCCCGGGACCTTCGAACTCGGCCGCGACAGCCGCAACCTGTTCTCGGCACATCCCGACAACACGTTCCTCATCAAGGCGAGCTATTGGTTCAGCTTGTAGATCCGAGGTTCATCGCGCAATGGTCTGGCATCCTCGGCAACATGCATTCGAAAAAGCTTCCTCATGAAGAGCATGAAGCGTGTATGAAGATTCATGAAGAACGGCAAGTGCATTTGTTGGCATCTCCGGAGACAGATCGGGCCACGAGCGGCTCGGGACGAGAGCGCGGATGACGTGCGATTCTCCCTTGTTGGACATCACGTCGATCAGTTCGCTCCGAAGGCAATCTTCATGGCCCTTCACGGACCCTTCATGCACTTCATGAGGGAGCTGTTGACGGTGGAGGCGCGAGATGAGGCCGAACCTCAACGCTTGACACGGCGCGCCGCCTCCGCTTAGCGTTGGGAACAATCGAAAGTTCGTGGTGATTTGCCGCCTATTGCCGCCACGTTAAACAAGGTGCTAAAAACGCGAGAGCCCGGGCGGCCATGATTCGCAGCCCGGGCTTCGTCGTTGACCCCACGGTCGTGCCCACCGCACGGCGTGTCGACGACAGCAGCACGCGCCGCGCGGCTCACCTTCCACAGGAGTGTCCGCATGAGCACGACGACTGCCCCGCTTCCCATCGCGATCTTCCACGAGCATCCCGAGTGGTTTCGCCCGCTCTTCGCGGAGCTGGAACGACGCGACCTCCCGTGGCTCCGGCTCGACGCTGCGTCGGCGACCTACGATCCGTCCGACGACTCCGCGCCGTATTCGCTCGTCGTGAACCGCGCGAGTCCGTCAGCCTATCTGCGGGGACATGCGCACACCACGTTCTATACGCTGCACTGGCTGCGCCACCTCGAACAGGTCGGTGTGCCCGTGGTGAACGGCTCCGCGGCCTACGCGCTGGAGCTGTCGAAGGCAAACCAGCTCGACCTGCTGCGCTCGCTCGGCCTGCCCTTCCCGCGATCGCGAGTGATCAACTCCGCTGCGCGCGCGGTGCGCGCAGCGCGTGGCCTGCGCTATCCCATCCTGATCAAGGCGAACATCGGGGGTTCGGGCGCCGGCATCGTGCGCTACGACTCGGAGGATGCGCTCGCCGATGCGGTGGCCGCCGGCCAGGTGAACCTCGGCATCGACGGCACGGCGCTGGTGCAGGAAGCGGCGCCCCTGCGCGGCGGGCACATCACCCGCGTCGAGACGCTCGGTGGTGAGTACCTCTACGCGATCGACGTGCACCCAGCGACCGGCTCCTTCGACCTCTGCCCCGCCGATGCGTGCCAGACCACCGCGGGAGTGGACCTCGTGCGCGGCGCATGCGCCGTCGATGCTCCGCGCAACGGCCTTCGTGTCGAAGGCACGACACCATCCGCCGAGATCATCCGCCAGGTGGAATTGATCTCGCGCGCCGCGCAGATCGATGTCGGCGGGATCGAGCTGCTCGTCGATGACCGGGACGGACAGCACTACTTCTACGACATCAATGCGCTGTCGAACTTCGTCGCCGATGCGCCGAACGTCGTGGGCTTCGATCCCTTCGCGCGCCTCGTGGACTACCTCGAGGTCCGCGCCGGCATCACCGCCGCTGCGGAGATCCGCTGATGCGGTACGGCTACTGGCTCCCTGTGTTCGGCGGATGGCTCCGGAACGTCGAGGATGAGCGGATGGAGGCGTCGTGGGCCTATGTCCGGCGCCTCGCACAGCGCAGCGAGGAGCTGGGCTACGATATCACGCTCATCGCCGAGCTGCTCCTCAACGACATCAAGGGTATCGAGGCCCCTTCACTCGACGCGTGGTCCACGGCAGCGGCACTTGCCGCGGTGACCGACCGACTCGAGCTGATGGTCGCCGTGCGACCCAGTTTCCACTCCCCGGCGATTCTCGCCAAGCAGGCGGCGACGATCGATCGCATCTCGAACGGCCGCCTCTCGCTGAACGTCGTCTCGGCGTGGTGGAAGGACGAAGCCCGCCGCTACGGCGCGAGCTTCGATGCCCATGACGACCGCTACGCGCGAACGCGCGAGTGGCTCGACGTGGTCGATGGCGCCTGGAAGAGCCCGTGCTTCGACTACACGGGCACGTACTATCAGGTCGAGGACCTCGTCCTCGAGCCAAAGCCGGTCCGTCGCCTCGGTCGCCCGCGTCCGACGATTTACGCCGGCGGCGAATCGGAGGCTGCGCGCTCACTCATCGCGCGACAGTGCGACGCCTACGTCATGCACGGCGACCCCCCGGGGCGCATCGCTGCGCGCGTCGCCGACATGCGCCGCCGCCGTGACATCGCATCCGAGGCAATCGGAGTCGACCTCCCGCCCCTGACGTTCGGTGTCGCTGGGTATGCCATCGTGCGAGCGACGGAGGGAGAGGCGCAGCGCGAAGTCGAACGAATCACCACCGTCGTTCCGGGCTCGCCCGGCTATCGCAACTTCGCGGACTGGATCGGCAATACGCGGCTCGAACAGCAGGTGAGCCTGCAGGACTATTCGGTCTCCAATCGCGGCCTCCGACTCGGGCTGGTCGGAACCCGTGACCAGGTCGCTGATCGCATCGGCGAGCTGCGTGACGCCGGTGTCGACCTTCTCCTCCTTCAATGCAGCCCGCAACTCGAGGAGATGGAGCGCTTCGCCGAGACTTTCGCGTCCGGACGGGAGGCATTCAGTGCCAGCGTCGCGTGATCGCTGAGGAATTCGAGGGACGGCGCAGGGGCCTCGGTCCCGGCTCCGCCCCCCTCAGGATCTGACCCTCGCTCCACTAGCTTTCGCCGAGCCCGTTCTGCGTCCTCTCCTCGGCCCTCCCGACCCATCCCGCTCTCCACGCCTCGCGCGCCGCGCTTCCTCTCGGATTACCTCACGGCGTCGACTGAGGGCCGCGAGGACCTGCTCACCGGACCAATCCGCGGCGAGCTGCTCGGCGCCGAACACCTCGCGGAGCGGGCTCGAACCGACGCCCGACGACAGCGGCTGGCCGAGGGGCGTGGGCGGCGACGCACACCGCTACTCGCCCGGCTCGCTGGAACGCGAGAGATCCTCGATGACGCGCACGAGCGTCTCGCCGATGCTGCGGCCGAGGATGTAGACGTCGGGCCGGCAGCCGACTGGCTGCTCGACAACTACCACGTCGTCCAGGAGCACATCCGGGAAGTCCGGGAGAGCCTGCCGCGAAGCTATTACCGCGAGCTGCCCGAGCTGGCGAGCGGCCCGCTGGCCGGATACCCGCGCGTCTACGAGCTCGCGATAACCCTGATCTCGCATACCGAGGCCCGCGTCGACCTCGCGAACGTCGATCTGTTCGTGGCCGCATTCCAGGAGGCGACACCGCTTCGGGTCGGGGAGCTCTGGGCGATTCCGGCGATGCTGCGATTGGGCCTCATCGAGAGCGTGCGGCGCATGGCGCTGCGCACCGTGCAGCGACTGGACGAGCTCGAGGCAGCGGACCGCTGGGCCTCGCGAATGCTCGACCCCGCCGGCGGCTCGAGCGCGCTCGAGCGATTCGTCAACGACACCCCCAAGCTGTCGGCCATCTTCGTTGCACGCCTCCTCTACCAGCTTCGGCTGGCGAAGCAGGCCTTCCCTGCCGTGCTCTGGCTCGAGCAATGGATCGGGGATGAAGGGATGAACGCCGAGGTGGCGGCGGCGCAATCCACGCAGCGGCTGGCGATCACCCAGATCGTGATGGCCAACAGCATCACCAGCCTTCGCGCCATCGCACGGATGGACTGGCGTGTGTTCGTCGAGCGCCAGGCCGTGATCGAGAAGGCCTTGCGCGAGGATCCGGCGGGATTCTACGCACGGATGACGTTCTCGACGCGCGACCACTACCGACACGTCGTCGAGCGCATCGCGAAGCGCACGCGCCGGAGCGAGGAGTCGGTCGCATTGGCGGCGGTGGACCTGGCGCGGACCGCGGGCAAGACCGCCCCCGCCGATGCAGCGGTCGGCCACGTCGGCTACTACCTCATCGCGGAGGGGCGGAGTGAGCTCGAGCGCATTACGGGCTATACTCCGCGCTTCGGCGAGGCGTTTCACCGCGCCGTGCTCCGCCATCCCAACGTCATCTTCGTTGGCGGGATCGTGGCCGGGACGCTCGTCGCGCTCGCCGCCGTGCTCGCGCTGCTCGGATTCGAGGCGCGCGCGGCGTGGGTCGCCATCATCCTCATCGCGCTGATTCCGGCGAGTGACATCGCCGTCGCCGTCGTGAACCAGCTCGTTGCCGCGTTCCTCCCTCCGCGGGTGCTTCCCAAGCTCGACCTGCGCGAGGGAGGGGTGCCTCAGGAGTTTCGCACCGCGATCGTCATCCCGACTCTGTTCGGGAGCGTGCGTTCGGTGCACGAGGCGCTCGAGAACCTCGAGGTGCAGTTCCTCGCCAATCGCGAGGCGCACCTCCACTTCGCCGTCCTCGGCGACTTCACCGATGCTCCGACGGAAACGCGCGACGGCGACACCGCCATCATTGCCGCGGCGGTCGAGGGAATTCATGCGCTGAACGCCCAGTACAGCGGCGGGGCGCAGGTCGCCTTCTCCTTTTTCCATCGCCCTCGCCGGTGGAACCCGCAGGAAGGCGTGTGGATGGGGTGGGAGCGGAAGCGCGGCAAGCTGGCCGAATTCAATCGCTTCCTGCGCGGTGGAGCGGCCGATGCGTTCATGACGGTCGTCGGCGAGGCGGAAACGCTACACACCGTCCGCTACGTCATCACGCTCGACTCCGACACGGTGCTGCCCCCCGATGCGGCGCCGCTGCTCGTGGGAACGCTCGCGCATCCCCTCAATCGCGCGGTGTTCGATCCGAAGCTGGGTCGCGTCATTCGCGGCTACGGCATTCTCCAGCCGCGGGTGGGCGTGTCGTTGCCGAGCGCTCACCGGTCGCGCTTCGCGTCGGTCTCCTCCGGGCATCCCGGAGTCGATCCGTATACCACGGCGGTGTCCGACGTCTACCAGGATCTCTACGGCGAAGGGAGCTTCACCGGAAAGGGGATCTACGATGTCGACGCGTTCGAGCAGGCGACCAACGGTCGCTTTCCCGAGAATACGCTTCTCTCGCATGACCTGATCGAGGGAAGCTACGCGCGCGCCGGGCTGGCAACGGACATCAATGTCTACGACGACTATCCCACGCACTACCTGACGCATGCGCGTCGGAAGCATCGGTGGATTCGCGGTGACTGGCAGCTCCTCAAGTGGCTGACCAGCCGCGTCCCCGGCCCGGATGGAGCCGAGCGCAATCGACTCTCGGTGCTGTCGCGCTGGAAGATCACGGACAATCTCCGTCGAAGCACCGTCGAGATCGCGCAGCTCCTCTTCCTCGTCGTCGGGTGGACGCTGCTGCCCGGCTCACCCCTGCGTTGGACGGTGCTCGGGCTCGGCGCCATCACCGCGCCGTGGATCGTGTCGCTGCTGCTCGCCGTCCTGCGCCCGCCGCTCGACAAGTCGTGGCGCGCGTACTACGGCGCGGTCGGACGAGACGCCGTCACGAGCGTGCAACAGATCGTGCTCGCGATCGCCTTCCTTCCGCACCAGGCCTGGATATCCGCGGATGCAATCGGGCGCACGCTCTGGCGCGTGTTCGGGTCGCGACGGCACCTCCTGGAATGGCAGAGCTTCTCCGCCATCCAGGGCTCGGTGGCACGCACCGCGGGGATGGTGTGGCGTGAGATGCTGCCCGCCGTCGCGATCGCGATCGCGACGGGGGCGGTGATCGTCGCGCGCGCGCTCGCCGGCTCGACGCCGCCCGACGTGATGGCGCTGGCGACGCTGCCGCTCGTCGGACTGTGGTTCGTCGCGCCCGCGATCGCCCACGCGCTGAGTGCGCCGGCCGTCCGCCGCGAACGCCGGCTGTCCGCAGTGGTGCAGCAGGATGCGATCCGCTACTCGCTGCTGCACTGGCGTTTCTTCGACCGTTTCGTGACGGCGGAGTCGAACTGGCTCGCGCCGGACAACTACCAGGAGAACCCGTCGCCGATCGTCGCGCTGCGCACATCGCCGACGAACATCGGCTTGCAGCTGCTGTCGACGGTGAGCGCCTACGAGCTTGGCTTCATCACCGTCGACGACCTGACGCGGCGGCTCGAGCTGACCTTTCGCTCCCTCGAGCGGATGCGGCGATTCCGCGGACACCTGTACAACTGGTACGACCTCCGGGACTTGAGCGTGCTGCAGCCCGCATACATCTCCACGGTGGACAGCGGCAATCTGGCGGGTCACCTCATCGCGGTGCGTCAGGCGTGTCTCGCCGCGATCGACCAGCCGGCGATCGACCGTCGCACCTGGCGCGCGCTCGATACGGCGCTGCGACTCGCCAGCGCCCGGCTCGAGACCGCCGGCGCGTGGACGGCCTCCAGAGATCGCGAGGAGCGCACGGCATTGCGGACCACCGAGGATTTTCTCGCGACCGCCCGCGCGGAGGTCGCGGATGCCTACCAGGCGACGGATGTGTCCGCGACCATCGTCCGCATCACGACGTCGATCCGCGCGGCGCTCACCGCCGTCGCCGAGGCGGGCCATGGCGGCCATGCCGACCCGGCCCATGAGTGGATCGCCTGGGCGCTGCATCTCGTGTCGGAGCACGGCCTGCGCACGGACGAGATGACCGCGAGCACCATGGTGTCCCGTGGCGACAAGCTCGTCCCGCGCTATCCCACCCTGCGCGAGGCCGCCACGACTTCTCCCGGCGCGTCGGAGCTGTCGGCTCGGCTCGAGGCACTCGCTGCGCGCGCATACGACTTCGCGATGGAGATGGACTTCCGCTTCCTCTTCGACGAGAAGAAGAAGCTCTTTGCGATCGGCTACCAGCAGGCGGCTCACGCGCTCGACGATTCCTCGTACGACCTGCTCGCCTCGGAAGCCCGGCTTGCGAGCTTCATCGCCATCGCGAAGAACGATGTCCCCGTGGACCACTGGTTCCACCTCGGCCGAACGCTGACGCACACCGGAGGTGCGACCGCGCTGGTATCGTGGAGCGGCAGCATGTTCGAGTACCTGATGCCGGCGCTCGTGATGCAGTCGTATCGGTTCACGGTGCTCGACCAGACCTACGCCGGCGCGGTGCGCCGCCAGATCGACCACGGTACCGAGCATGGCGTGCCGTGGGGGGTCAGCGAGAGCGCGTACAACGTTCGCGACCGCCACCTCACGTATCAGTACCGCGCATTCGGCGTTCCCGGCCTCGCGCTCAAGCGCGGTCTCGGCCGCGACCTCGTCGTCGCGCCCTATGCATCGGCGCTCGCCATGCTCGTCGACGCCGAGCGGGGGCTCGCCAACCTCTGCGAGCTCGAGAAGCTCGGTGCCCTCGGGCCGTACGGGTTCCGCGATGCGCTCGACTACACGCGCCCGGAGCCGGGGCAGCGATATGCCATCGTGGGTACCTACATGGCGCATCACATCGGCATGGGATTCGTTGCGCTGACGAACGTGCTCACCGGCAACATCTGGCACCGCCACTTCCACGCCGATCCAATGGTGCGATCGGCGGAGCTGCTGCTCCACGAGCGTATCCCGCGCCGGCTCGTGATGCAGGACGCGCAGGAAACCCGGCCGGACGAAGCGCTGCCCGATCCCGATCTCGAGAGGCCCGCCGTGCGCCAGATCGACCACCCCGACACATCACTCCCGCATATCGCGCTGCTTGGCCGGCTGCCCTACACGATCATGATCAGCCACTGCGGTGCCGGCTACAGTCGCTACGAGGACCTCGCCGTCACCCGCTGGCGCGCCGACGGTACGATGGACCACACCGGGCAATTCTGCTACGTGAAGGACATCGGTCGCGGTCATGCCTGGTCGGCGGCCCACCAGCCGATGTGTGTCGAGCCGGAATGGTATCGCGCGTTCCTCGCCACGGATCGCGTCACCTTCCACCGCGCGGACGATGGCATCGAGACGCGAACGGAGATCGCGGTCGTGCCCGAGGACAGCGCCGAGGTCCGGCGCGTCACCGTCACGAACAATGGCGACACGGTTCGCGAGATCGAGCTGACGAGCTACGGCGAGGTCGTGCTGACGAGCCCCGATGCGGACCGGGCGCACCCCGCCTTCGCGAACCTCTTCGTCGAGACCGAATGGCACGAGTGGTGTACGGCGATCACCGCGACCCGCAGGCCGCGCTCGGCGAAGGAGCAGTCGCTGTGGTGTGTCCACGTCGTTGACTGCGGCGGACCGGAGCGCGTCGGCCCCGTCACCTGCGAGACCGACCGCGCCCGCTTCCTGGGACGCGGGCGCACGACCCGCGATCCGATGGCGATCG
Organism: Gemmatimonadaceae bacterium; assembly: GCA_031412375.1. Lineage (GTDB taxonomy): Bacteria > Gemmatimonadota > Gemmatimonadetes > Gemmatimonadales > Gemmatimonadaceae > JANPKQ01. The sequence goes on along the minus strand of JANOCW010000142.1, from coordinate 12,908 downwards.
AGCGCGATGGACCGCTCGACGGGACGACTGGCGCAGTCCTCGACCCGATCTTCGCGCTTCGCACGCGGGTCCGGCTGTCGCCGGGGCAATCCGCATCAGTGGCGTTCACCACGCTCGTCGCCGGCAACCTCGAGCGGGCCTTCGCGCTCGCCGACCGATATCACGATCCCCACGCCGCACAGCGTGCGCTCGATCTGGCATGGACGTCCACCCAGGTGGAGCTGCGCGAGCTGCGCACCACTCCCGCGGATGCGGCGGTGTTCCAGGAAATGGCGGGATTCCTGTTCCATGGCAACCGGGCGATGCGGGCGCCGCAGGCGGAGCTCGCGCGGAACCACGGGTCGCAGCCGCTGCTCTGGGCGAGCGGAATCTCGGGCGACCTTCCGATCCTCCTCGCCATGATCGAGTCGCCCGATGGCCTCCCGACGCTGCGCCAGCTCTTCTCGGCGCACCGCTACTGGCGGCGGCGCGGCATGATGGTGGACCTCGTCGTCTTGAACGCTTATCCCTCGACGTATCTCGGGGAGCTGCAGGACAAGATCGTCGAAGCGATGGTGACGAGCGGCGACTCGAGCTTCGCCGATCGGCCCGGCGGGGTGTTCGTTCGCCGGAGCGACCAACTCGGGCCCGATGACCTGCTGATGTTGCGGGCCACCGCGCGGGTGCACGTACCCTGCGATGGGCGATCGCTTGGGCGGATCATGGATGCGTTCGCGACGCTCACGGAGCCGGACGTGCTGGCGGATGACAATGGGCAGTCTCCTCCGCGAGTCTCCGGCCGCCAGACGCCGATCGCCAGCCGGGTCATCGCGCGCTCGATCGCAGCACCTGCCCGGGGAACCCGCCAGGGATCCGGCGTTTCGGCGAGCGGGGCGCGGCCGTCGGGCGCGCGCTCCACGCCGCCATCGGTGCAGCCGGTCCGCTCGTACGCGAACGGCTATGGCGAGCTCACCGCCGATGGAGATTACGAGATTCGTGTGGAGGGCGATCACGTGCCGCCCGCGCCGTGGGCGAATGTCGTCGCGAACCCTCGCGGCGGGTTCATCGTCACGGAGCGCGGTGCGGGATACACGTGGGCGGAGAACAGCCAGTTTTTCCGGCTCACGCCCTGGCACAACGACCCGGTGAGCGATCCTGTCAGCGAGGTGCTCTACCTCCGCGATCAGGACAGCGGTGATCTCTGGACCGCGACACCCGCTCCTATCCGCACGACCGATGCGTTCACGGTCCGACACGGCGCCGGCTTCACGACATTCGAGCACGAGCATGACGGAATCGCGGCGCACCTCACGCTCGGCATCCCGGAAGACGAACCCGTCAAGCTCTCGCTGCTGCGGCTCACCAACCGGGGCACGGGCCCGCGCCGCCTCACGCTGAGCGCGTTCGCCGAATGGACGCTCGGCGGGCAGCGCGAGCATACGCAGCACCAGGTACACACTACGTTCGATGCAAGGCACGAAGCGATTCTCGCCCGGAACTCCTTCGAGCCGCAGTTCGCGCGAGAGGTTGCCTTCTTCGCGATGAGCGAGCGGCTGACCGGCCATACCGGCAATCGTCGTGAGTTCCTGGGTCGGAACGGCTCGACGGCAGCCCCCGCCGCGCTGCGCAGCGAGGCGCGGCTCGCCGGGACCGTCGGGGCGGGTATCGATCCCTGCGCGGCACTGCAGTGTGCCGTCACCCTCGCTCCGGGGGAGACGAAGGAGGTCGTGGTCATTCTCGGCTCGGGTTCCGGCGAGGCCGCCGCGCTCGCCTCGCTCTCCCGATATCGCGATGTCCGAAGCGCGCGCATCGCGATCGATGCGACCATTGCCTCGTGGGCGGCGCGACTCTCCGTGATCACGGTGCGAACGCCGGACGCGGCGTTCGATGCGATGGTGAATCGCTGGACGCTTTACCAGGCGCTCGCCTGCCGGATGTGGGGTCGGTCGGCTCTGTATCAGAGCAGTGGCGCCTACGGGTTCCGCGACCAGCTCCAGGACTCGATGGCGTTCGTGTATGCCGAGCCCGGCGTCGCACGCGCGCACATCGTTCGCTCCGCCGGGCGTCAATTCGTCGAGGGCGACGTACAGCACTGGTGGCATCCACCGCTCGGACGCGGCGTGCGCACGAGATTCTCCGACGACCTCGCCTGGCTTCCCTACGTGGTCGATCATTACGTGCAGGTGAGCGGCGACCGGTCGGTCCTCGACGAGCGCGCTCCATTCCTGACGATGCGCCTGCTCGGGGAGCACGAGCACGAGGTGTACGACCTCCCCCAGCCCTCGGGCGAGGACGGGACGGTGTACGAGCATTGCCTCCGGTCATTGCGTCGCGCCTGCACGATGGGCGAACACGGCCTCCCGCTGATGGGCATCGGGGACTGGAACGACGGGATGAATCGCGTTGGCGTCGGGGGTCGGGGCGAGACCGTGTGGCTCGCCTGGTTCCTGATCACGACATTGCGGTCGTTCGCCGTGCACGCCGAGCAGCGCGGCGACGCCGACGTCGCGACGGGCATGCGTGCGCAGGCCGATGCGTACCTCGCCGCCATCGAGGAACACGCATGGGATGGCGAGTGGTACCGCCGCGCGTTCTTCGACAGCGGTGCCGTGCTCGGCTCCGCAGCGAACGATGAGTGCCGCATCGACTCGATCGCCCAGAGCTGGAGCGTGATCTCCGGCGCTGGCCGCGCCGATCGCCAGGACCACGCGATGGCGTCGCTCAACCGGTATCTCGTGCGCGACGATGCGCGCCTCCTCATGCTCCTCACTCCCGCCTTCGACAAGACGCCCCACGACCCGGGCTACATCAAGGGCTACCTGCCGGGCGTGCGCGAGAATGGGGCGCAGTACACGCACGCCGCGCTGTGGGCGGTCCTCGCCACCGCGCTCCGGGGCGAGGGCGACCGCGCCTTCGAGCTGTACCAGATGATCAATCCGCTCACGCATTCGCGCACACGCGCCGAGGTCGACATCTACAAGGTCGAGCCGTACGTCGTCGCGGCCGATGTGTACACGGCGGCTGGTCACCTGGGACGGGGCGGGTGGACGTGGTACACCGGATCGGCGAGCTGGATGTATCGCGTCGGGCTCGAGGCGATCCTCGGATTCCGGAAGGCGGGCGACACGCTCCGCATCGTCCCGTGTGTGCCGGCGGACTGGCCCGAGTACACGATGACGTACCGCCATGGAGAGAGCACGTACGAGATCGTCGTGCGGCAGGCACTCGGCGACGCGGGCGAAGTACACCTCGACGGGCGGATGCTCGCGGACGGCGTCATCCCGCTCGTCGATGACGGCGCGCGCCATGAGGTGCGCATCGTCGCCGGAAGGCGCGAGGCGGAAGCGATCGCGACGGTGTGAGTCGCGGCGGCGGTGCACGGCCCTTCCGTCCGACTAGAGCAGTTCCGCGATCCTCGTCACACGGCCGGCGGCCAATCGTGCGACCATGTCCTCGATCCGGCGCCAGCCGAGCGCGGTCTGCAGTTGATCGGACAGGTGCTTCGCGACCGTGGGGTGGGCGCTGCACTGTGACGCGCGCGCGCGCACGACGCCCGCCGCGTCGAACCAGTCGAGGGTCCCGCGCTCGAACACGGGGTGTTCGAGCAGCAGGTCGAGCACGAAGGCGCCGAACCCCTGCATGTCGCGCTCCCGGGTCGCGACCTGTGCGCCGGCGACCTCCGGAACGAGCACCGGGGTCCGCAGCATCGTGTAGTAGGCTGGCGACAGTCCGGCCGCGCCCGGAGGCGCAAACCGCTTCCCGAATCGCGTTGCAGCTGGCGCGTGTGCGAGCATCGGGGTCGGCATCGGGGTCAGCGGATCCGGGGACCAGCGAACCCCGAACGCGAATGCTTCGGAATGACAAACTCCGAGCGCGAACCCGCAGGCATGCGCTGCGGTCATGATCCGCGCGACGTCCGCAATCACCGCCAGGAGGTGTTCGTCACGCTCGGCCAGCCACGCGCGCAGCCGCTTCGGTGACTCGAGGGTTGCGATCGGCGGCCGAAACAGCGGCCACGCGCTACCGGCGTCCGCTGTACGAGCCCAGCCCAGTGGTCGGAGGGTCAGGTCGGTGCCCGCCCCTGCATGTTGCGCGCGTAGAGCGTCGAACAGCTCGGCTTCCCGCCGAACCGCGTCCATCGCACCAGGCCACGAGTTGGTGACCCCACGCATCCACGCGCGCTCGTCGCCGAGCAGCGACGTGCGCACCTCGTGGAGGGTGAAGCCGAGGAAGGTCGCATGCGCGGCGTCGTGCACCGCCGCGACAAGCTCGACACCGCCGGCTTCGTCGGACGGCGCGCCCAATGCGATTGGCCCGGCGGGCCTGAGAAGTCGAAACGCCGCGCCCGCCGCGTGCGGTTGCCATGCCGGCTGGTCGGTGACGGAAAGGCTGCCTCTCCGCTCCAGGCGCGCGAACCAACCGCTAGCGTAACGCGCGACCACTCGCACACTGGCTCGTTTCGCGGTGCGATACCACCGGGACCGCTCGGCATCATGGCCGTCGAACAGCGCGGCGACGTCGGCGTCGACCAGTGCCGGCGGGTGGCGCGGCACCATGTCCGGAGCCACCTGAAGGGTCACCGCGTCGCCAAGCCGGACGCTGCGCGTGTGCACGCGAACCGCGGAGTCCCCGCGCGGGGAGAGGTACACCAATCCGGAGCCGATCGGCACGGCGTGAAGGAGATCGGCCTCGGGCAAGGCGGGAACGCCGTCATCGTCCGTCATGCGTTCGCTCGCCAGCAGTGCGGGCAGCCACGTGAGGCGGTCGAGACCTGGATGGTGTGCCGCAACGGCGGCGGAGAGCACGCCGGTCCATAGCGGAGCGTCCCTACCCTCGCGCGCACGCTCTCCCGCGGCGGCGGCGGCGTTCACCAATCGTTCGAGCACGATCGCGGTCTGGCCAGCTCGACGCGCACCGTCATTCGTGGGCGTCATGCCACCAGGCGCGGAGAGCGCCAGGCCGCGCAACTGCGCGGCAAGATGACCGCGGTGCTCACCCAGCATCGCGGAGTGAAGCTCGAGCTGTCGCCGCGCGCGCGCGGCCTGTGCATGCGCCGCGACCAGCTCGGCAAGCGTCTCGCTTTCTCCTGGCAATACATCCCCGGCGAGGCTGTCAGTCGTTTCGCCCTCGATCAGGTGCGTAATACCCTCGAGCGCCCGGCGCGCGCGCATGAGGCGCGTTCGCATCCGCCCTGCGTCGCTCGCGCGTCGCAGGCGGGCAATGTCGCTCTCGCGCGCACGAACGCGCTCGAGCTGTTCGGCGAGGCGGTTCGGAAAGCGGTGTCCGAACTCATCTAGCAACCGCTCACGCTCCGCGGCGAGAGGCACGATCTCGCGCACCAGCGCCCGGGCTGCATCGATGCGGTCCAGCACGGTGGTGGCGCAGCGGTCGAACGTCTCGCGCGCCGCGCTCCCCTCCTCGAGCTGCCACAGCGGCCGCACGAGGAGCAGCCGAAACACGCCCGCCTTCGCATCGGGGTCGATTGCGCGCAGCTCCGCAACCGCATCGTCCCACGCCGGAACCCGGGATGGCGGTGTATCCGCCTCGTCGATGGCACGCAGCGCGTGCCGGAGCCGGCGTTCCCATTCGCGGAGCCAGATGGCGACCCCCGGCGGAACGGCGAGCGGATTGAGCAGCACTCCATCCGCCACGGGTGTCGCCGCAGCGGCGCCTGCTACGGCCCCGAACATCAGCCTGACGGCAGCGGCACGCCGCGTTTCTCGACGCAGTGTCGACGACGGGCGACCTGCGCGGAGTCGCCGACGATCACCGGCCGGATCTCGAGCTCGATCCGGCGGTCCTGCGGCATGACGGTCGCCGCGCGGCGCGCGAGCGCGGGATCGACCGGATAGAAGGGCCCGCGGCCGAGCGCCGTGATCTTGCACGCGGGAAGTCCGGTCTCGCCGATGAAGAACAGCGCGATCGACGCGGCACGCTCGGATGACAGTCGCCAGTTGTGCTCGTCGCTCCCCTCGGAGCTCGTGTGCCCGACGACCTGCACCTGGTCGATCGAGTCGAGCAGGTCGTAGGTACGCAGCGTATCGGCAAGGCGCCGAAGCACGGCCTTTCCCTCGGCCTTCATGTCGGCGAGCTCGTACTTGTCGTGCGGAAAGGTCGCGTCGCCGCCGATCGTCACGAGCAGGTAGTCGCCGACGGCCTCCACATCGAACTGGCTCGAGTCGAGGGTGCTGTAGATGCGCTGGATCGTGCTCCGTTGCCCCTCGAGCTGCTGGTTGCGCGCAAGCGCCGGCACGGCAATGACGGCGAACAGGATCAGGAAGAGCAGCGTTGACGCGGCAAGCAGGTCCGCGAACGCCGGCCACGGACTCGCCACTTCGCCCGATGTCAGGTCGTCGTGATCGAGCATCGGCGCCTCAGAGGAACCGGAGGACGGTCGCGACGATGCCGCCGCCGAGCAGCCCTGTAATCAGCGATATCCCCACCATCTGGAGGGCGGTCGGACGCGATGCCCCCGCGAGCTCCGCGGACTGCGCGATCCTGCGCAGCAGCGCAACAGCCTCCGCATCGCCACGGGTCGGGCTCGTGATCGACCCGGACATTGCTGGTGCGGCCGAACCGGCGGCGGCGACATCCAGACGCGTCGATCCGGCCGCGGTCCGCTCGCTCGCGCTCCGTGATGTGCCAGCGACCTGCTGAATCTGGGCAGAGATCGTCTCGCCGAGCCGCTCAATGGCCGTGGACTCCCTGCCATCGGCGCGAGCAGCCTGCTGCGCCGTCACGGCAAGGGTGCGCTCGAGCTGCTGGAGGCCCGGCTGCAGCGCCGTCACGGCGGTCACGAGCTCCTGCATCTGCCCGGTCGCACCTTCGCTCCCCTGCACGAGAAGCAATGACGCCTTGCTGATGTCACCGAACGAGCGCTCCGCCCACTCGCCGACGCGCAGGAATGCATCGAGTGATTGTCCGAGCCTCGCATTCGTCTGCTTCATCTGGTCGATCGCCGCGCGCGACTCCTCGGCACGGCCCTGGACAGCCGCGGTGATCTGGCTGTGCACGAGCGCTGTTGCCTCGACCGACTTCGCGAGATCGCCCACGCGCATCTGGAGCGCATCGAGCGAGGCCGACGTTCGCTCGTACAGTCCGTCCTCCTGCCGGTCGGCAATGTCCGCGAGCGTGGTCGACAGCACCTCGAACGAGGTCTTGAACTCGTTGCTCAACCCACGCAGCCCGCTCTCGATACCGGTCATGCGCCCGGTCGCGGCGTGAATCTGATGCGCGGTGTCGCGGAGCGCAGTCACCGCGGCCTGCAGCGGATTCGCCGAGGATGTGGATCCGCTCTCGTACAGGTACTCGGCCGACACGAGCTCGAGCCGCTCGAGCAGGTTCCGCCGACCGAAGCCGATGCCCTGCGCCATGAGGCCAATGGCGATGGCGCCAACGAGCGCGAGCGCGTTTCCACCGAAGGCGCTGGCGACGGCGGTGAGTGGCCCGATGAGCGACGCCGTGCCGGACGCATTCCCGAGCGCATTGATCAGCGCCGGCAGGGCGGTCTTCACTCCGGCAAAGGTTCCGAGCACGGCGAGCAGGAGCAGGAGCGATGACGCGTAGCGTGCAAAGCTCCCGTATCGCGCCGTCCGGTCGACGGCGATGGCCTTGAGATTCTCGGGAGAGACAGTGGCCGAGCCGGCGCTCGCCATCGCTGCGTGAATCCGGCGTACACGATCGTCGACGAGCGTCGCGACCGTCATGTTCTCGTCGGGAAGCGCGAGATCGTTGCGCTCGAAGCGCGCCCGACGCTCGGCTGGCTCGAGGAAGACCAGCGTCAGCCCATCGGACTTCGTCTCGAGCACCCAGTCGACGTCATCCTCCTCGGCCGCCATGTCGCCAATGTCACGCCGGACGAGGTACATCGCCGCGATGGTCAGCACGATGCCGCCACCGACGAGCACGGTGATGAAATAGTTGGGCGGCATCCCGAAGCCGAACAGCGACAGCGCCGAATCCCGGAAGGAGCCGACCGTGCCGCGACCGAGGGCACCGAGAAGCGCGGCGCCAAGAAGCGTGTAGCCGGCAATCCCGCACCACCACCAGCGCAGGGCGACGCGATCTCCACGCCCCGGCGGCGCGAGCATGTCGAGCGACCGGCGGCTTGCCGACATCCGCCCGTTGCCGCGCCCCAGGTCCTGGTCGGGCAGTTCCACGGCCACCGTCTGCATCCCTGTCACGCCCTACCGCGCGGTGCGGCGCCCGCACCAACGGCTGCTTCGCCCGCGAAGAGCTCGAGCATCATCTGGTCGAGCACCGTAGATGCCTCGAGGACGAAGAGCGACCCGCGGAACCCGTTCCCACTCTGCGCGAGATACTGGAGGCGCGTGCGTGCGGCATTCTGGATCTCGCGCGCATCGAGCACACCGAAGAAGCTGCGATAGCGCGCCGCGATGTCGTTCCAGTGAGCACCGTGGCGAGCCAGCGATCGCGTCTCGAGCTGGAGCGCATCGTGAAAGCGCTCGATCTCCATCGGCGACCCGGTCCAGACGAGGCTCGCAACCTGATCCGCCTGCAGCAGGTCGTGCGGAGCGAAGCGCGACGTCGCATCGAGCGCGCGCGGCGCCGCATCCGACGAGAGGCGAGCCCGCACCGCCTCACCGATCACGGGGTCATGCGCACCCTTGTCCTCGGCGAGCTTCACCGTCTGGACTGCGGCCACCAGGCCGAGGGCAACCTCCCGCTTGGGCTCGGAGGTCAGCTCGACGCGCGGAGGAACGGCGTCCTCCGTCGCACGGAGGCCGGAGAGCAGGAGCCGGCCGAGCGCGAGGTGGAACGCGCTCCCGCGGGGCGCGGGGGAGAGATCGGTGAGCCAGTGGAGATACTGACTTCCGTTGCCGGCGAGCATCACCAGGTACGGTACGCGGCTCTCGGTCTCGATGGCATCCCCGCGGAGCGTGAGACCGACGTGGTAGAACAGCGCGCCGAAGAAGTAGAACACCATCGCCTGGAAGCGGTGGCAGGCATCGTCACCCGTGAACTGCTGGCCATGCGCGCGAAACCAACGCGTCTGCAGCAGGTAGCTGAAGGCCAAGTGATCCTGACCATCCTCGAGGTATTTGCGCACTGCCGCTGCCTCGACCTTGTACGCCGGTTCCGAGAGCTGGTGGGCGAAGCTCCACTCGACGAAGTCGCGCACGAACGCATTCTGCTGTCCCGCCGCCGTGGCGGCCTGCAGCCGGCGGCCCGTCAGGTTGCGGCCGCCGAGCATCACCGAGTCGAGCGCGATCGTCGCCCCGCGACCATAGATCGCGATGTCGGAGGTCCCGCCGCCGACGTCAATGATCGCTCCAGTCGCACCCGCGGAACCGAACAGTCCTGCATTGAAGAAATGCCGGAGCACCGCGCGGCTCTCATCGATCTCCTCGACGATCGGCCCGAGCGCGACACCGTGCTCGCGGAGGGATGCGGCCGCCTGCTCCCACAGCGATCGCATCTGCGCGACCTGTGATGGCGTGAACGCGCGAGGGTGCGCCCACGCAACCGACACCTGGGATGGCCTGATTCCTCCCTGGACCGCCTGCGCGAGGATCACCGACAGGAGATGCCGAAGAAACGAGGCGCTGAGGAAATGACGGTTGCTGTCAGTGGACCACTTCAGGTCTCCGACGACGCGATTCTGGTCGTCCGACTCGACATGGCCGTTGAACGGGATGTTCACACGAACGCCGATCGGTTCGCTCATGATGTCGAGCGTCGGCAGGTGGTTGAAGTGGACCACCGCGGTGCCGAATGGCGCGCGCCGGATCTCGTGCGGCAGGAAGTACGCGTCGAGCAGCGTGCGGCTCAGGTCATCGGCGCGAGTCAATGGCAGCGTGAGATCCGACACGCCGAAGATCTCTGGCGCCGTTGCACCCTGGGTTCGAATGCTGACCACAGTGTTGGAGGTGCCGAAGTCGATCCCCACACGCCACTGGGTGTCGCCGGGAGATCGCGCAGCACGGTAGCTCGGCAGGACGATGCCGAGGTGCTCGGGTCCGCCCCCCGAGCCGACGGTGCTCAGCACCTCGAACGCCTCCGGTGCTTCGTCGTAGCTGGCGACGCTCACCCACTCGTTCCGCTGCTCCATTACGGACGCGACGGAGCGGCCGGCGGTGCTGCCCCTGACCTCGAAGTACCGTGCGACCTGCGGATTGCTGTCGCGCCTGAACATGGTGTAGTTCCGCCACGAGTCGCTGCGGAACCGCGGCCAGAGCGCGAGCGCGGGGCCGGTGACATGGTGAATGGACATCTCATCATACGTCCGTCGCACGATGAACTCGCGGGCCTCCGCGCCCACGCCGATCGAGAGCGCAAGGCTCACCTCGATCCGTCCGCTGGGCTGCACCTCAATCGTGAGCCGCTCATCGAGCTCCTCCGGCGTGAAGTAGCGGAGGACATCGCGGCGAAGCGGGATGGTGGTGTGCGGCGCCTTGAGGTGCGCCTTCGGCCCCGTGTAGTGGGAGGCGAACTTCGCGAACCCGTGCACATTCTCCCGCTCGATCGGCTCGGCGAGCAGAAGGATGCGATCGGCGAACCAGTCGGCGGCGGGATTCACCCACGGGTAGCGCGTGCCGGTGACGGGGAGCGTATCGCGCGGGAGTTCGAGGAGATTCGGAGGCAGGCTGACCTGCGCGGCACCGCTGTAGTAGCGGTTATCGAAGCTGTGCGGATCAAGGATCAGCGGCGCGGCAGCGGACCCGCGTTGGCCAGTGTTCAGGATCCAGCGGCTCGCCGTGATCTCGGCCCCCGCCGCGCGGGCATACAGCGCGACGCTGCCGACGAGCGCATCGACCTGCGTCAGCCGCAACACGCGCACGGCGTCGCGCCATCCGTCGCCGCTCGGCAAGTCGAGTCCCGCCTTGTCCACCGCCGTGCGTGCGTGGCGACGGCACGCGAGCACTTCTTCCTCGAGCCACGGCTTGATCAGGCGCTGGATAGCGCCGACGTCCGTGTTGTCATCGGAGTGCGCGTGACCGAGCTGCGGCAGAAGCACCTGGGCCACGAACCGCTGGAAGCCGACCGGTCGCTGGCAGAGCGCCCGCGCATCAGCGCCGAAGGCGAACTGGAAGAAGCTCCCGGTTGGCGCGATGGCCGCATCCTCGGCCGTGAAGAGCACGGTGTAGGGCGACGTTGCCATCACCGGTCGGCCATCGACCGTCACAATGGTGAACGCCGCGAACGCCGGCGCCGAGCTGCCCGGGCGCCGGGGAATGAGCTCGAGCAGCGCCCGAGCGAACTGCTCGACACGCTCCGATACAGGGCTCTCGGCCAGCGACTCGAGATCGGCGATGCGAATCGTCCTGAACTCGACCGCTCCCGTGCTCCGCTCCCGCATGGACCAAAGGAACTCGAACGCATCGAGGAGCTCGCTCTGCACGAGCGCGCGCGCCGGATGCTCCTCATCCTCCAGTGCATTCTTGAACTGGAGCAGCCGCGCCCATGGGCTCGGGATCGACTGAATGCGCGTACGCAGCTTGCCGTCGTCCTTGCCATAGTGGAGCTTGGCGAGGTCCTCGGGCACGCTGATGCGGGACCACGCACCGACCGTGGCCTGCGGAATGTTTGCGGGGGTCGGTGTCTGGCGCAGCCGCGGGAGCAGATTTCGAGGCATCAGGTTGGTCCCGGAGTCAGTTGGCAACCGCGAAGCGCTCGGCCGCGAACCCTTCGCTGCCCTCGCGCATGACGTCGAACATTCCCTTGATTCCCGCTTGCGGGGTTCGGTGCGCCGCGACGTTCCAGTGCCGGAAGACTTCGAAGCCATCGCGCGAGGTCGCTCGCATCCGCTTCAGCGGGCGCCGGCCGTCGATGGTCTGGTCGAGCGTGACGTCGCTTGGCACGCGTCCGGATGCGCGCACGAGCTCGAGCGCCGGAGCCGACGCGCCCATCTCGCTGGCCCACTGCCAGGTGCGCATGAAGAAGCGCCCGACATCGTCGAGCAGCGCGGAGTGGCGCTGGAAGTCCTTTGCTCCCATGTCGAGCAGCTGCATCCACGTCGCGCCGTGCAACGTCTCTGCGAGCTCGGGCTCCGGTTTCGCGTCAGGCCGGAAGATGCTGAGGAAGGTGTGCGCCGAGACAAAGCCGCCCATGAGCCGCCGGCGCGACCGCTCGTTGAGCGGGAGATCGCTCCAACGAACGTTGTGCTGGCCAATGCCCGCTGCGTGGAAGACGGGTAGGCTCTCGTTTGGCTTCTCTCCACCGCGTGCCGCGAAGTCGAGCGCGGCGAGCGCGGCATACAGCTCCACGTAGTGGCTGCGGTTCACCTGCGCGGCACCGCCGACCTCATTTCGATCCTGCTCGCGCGGTTCGTCGTCGCCAAGCACGTAGTAGCTCCCATAGCCCGCCTGGCCCGAGGTGTAGCTGGGCAGCGCGGCCGCCGCGTTCTGCGCGAACATCGCGGCTTCCGGACGCGGACCGCCGTCGTCCGCCGAGTGACTGCGCGGCGACGGCAACGTGAAGTACGGCATTAGCAGCGCGCTGCCCACGCGCCACGCGGGCACGCCGGGGATTCCGCTGCCGGTGCTCTGGCGCGGGATCCCGTCGGTGATTGCGCGCCCGACGACCGGAAGCGCCGCGGCGCCCGTTCCCCCGAACACGGAGCCGATCGAGAAGAACACGCTGTCGGGTTGGTTCTGTGCGTCGACGAGGATCTGGTGAAAGAACTTCTGCTCGCGCAGGCGGTTCATGAACACCGTTCCAATCGACGGCACGCCGCGGAACCCGAGCGTCAGGTTCATCCGGCGAATGGAATCGGAGTAGAGAAGGTCGAAAACCTGCCCGAGCGGCTTGCTCGTGCCGTCCATCAGTGGTCGATCGACGCGCGCCTGAAACGTCGCGTCCTGATGTCCCTCGGCGTCGGCGATCGGCGACCAGAGGAGCGCACTGCCAGCGATGTCCTTCACCTCGGTCCGGAAATAGCCGTCCTCCGGCGCGCCGCCCTCGGTGAT
>JANOCW010000141.1:0-6759 GCA_031412375.1 Gemmatimonadaceae bacterium | reverse complement strand
ATCGGGCAACGCGGTCGAGGTCGTGAACTCCATCCCGGCGGAGAAGACGATCCTCTTCCTCCCCGACATGTTCCTCGGAAACCACGTTCGGCGCATGACTGGCCGCACCAACATGCACGTCTGGCTCGGCGAATGTCACGTGCACGCGGGGATCGACCCCGAGCACATCTCGCTGCAGCGGGCGAAACATCCCGGTGCCGAGTTTCTCGTCCATCCGGAGTGTGGTTGCTCGACGAGCGTGCTCGAGGCGATGTCGGCGGGCGACATCGACGCGCAGGGAGTGCAGATCCTGTCCACCGAAGGGATGATCCGGCGGCCGGCGACCTCGGATGCCGAGGAGTTCATCGTCGCCACCGAGGTGGGGATCCTTCATCGGTTGCGCCGCGAGAATCCCACGAAGCGGTTCTTCGCCGCGAACGACCGGGCGGTGTGCACCTACATGAAGGTGACCACGCTGCCCAAGGTGCTTCGTTCGCTCGAACGACTCGAGCATCGCATCACGGTCGAGCCGGCGATTCGGGAGCGGGCACGACTCGCGATCGAACGCATGGTGGCGATCGGCGGACAGACCCCGCTATCGCCCGCCCCCGGCACGGCGGAGGATCCCGGCGAGTGACTCCACATCGCAAGGGTCGCCAACCTCGGATCGTCACTCCGCTCGGCGCCCCGATCATTGACGCCGAGCTCCAGCTCGATTTCCCGCTCGACGAGCTCGAGGTGCGGATGATGGTGAGGGACGCGCTCGAGGAGGACCATGCCTTCCGGGATGTGACGACTGCCGCGACGGTTCTGTCCGATCGGCGCGCGCGGGCCACCATCGTCGCGCGCCAGGAGGGTGTGCTCGCGGGGGTCCCCTTCGCGCTGGAGGCGTTCAGGATTCTCGATCCGACGGTGACCATCCGCGTGGATGTGGATGATGGGACGCGCGTGCACGCCGGGCTCGGGCTCTTCTACATCAGCGGTCACGCGCGCGGCATGCTGTCGGCCGAACGCGTTGCGCTGAACTTCATGCAGCGGTTGTCGGGAATCGCCAGCCTGACACGACGGTTCGTCGATGCGGTGGCGGGGACGGGGGTCAGCATCCTCGACACGCGGAAAACCACGCCCGGATGGCGTCGGCTCGAGAAGTACGCCGTCCGCGCCGGGGGCGGCATGAACCATCGGATGGACCTGTTCAGCGCCGTGCTCATCAAGGACAACCATCTCGTCGCCGTGGATGGCGACATTGCGCTCGCCGTGCGCCGCACGCGCGATCTCGCTCCACCGGGCACCCGGGTCGAGGTGGAGTGCGATCGACCCGAACAAGTCGACTCGGCCGTCGCCGCGGGCGCCGACATCATCCTGCTCGACAACATGGCGATCCCCATGCTGCAGGAGTGTGTGCGCAGGGTGGCGGGCCGCGCGATCCTCGAGGCGTCCGGTGGCATCTCGCTCACCACCGTGCGAGGGATCGCGGAGACGGGCGTCGACTGGATTTCCGTGGGAGCGCTGACACACTCGGCCCCCGCTCTGGACCTCGGGCTCGACTTCACCAGCGTCTAGCGGGGTACACGGCGAGCATGTCGGACCTTCTGGCCGCGCGCTCGCAGATGGCGATGTCCCTCGCCTTCCACATCATCTTCGCCGTGATCGGGATTGCCATGCCGGTGCTGATGGTCATCGCGGAGTGGCGGTGGCGGCGCCGGGGCGACGCGATCTATCTGGAGCTGGCGAAGCGCTGGGCGAAGGGAACCGCAGTCCTGTTCGCCGTCGGCGCGGTGTCCGGTACCGTGCTGTCGTTCGAGCTCGGACTCCTCTGGCCACGCTTCATGGAGTACGCCGGAGCGATCATCGGAATGCCCTTCTCGCTCGAGGGCTTCGCGTTCTTCACCGAGGCGATCTTCCTCGGCGTCTACCTGTACGGATGGGACCGGATCTCGCCGCGCGCGCATCTCCTTGCCGGCGTGATGGTGGCGATCAGCGGAGCGGCGTCGGGCATTTTCGTGGTGACGGCGAACGCATGGATGAATTCACCAACGGGCTTCGATCTCGTTGACGGCCGGATGGTGAACATCGACCCGATCCGGGCGATGCTCAATCCGGGATCCTTTCCGCAGGCCCTGCACATGACGCTCGCCGCGTACGCGGCCACGGGGCTTGCGGTCGCGGGGATTCACGCCTTCCTGCTGCTACGGCGGCCGAACCATCCCTTTCACCGCAGGGCGCTCGGGATCGCGCTCATGGTCGGTGCGCCAGCGGCGATCCTGATGCCACTGAGCGGCGACATCAGCGCGCGCTACGTCGCGAGATGGCAGCCGGCGAAGCTCGCCGCGATGGAGTCGCTGTTCGAGACGACGCGCGGTGCGCCGCTCGTCATTGGCGGCATTCCGGACGTCGCCAGTCGCACGATGCGATGGTCGATCGAAATCCCGAAGGCGCTCTCGCTTCTTGCCTTTCACGACGCGAATGCCGAAGTGAAGGGGCTCGACCAGTTCGCGGAGACCGATTGGCCGCCGGTGGCGATCGTCCACATCGCGTTCCAGGTCATGGTCGCACTCGGCACCCTGATGGCTCTCGTGTCGCTCTGGGCGCTCTGGGTCCGCTGGCGGGGGCGTGACCTGTCGGAGGAGCGAGCGCTGCTGCGGGCGCTCGTGGTGGTCGCGCCACTGGGGATGATCGCGATCGAAGCGGGGTGGGTCGTCACCGAAGTCGGGCGTCAGCCGTGGATCGTGTACGGGATCGTCCGCACCGCCGATGCGGTGACGCCAATGCAGGGGCTGGTCTATCCGTTCGCGTTGTTCACCCTGCTGTATCTCTTCCTCGCCGGCGTCGTGGGGTGGCTGCTGTATCGCCAGATCGTGCACTCACCGTCGCCGGCCGAGCTGCGCGCTGGCACCCAGCCGCTGCGTCCGCCGGATTCCTGGCTCACGACCGACGAGCCGATCACGCGCGAGGACCGCGGGGGCGCGAGCGGGCAATGAGCGAGCTGTTCACGCTTCCCGTCATGCTTGCCGCGATCATGATGGTGTCGCTGAACGCGTATGTGCTGCTTGCGGGCGCCGACTTCGGCGGGGGCGTGTGGGACTTCTTCGCCACCGGCAAGCGACGTGTCCGGCAGCGCACCTTGATCGCCGACGCGATCGGGCCGGTGTGGGAAGCGAACCACGTGTGGCTGATTCTCGTGGTCGTGCTGCTGTTCACCTGCTTTCCCGGCGCATTCGCGGCGATCAGCGTCACGCTGCACATTCCGCTGCTCGTGATGCTGGTCGGGATCGTCATGCGCGGGGCGGCATTCACCTTCCGCACCTACGACAGCCAGCGCGACGAGGTGCAGCGTCGATGGGGGCGCGTCTTCGCCGTCGCGAGCCTGGTGACGCCGATCATTCTCGGCGTCTGCGTCGGGGCGATCGCCGCCGGCCGTGTGCATGGCGAGAACGCCGCTGGCTTCGCGAGCGCCGGCTTCTTCGCGTCGTACATCACGCCATGGCTCACCGGCTTCGGGTTCGCCATTGGTGTGACGACGCTCGCGCTCTTCGCGCAGCTTGCCGCCGTCTATCTCACGGTCGAAGCGCGCGACACGGCCCTGCAGGATGACTTCCGTCGTCGAGCCCACATCGCCCAGGGCGGGGCGCTGGTGGCCGCCGGCCTGGCGCTCGTTCTCGCGCGACGCGATGCGCCGAACATCAGTCGCGGATTGCTCGAGGGATGGCATGCCATCCCGCTGCTGCTCGGCGTCGCACTTTCCGCCCTCTGGACCGCGTGGTCACTCAGGCGACGGAACTTTCACGCCGCTCGCATCGGCGCCGCGGCGCAGGCGACGGCGGTCCTGTGGGGGTGGCCGCTCGCCCAGTTCCCCTTTCTCCTTCCGCCCGACGTGACGATCGTGCAAGCGGCGGCTCCCGCCGTCACACTACGCCTGGTCCTCATCACGCTCGGCTTTGGCGCACTGCTGCTTTTTCCGTCGCTCGCGTACCTCTTTCGTGTTTTCAAATCGTCGAGTGCGGTAGGGCGGTCGTGATACCTTTGCAGTTCGAGGCTCGTGACGGGGCCGGGGGTTTGAACGGCGGGCGTCTCGATCGTTCTCGATTCTATGTGACCGCACACGCCTGACGCTGACCGCTGAAGCACTGACCGCCCGCCGCTGCGGGCCGTAGGGACCCCACCCTGTGGGGGCAACCGAACACCGGGAGCGCGGCGTGGGGCGCCGTGTGCGGCGTCGTATCGGCTAGGACGGTCGAGCTACCGTCCCAAACGCCCGGTGCTGTTGTAGTTCCCCCGTCGCCGAGACGGACGGTGCGAGCGTAGTTCAGCGGTAAGCGGTGAGCGTTCCGGCGGTCAGCGCCTGGCGTGTGCGGTCACATAGGACCACGAACAACCATGATGCCCGCTCTTCAATCCGCTCTTCCACTCGCCCTTGCGTTGCCCTGACGCTCGAGCACCCGCACTGGAAATCAGTGCGTCGCCCAGACCTTCCGCGATCCATCCTTCGCGATCGCGATGACTTCGTACGGCTCCAGCGTGCCCGTCTCCATGCCCGGAGATCCCTGCGGCATCCCGGGCACCGCGATGCCGATGACGTCCGGGCGCTCGCGCAGCAGGCGGCGCACATCCTCCGCGGGAACGTGCCCCTCGACGAAGTAGCCGCCGATCACCCCGGTGTGGCAGGTCGCAACATCTTCCGCGACACCGTACGTCCGCTTCACCGGCGCGAGCTGCGCGACGTCGGTGACCGCTACCCGGAAGCCGTGCTCGCGCATGTGATCCACCCACTCGGCGCAGCACCCGCACGTCGGCGTCTTGTACACGGTGATGAGCGAGCTGTCCGCAGGATTCAGCTGAGCGATGACGCCGCCCGGTGTCGGAAGCGCGGGTTTCTCCGCAGCACCGTCGCCCCGGCTCGCGGTCTCCTCGGCACGGGAGCACCCGACGAGCACGATCAGCGCGCCGGCCGCGATCGCCACGCGTCCCGCCTGGCCGACCCGCGACCGAATTGACGAAGGAAGTTCAATGTTCATCGAGATTGGTCCGGAAGGTGTGAGTACGCCTTCAACCTAGCCACCCCGCCCCAGCGGCGCACGCCTCGAGGCCCATACAGGCATCGGACCCCGCAGCACACCCCGGCGCGCTCGCAGCTACGAGCTCTTCGGCTTGCTCGGCTGGCACCTCGTAGGGTACAGACCGGGATGATGGGTGAGGATAAACCGGGATGATGGGTGAGTTCGGGCGGCGGCAGCATCACATTCGGGCATCCTCCGGAGGTGCCCGTGCCGTGGCGAGAGAACTCCCCAATGACCGAGCGGTTAGCCTTTATCAGTGCCTGTTTGAATCGCGCCGAGTCGATCGCCGACATCTGCGATCGCTTCGGCATCAGCGAGAAGACCGGCCACAAGTTCCTGAAGCGGTTTCGCGACGAGGGCGGCAGCCCGGCCGCGCTCCTCGATCGCTCGCACGCCCCGCGGACCTGCGCGCACCGCATGACGAGCGAGGTCGCCACGCGCGTCATCGCCCTGCGCCGGCGCTATCCCAAGTACGGCCCGGTGAAGTTGCGCGACTGGCTCGTCCAGCATGAGCCGGAGCAGCGCTGGCCGGCGGCGAGCTCGATCGGCGCGCTGCTCGCCGAGGCGGGCCTGGTCCGTCGCCCCCGGCGTCGGCGCCGCACGGATCCCGCGGCGTTCGTCAGCGGCCGCACCGAGGCCACCGTGCCGAACACGGTCTGGACGGCCGACTTCAAGGGTCAGTTCCGCTTGGGTGGACGCAGCGGCCCCTACTGCTACCCGCTCACCGTGCTCGATCTCCACACGCACTTTCTCCTGGGCTGCACGGCGCTCCGGAGCACGGCCGTGGCGACGGCGCGGCAGACCTTCGTGCAGCTCTTTCGCACCTACGGGCTGCCTGACGTGCTGCGCACGGACAACGGCGTGCCGTTCGCGCAGCCCAACGCGATCGGCCGGCTCGGGGCGCTGGCGTTCTGGTGGGTACGCCTCGGCATCCGCCCCGAGCACATTACGCCGGCACGGCCCGCGGAGAACGGCGCCCACGAGCGCTTCCATCGCACGCTCGCCGACGCCACGACGCACCCGACCCCCGCGCCGTCGCTCCGGGCGCAACAGCAGCGCTTCGATCGGCACCGGCTCGAGTACAACACCGAGCGACCCCATGCGAGTCTGCCGGCGCATGCGCCGCCCGCGGTTCACTACACCGCCTCACCCCGCGCCTATCCGGCCCGCCTGCCGACCATCGAGTATTCTCTCGACACCGTCGTGCGGCTCGTCGACAGTGCCGGGGTCATCAAGTGGCACAACCGCCCCATCTTCCTCACCAGCAATCTGGCGGGGCAGCACGTCAGCCTCACCGAGACCGACGGCTCCGAGCTGGTGACCGTGGCGTACGCCGCCCTCGCGCTCGGCGACCTCGATCCCCACACCAACCGCTTCGCGCCGAACGTCCGCTGGCGTGGCGCATGCACACCCCATCGATAATCATGTGCTCACCATCAACCGGATGATGGTCCTCCTCGCTGTCTCCACCGGCTCACCCATCATCCCGGTTTAGCACTCACCCATCATCCCGGTCGCACATAGGTCCACCCATACGAGCCGACGATGCAGCTGGCGGCAGGCAGCCGGGAGCTACCGGCGTCGAGCCTTGAACGCTCGGCAACGGCCGGAGCAGCAGTCACTCCTCCAGAATCGAATCCTCGACCTCGTACCCCCCCGCCTCCCGCACCGCCGCCGCGACGTCGCGCCTGACCGCGTCCTGCGGTGACTCGAGCCGCACCCG
>JANOCW010000140.1:0-2147 GCA_031412375.1 Gemmatimonadaceae bacterium | reverse complement strand
TCCTGCTGGGGATCAGCATCCTCTTCAGCCGTGCGTCGGAGCGCTTCGGGATCCCGGTTGCCCTCATCTTTCTCGGGATCGGGATCCTCGCCGGGTCGGAGGGGCTCGGTGGCATTCCGTTCGAGGACTACGCCTTCGCGTTCCGACTCGGAACGATGGCGCTGGTGCTCATTCTCTTCGACGGTGGGCTCAACACATCGATATCGGCGATCCGTCTGGCGGTCCGGCCGGCCGGAGTGCTCGCGAGCGTCGGCGTCCTCGGGACGGCGGGACTCGTCGCCGTCGGTGCTCATATTCTGGGCTTCTCCTGGCCCGAGGCTCTCCTGCTCGGCGCGGTCGTCTCGTCGACCGATGCCGCTGCCGTGTTCTCGACGCTGCGGGGGAGTGGAATCCACCTGCGACGGAGGGTGGGCTCGACGCTCGAGATCGAGTCGGGACTCAACGACCCGATGGCCGTCATCCTCACGGCGGTGCTCACCGACAACCTCCTTTCCCCGGGCGAGGTCGTCGTCTGGCGAGTGGCGGTGGACGTGCTGGTGCATCTGGCCGTCGGTGGCGCGCTCGGCTACGCCATCGGGCGCGGAGGCCGACTGCTGATCACGCGATTCAGGCTGCCGGCGGGCGGCCTCTATCCGGCGCTGACGCTGACCTTCGCGTTCCTCGCGTTCGGTCTCCCGACCATTTTCTTCGGCAGCGGATTCCTCGCTGTCTATGTTGCGGCGCTCGTGCTCGGAAACGGTGCACTGCCGTATCGCGCCGGTCTGCTCCGTGTCCATGATGCCCTGGCCTGGCTGAGCCAGATCGGGATGTTCCTCGTGCTCGGACTGCTCGTCTTCCCGTCCCGGCTCGCGGACGTCGCATGGACAGGCCTCGTGCTCGCGCTCTTTCTCGCCGTGGTCGCCCGGCCGCTCGTCGTCGCGCTCTGTCTCCTTCCCTTCCGCTTCGCTCCCCGCGAGGTGGCAATGGTCGGGTGGGCAGGCCTGCGCGGCGCCGTACCCATCATCCTCGCCACCTACCCGGTGCTTGCCGGCGCTCCCGGCGCGCTGCGCATTTTCGACGTGGTCTTCTTCATCGTCGTCGTCAATGCCGTGATCCCCGGAGGAACCGTTCCGTGGGTGACCAGGCGCCTTGGACTCGAGGCGCGCGAGCCACCCGCGCCGAAGGCCGTGCTGGAGATCGAGTCGGTGCATCCCCTGCGCGGACGCCTCGCGTCGTTCTACATCGACGACGCGCTCGCGGTGACGGGGGTGCCCATCGCCGAGCTTCCTTTTCCCGAGGGGGCCGCAGCCACGATGATCGTGCGCGGCGACGACATCATTGCGCCGAAGGGAAACACGATTCTGGAGGCGGGCGACCACGTTTACGTCCTCATGCGTCCGGAGGACGAGCCCATGATCCTTCTGATGTTCGGCCGACCCGAGGGGGACTGATCGACCTCAGCCCCTCGTCTTCGCTTCGGCTTCGTTTCGATAGGCGCGGCGGCTCGTCCGCATGGCCTGATCGAAGAAGCGCGACACCAGCGAGCACGCGCGCTCGATCGACGGCGCAAGCTCCGTCGTCGCGCCGCGCTTCAGGGCCGCCAGCGTCTCGCCACTGAGCAGGGTCATCTCGCGGTCCATGTCGGCCTCGCTCCACCCAAGCCGCATCCGCTGCGCGCCATGACGCTCGGCGATGGTGCGGAGGATCTCGTTGCCGTCGCGCAGGAGCTCCGCTGCGTCGGCCCCGGCAGTCCCGATCGTGCGGAGCGCCAGCCCGACATCGGTGAGAAAGGTCGCCACGTGATCGTCGAGCTGTGCCTCCGATGCGGCCTCCACCCCCGAAATCCGGACTTCCGCGCGCAGGCGATCACGCCACGCGCCGAGAATCTCCCTGGCGCTCTGGACGAGTATCATCCCCAGCTCGGCAACGGCGGGTTCCGACGCTGCCCCGGCGGCGCCCAGAACGTCGGCGTCGGCCTCGACCCCGGTGGGCACCAGCGCTGTTCGGGGCCCGCGCACGGCGGCATCGCCTGTCGCTGTCGTCTGCCCGGCGCCGGGCAACCAGAGCGTGAACCTCGACCCGATGCCCGGCGCACTGTCGACGGTGATGTCACCACCCATGAGCCGTGCGAGTCGCCGGCTGATCGCGAGCCCGAGGCCGGTTCCGCT
>JANOCW010000139.1:0-29769 GCA_031412375.1 Gemmatimonadaceae bacterium | reverse complement strand
CAACTGGCGCACCTGCCCGTGCTCTCCAAGATGCGAGGTGCCGAGCTCGTCGCCCTCTGCGATAACGATGGACCGAAGGCGCGAGCGCTCAGCGAGCGATTCGGGATCGACAGTTCCTATACCGACATTGAGGATCTGCTCGAGGAGACTGACGATCTCCACGCCGTGGTGATTGCGACCCCGAACCACCTGCACGAGCCGCACGTGCTCAGCGCACTCGCGGCCAAGGTGCACGTCATGTGCGAGCGCCCGCTCGCCCTGACGTCGCGCGGGGTCGAGCGCATTCTCGCCGCGGCAACCCGCGCCGACCGTAAGGTTGCCGTGGCGAACAATCATCGCTTCAGGAGCGATGTCCAGACGCTCGACGCCTTCCTGCGCGGGGGAGAGCTCGGACGTTTTCTCGGTATTCGGTCTGGTGCGTACCAGCTTCGCGGCCGGCCGGAGGGCTGGCGCCACCGGCGCGCGGAAGCGGGCGGCGGCGTGTTCCTGGAGGCCGGGTTCGCACTGCTCGATCTCGCGCTCTGGCTGGACGATTTTCCGGAGCCGGTGCGCGTGTCGGCGCACATGGACCGCGGCAAGGGGGCAGGCGCCGTGGAGGAGACGGCGCTCGTGCACCTCGAGTGTGCGTCCAACAAGACGTTCACCTTCGACATCTCCGGGACGTACGTGGGCGAGGAGGAGCGCTGGTGGTTCGAGGTGTTGTGCGCGCGGGGGAGCGCGCGACTGGCTCCGCTTCGCGTCGTGAAGGAGCTCAACGGAAAGCCGGTCGATGTCTCGCCGACCGGGGCGGCGGGCCGCGAGAGCGTCTTTCTCCAATCCTATCGGGCGGAGCTCGCCCACTTTCTCTCCGTCCTTGCGGGGTCGTCGCGCTATGAAGCCCCGACGGACCAGGTCATCGTCCACAAGGTGATGGAAGCGATCTACAAGTCGGCGGACGACGGCAAAGAAATACGATTGTGACGGTCGGGCACCTCCCGGTGTCCGGGATCTCCGTCGGGATCGACGTCGGGGGGACGTTCACCGACCTCGTCGCCGTGGATGCCGACGGGCGGATGGAGATCCGGAAGGTGCTCAGCACCCCCGATGACCAGAGCCGCGGGGTCGATGCAGCGATAGCGGCGCTCGGCGCGTCGAGCGGATCCATCGAGCGGGTGGTGCATGGGACGACGGTCGTCACCAACCTGTTGCTCGAGCGCTCGGGCGCGCGCGTCGCGCTCTGCGCGACCGAGGGAGCCAGCGACCTGCTGCTGCTGCGGCGCCAGGACCGCGCGTCGCTGTACGACCTGTCGGCCGATCACCCGGCTCCGGTCGTAACGCGCGAGATGACGTTCGGCGTGGCTGAGCGGATCGCCCCCGAGGGAGTGCAGCGATCGCTCACCGCCGGCGATGCACATGCCATCGCCGCGCTCGTTGCCGCCGCGCGGCCCGAGGTGGTCGCCGTGTCGCTCCTGCACTCGTACGCGGATGACCGGCATGAGCGGCTCCTCGCCGATGCGATCGCCGCCGCGCTTCCCGGGATCGACGTCGTGATCTCCTCGGAAGTGCTTCCCGAGATCCGCGAGTACGAACGGACGTCCACGACCGTGATCGAGGCGTATTCACGCCCCCGCGTCGCCCGGTATCTGCACGCCCTTGCGACGCAGTTGCGCGAGCGCGGATGGCCAGCACCCGGCGTGGTGACCTCGAGCGGTGGCATGCGCACCACCGATGATGCCGCCGGCCATGCCGCGTCGCTCGCGTTGTCGGGGCCTGCGGGTGGCGTCGTTGGCGCTGCCTATGTGGCCCGCGCCGCCGGAATCACGCGCGCGCTCACGATCGACATCGGGGGAACGAGCGCTGACGCCGGCCTCATCCTCGATGGCCACCCGCTCGTGGAAGCGGGCGGCAGTGTCGCCGGTCTCTCCCTCACCCTGCCACGGGTGCTCGTCGAGACCGTATCGGCGGGCGGTGGCAGCATCGGGTGGGTGGACGATGGGGGAGCGCTCCGCGTCGGGCCGCGGAGCGCAGGGGCGAATCCCGGTCCCGCCTCCTTTGCGCGCGGCGGAATCGAGGCGACGGTAACGGATGCCCACGTGATGCTCGGCCACATTACCGCCGGCGGTGTCAGCGGCGTGACGATCGACGAGATCGCCGCGCGTCGGGCGGTTGCGGCACTCGCCTCTCGTCTGGGCGCCGACCCGCGGGCGACAGCGACTGCGATGCTCGCCGCCGCCGACGCGGAGATGGCACGCGCGCTGCGCCGTGTCGGCGTCGAGCGGGGGATCGACCCGCGGGACTGTACGCTCATCGCATTCGGTGGAGGCGGACCACTGCACGCGTGCCGCCTCGCCGAACGACTGGAGATGCGGCGGGTGCTCATTCCGCCAGCCGCCGGGGTGCTCAGCGCGCTCGGTCTTGCGCTCGCCGCCGAGCGCCGGGAGGCGTTGTCGAGCGTCATGGCGACAGCCTTGGAACTCTCCGACGGCCGCCTCGGCGAAATCGTCGCGCGACTTCAGGCACTGACGGGCCGCGCACAGACGGAGGAAACCTGGCTGCGGGCGCGCTATCGCGGCCAGGGACACGAGCTCGAAGTGCCGATCGAGCTGCCAATGACCGGCGAGCGTATCGTGAAACAGTTCACGGCGCTGCACGTGCAACGCTTCGGCTTCTTCCTCGAGTTGCCCGTGGAGATCATCAGCGCTCGCCATGCGGCGTCGGGCGCGCCACGCGATGCCCTTCTCGCGCGGCGCGGGCGATCCACCTGGACGGCGAGCGCACCGCTCCGGGATGACGGAGGTGCGCTCGACGCGCGCGTGCAGGGACCGGCCTCGATTGCGCTCCTCGACGCGACGATGCTGGTTGCCCCGGGGTGGACGGCGGTGGCCTTGCCGATGGGCGGGTGGGAGATGACGCGCGCATGAGCACCGGGTTCGACAGCCTCGAGCTCACGGTCATGGCGCACTCGTTCTCGATGATCGCCGAGGAGATGGGCAGTGTGCTCGTACGCGGCGCGCTGTCGCCGAACATTCGTGAGCGCCGTGACGCGTCGGCCGCGCTCTTCGATGCCGAGGGACGCATGGTCGCGCAGGCGGCGCACATTCCCGTGCACCTGGGCGCAATGCCCGAGGCGGTGCGCGCCGTTCGCGATGCGAATCCGGAGCCGGGCGACGTCTTCATTCTCAACGATCCATACCGCGGTGGCTCGCACCTTCCCGATCTCACCCTCGTCGAAGCCATCGACCTCGGTGGCCGCACGGTGGGCTACGCGGCGGTGCGCGCACACCACGCCGATGTCGGCGGGATGACGCCTGGCAGCATGCCGCGAGGGGCAACGGAGCTCGTGCAGGAAGGCATCATCATCCCGCCCATCCGGATTGCGCGCGGGGCGGTGGAGGATGCTGCCGTGCTCGGGTTGATCCTCGCCAACGTGCGGACACCGGCCGAGCGTCGAGGCGATCTTCGCGCGCAGCGTGCTGCCTGCCGCGCCGGGGCCGACGGGTGGCGCGCCCTGCTCGCCCGCGAAGGGGAGCAGCGCATTGCCGATGCGGCGAGTGCCCTGCTCGACTACACCGAGCGCCGCGCCCGTGCGCGACTCCTCGCGCTCGACGGCGCTCACGGCCGCGCCGACGACGTGCTCGAGGGCGATGGCGTCGATGAGCGGGATGTCCGCGTCGCGGTGGCCGTCACGATCTCGAAGGGCACGCTGATGCTCGATTTCGCGGGCACGGCACCGCAGACGCGCGGGAACGTGAACTGCCCGCTCGCGGTCACGCGCGCGGCCGCGCTGTTCGTGCTGCGGACGCTTCTCGATGATGATGTGCCGACGAACGAGGGGATCGCCCGTGCCATCTCGATCACCGCGGCACACGGGTCGGCCGTGAACGCACGGTGGCCCGCCGCCGTGGCTGCGGGGAACGTCGAGATGTCCCAGCGCATCACCGACACGCTCTTCGCGGCATTTGCGGACGCCGGCATCGAAGTGCCGGCACAGGGGCAGGGCACGATGAACAACGTCACCTTCGGGGGCGACGGCTGGACGTTCTACGAGACGCTGGGTGGAGGCCAGGGTGCGAGCGCGCGCGCCCACGGCCCCAGCGCCGTGCACGTCGGCATGAGCAACACCCGGAACACGCCGATCGAGGCGCTCGAAGTCGCGTACCCACTCCGGATCGACCGGTATGCGCTTCGCACGGGCTCGGGCGGGAGCGGCGCGCACCGCGGCGGCGATGGGGTCGTGCGAGCGTACCGCGCGCTGGAGCCGTGCGTGGTCACGCTGCTGACGGAGCGGCGCCGACGTGCACCGCGCGGCGCTGCGGGTGGGTCGGATGGCGCGGTCGGCCGCAATCTGCTCAATGGTGTGGAGCTACCCGCGAAGTGCTCGATGAGCCTTCAGCCAGGGGACATTCTCACGATCGAGACGCCGGGTGGGGGCGGGTGGGGAACGGCGTGACGGAGCGCCCGGCCGAGCCTACGCCTTTCCGACGAGGTCGAACACCCTCGCCTCGATGAACGTCTTCAGCAAATCCTGGTCGAGCATGCCCTCGCGCGCCTCGGAATCGAGGATATCGAGCGCACGGTCCGCGGGAACCGCAGGCTTGTAGGGACGATCCGACGCCGTCAGCGCGTCGAAGATGTCGGAGATGGTCATCATGCGCGTCTGCACGGGGATCGCCGACGCGTCGACCGCGAGCGGATAGCCCTGCCCATTCAGCTTCTCGTGATGGCCATACGCGATCGCCGGTATGCCGCGAAGCTCGGGGGTCCACGGGATCTGCTGGAGAAAGCGAAAGGTGTGCGCGACGTGTGACTCGATCTCACGGCGCTCCTCATCGTCGAGATTCCCCTTGCGGATCGAGAGAAAGCGCAGCTCGCCAGGGGTGAGCATGGGCCGCTCGCCGCCGTCGATGTCGCGAAAGGTCCGCTCGTTCAGCCGCTGCAGTTCCGAAAAGTCTCCCTGGGCGGTGACGGTGGGCTCGTTCGCTGTCACGATCGCGTCGAGGAAGTGCTGCAGCTCGCGGCGCCGCGCGAGCAGCGCCTGCTGGAGCTGGTGGACCGCTTCGTCGTATCCCTGTTTCCCGTGCCGCACCAGGTGGTCGATCCGCGCCCGTTCGAACTCGAGCTCTGCTCCCTGGACGAGATAGGCGAAGCGATGCCGGACAATCTCGAGATCGGCGGGATAGAGCTTCTTTTCCTTGACCAGGATCTGTTCGCGCACGCCGACCTTGCCGAAGTCGTGCAGCAGGCCGGCATAGCGCAGCTCGCGAAGCTGCTCGCGTGAGAACCGGAGATTGCGGTAGTTCCCATGGCCATGGCGGTCCACTGACTCGGCCAGCCCCACGGTCAGCGTCGCCACACGTCCCGAGTGGCCAAAGGTCGTGGGATCGCGGGCTTCGATCGCGGTGACGGCCGCGGTGACGAATCCTTCGAAAAGGCGCTCGATGTTCTCGTAGAGCTGGCTGTTCTCGATCGCGACCGCCGCCTGTGAGGCGAGGGCGTTCACCAGCTCCACCGACCGCGTGTCGAAGGAGAGCACCTCTCGCTCGACGGCCTCCGGCCCGCCAAGCCTGGCCTCGAACATCCGCTTCCGGTTCATCAGCTGCAGCACCCCGATGATTTCATCGCGATGCGTTTTCATGGGAATCACGAGCATCGACTTCGTCCGATACCCGAACTTCTCATCGAAGCTGCGATTCTGCTTATACTCGACGTCGTGCGGCAGCAGGTAGACGTCGGAGATCACCAGCGCTTCGCCGGACGCAGCGGTATATCCGGCGAGGCTCGTGTGGTCGATCGGAACAGTGAACTCGGAGAGAGGGAGGTTCGGCAGCGAGAAGTTCTGCGCGAGCTTGAACCGCAGTGTCTCCGGCGCCCCGGCCTGCTTTTCCACGAGATACACGGAGCCGGCGTCGCTGCAGGAAATGCGTCGCGCCTGGCCGAGGATCAGCTCGAGGAGGTTGAGGAGGTCGCGCTCCGTCGAGAGGGCGACCCCCACGCGGGTGAGCTCGGTGAGCTCGTGGTAGCGCATCTGGGCCAGTGCGGACGACGCCCGAACGGCGGCCAGCGCGGCGGCATGGCGGAACGCCGCGTGGAGCTGCACCCGCACCGCCCCAGGTGCTGCGTTGCCTGGCAGGAACCCGGACAGCAGCTCGGTGGGGAAGTCGGCCGGGGGCTCCGCACTCGCATCGTCACCCATGCCCACGACGGCCGCCACCCGCGCGATCTCGACGAGGCGGTCACGATCCGTCCCGACGCTCTGCAGGAGGAGGCGATCGAGGAGGACGACCGTCGGCCGCTCCGAGTCGAGCATGCTCGCCACCGGGAGCGCGGGCACCCGACGGATCTCGATGTCTTCTTCGCGCCGGGTGAACGGCAGGGGTGGGAGCGGTCGACCCAGGGCGGCGAACAGCAGTGGCTTCACGGCAAGCTCGGTAGTGTGGAGTCGACATCGTCATCGACAGCACTTGAGACGGCGAAACGCGATCGAGAGCGAGCGGGGGACGCTCCACTCCGGCTACCGCGTGCCGCGTCAGACCACCAGGGTCAGCCCCTCCGCCGCGGCGATCACCTGCAGCGACTTTCCGCGACTCGCAACCAGCGCCCGGCATTCTTCCAGCCGGCGGTCGACGTCGTCGTCGGTCCGCTCTGGCTTGTGATGGAAGAGCACGAGGGTGTCCACTTCGGCTTCAAGGGCGAGCTCGAGGGCATCGTGGTAGGTCGAGTGCCCCCACCCGCGGTGGTGATCGTACTCCTCGGGCGTGTACATCGTGTCGTGCACGAGCACTTTCGCGTGGTGCGTGAACTCCACGAGATCCGCTCGCCAACGGGACGGCGAGTCGTACTTCGCGCTCGGGTTCAGTTCGTTGTCCGAGATGTAGACGAGCGCTCCACCGTCTCCGTTACCATGGGTGAA
The DNA here is from genome assembly GCA_031412375.1 of Gemmatimonadaceae bacterium. Classification (GTDB taxonomy): domain Bacteria; phylum Gemmatimonadota; class Gemmatimonadetes; order Gemmatimonadales; family Gemmatimonadaceae; genus JANPKQ01. Next base: position 22,880 of record JANOCW010000139.1, on the reverse strand, counting down.
CCGGTAGCCCAGGGCACCGCCCGGATGTCGCACCCTGATGGCCTGCACCTCGTACCCCGTGGCCTGCCGCCGCTCCTCGGCGAGCTCGCAGAACTCGATGCGCGCGGCAAGCTCCTCGAACGCCACCGGGAACACGACCGGCGACATCTGGTCGCGTACGACGCGATCGATGCTCGTCTCCAGCGTCTTCGATCCCCAGATCGTGAAGCGATTCCCGCGCTGGAACACCGGGCCAAAGAAGGGCAGGCCCTGGATGTGATCCCAGTGCGCATGGGTCAGGAAGATGTCGCCCTCGATCGCGGCGCCGTTCGCGCGGGCGATCAGCGAGCGGCCAAGCTCGCGAATGCCCGTCCCGGCGTCGAGGATGATCAGCCTGCCATCGGACGTGCGCACTTCGACACAGGGGGTGTTCCCCCCGTAGCGCACGGTCGACGGCCCGGGGCTCGGGATCGAACCACGGGTGCCCCAGAACTGGAGGCGGAAGCTCACGGAGGGATTGGCGTGCATCAGCTATGATACGAGACGCGCACGAGTGGGGAAAGGAACCACCTCACGAGCGCGCCGTGATGCGGATCACACGCGCGCGTGCGCTCTCCGCTCGAGGGCTTCGCGATCGGCGACGGTAATGCGCCGCCGCTCCACGCTGATCCACTTCGCATCCTGAAACTCCCGCATGGCGCGCGAGACGGTTTCGCGACTCGCACCGATCATCTGGGCGATCGTCTGGTGCGTGAGCGCCTTCTGGATCGACGGCGAGCCGCCCTCATCGGCATGATCGAGCAGCAGGCGCGCGATGCGTCCTGGCACGTCGAGCAGAACCAGCCCGCCGATCTTGTCATCCGCCCGCCGGAGCCGCCGGGAGAGCTCCTGGAGCAGCGCCCAGGCGACCGACGGACTCGCTTCCACCCGTCTCCGGAAATCATCGCGGTGCAGCATGAGGAGCGCCGAGTCTTCCATCGCGATGACATGTGCCGAGCGTGGCCCGTCATCGATCAGCGACAGCTCGCCGAAGTACTGGCCGGGCCCGAGCACGCCGAGGATGACTTCGCGGCCATCTTCCCCCACACGCACGACCTTGACCCGCCCCTGTCGCAGCACGAACAGTGCGTCCCCGGGATCGTGCTCGAACAGGATGACGGACCCCTTGAGGAACGACTTCTCCCGCAGCAGCTCGGAGAATCGACCGAGCTCACCCGCCTCGAGGCTGCTGAAGAGGGGGACGGTCGTCAGGAACTCCGCAGTATGCATCACTCGTTCATCACCCGGCGTACATGGTGGAATGCTGGTCACCCGCGGTGCCGAAACGGGAACGGCAGACGACGAGGGGTAACGAGCGCACGGGTGGCAACTTATCCGAGGCGGGCCGGAGAGTCAAACGGGCAACCCGTTGTCAACTTGTCTTTTACGCCCCTGCCCGGATATATTGCAGGCTTCGATTCTGACCATTGAGGGCTCCAATGAAAGCTGAGATTCATCCCCAGTACGCGACGGCGACTGTCCGATGCGCATGCGGCAACACGTTCGTGACGCGCTCGACGGCGGCCCAGATCCATACGGACATCTGCGCGCAGTGTCACCCGTTCTTCACCGGCAAGCAGAAGCTCGTGGATACCGCCGGTCGCGTGGAACGCTTCCGCCAGAAGTACACCAAGAAGGAGAGCTGACCTGAGTCTTCGCGACCGGGTCAGCGAGGCGATCGCGCGGGCGGGAGAGGTCGAACGTGAATTATCCGATCCGAAGACCGTTCGTGATGGGGCTCGACTCGCCTCGCTCGGTCGTGAGCACCAGCGCCTGACCAAGGTCGTCGAGCTGGCGGCCCGTCTCGGAAAGCATGACAGCGAGCTCGCGCAGGTCCGCGAGCTCGTCGTCGTAGACGACCCCGAGATGGCCGATGAGGCGCGCGCCGAGGAGAAGCGGCTCGTGGAAAGCATCGCGCACGTCGAGCGCGCGATGCTGCCGCTCATCATTCCGCACGATCCGCTCGATGAGCGACCGGCGATCGTCGAGATCCGCGCCGGGACCGGTGGCGATGAAGCCGCGCTGTTCGCGGCGGACCTGTACCGGATGTATTCACGCTACATCGAGCGCCGGGGCTGGCGCACGGAGCTGATGTCGATGAGCGAAGGAACCCTCGGGGGATTGAAGGAGGTCATCTTCAAGATCCCGACCGACGGCGCGTTCGGCGCCATGCGGTGGGAATCCGGCGTGCATCGCGTGCAGCGCGTGCCGGCGACGGAAAACCAGGGGCGCATCCACACCTCCGCCGCCACGGTGGCCGTGCTGCCCGAGGCCGAGGAAATCGACGTGAGGATCGAGGACAAGGACCTTCGCATCGATGTGTTTCGCGCCTCGGGCCCGGGCGGACAGAGCGTGAACACCACCGACTCGGCCGTCCGCATTACGCACATGCCGTCAGGGTTGGTCGTGTCGCAGCAGGACCAGAAATCCCAGCTCCAGAACAAGCTCAAAGCGATGGAAGTCCTGCGTGCGCGGCTGCTCGACATGCGCATCGCGGAACAGGAGGCGTCGCGCTCCCGGATGCGGAAGACCCAGGTCGGAACCGGCGACCGGTCCGCGAAGATCCGGACGTACAACTTTCCGCAGAATCGCATCACCGATCATCGCGTCGGATTCACGATGCACGACCTGACCCGCGTGCTCGATGGCGAAATCGAACCGTTGCTCGATGCGCTCAAGGTAGCGGATGTCGAGGAGCGCCTCGATGAGTGAACCGGTCGCTGTCACCGGCGCCGCACCATTCACCGTGCGCGCGCTGACGCGTGACCTCGAGACGCTGCTCGTTGCGGGAGGTGTGGCCGCGGCTCAGCGCGAGGCGCGCGACATCATCGCCTCCGTGCTCGATGTGCCGCGCTTCTGGCCGAGCATGCACCCGGATGTCACGCTCGACGGCGGGGCGGCGGCGGCGGCGATGGCAGCGGGGCGCCTGCGCGCGCGCGGGGCCCCGTTCGCCTATGCCGTGCGCCGGGCGGCGTTCAGACATCTCACCCTGCAGGTTGACGAGCGTGTGCTCATTCCGCGCACCGAAACCGAGGAGCTGGTCGAGGTGGCGCTTGCGCTCCGATGCACGCCCGGGGGGACGGCGATCGACATCGGCACGGGCTCCGGCGCGATTGCGCTCGCGCTCGCGATGGAGGCGCGCTTCGACCGCATCATCGCGACGGACATCTCGGGCGATGCGATCGCCGTCGCGCGAGCCAACGCGACGACGCTTGCCAGCGCCCTGCGCACGCCGGTGGAGTTTCGCATCGGGTCGCTGCTTCGACCGTTGCACGATGTCCGGGCGCGACTGCTGTGTGCCAACCTTCCGTACATCGCATTCGGCGAGGCCGCCGCGTTGCCAGCGAGTGTCCGCGACTGGGAGCCGCCGCTCGCGCTGTTCAGTGCCGACGAAGGCATGCTCGCCATCCGAACGCTCCTCGCCGGCGCGCCCGCGGTGCTCGAGCCCGGAGGTCACATCGTGCTCGAAGTCGATGCGCGACGTGCGTCGCTCGCCGCTGAGCTGGCGATGACCAACCCCTGCTATCGCGACATCGCCGTCCGCCTGGATCTCGCCGGTCGGGAGCGGTTCGTCGTGGCAACCTGTGTGGAGTCACGATGATCGAGGAGAAGGCGAAGGAACTGGGACGGCTGATCGGGCAGAGCTCCGAATATCAGACGGTGAAGCGGGCCAATGATGCCATCACTGGTGATCGCGCGGCGATGACGCTGCTGCAGCAAATGGAGCAGATCCGTGCCGACGCGCATGCGATGATCGAGCGCGGGGAGCAGCCCACCGAGGAGATGGAGCAGCAGCTCAACGACCTCCTCGGCGTCGTCCAGCAGAATACGGCGTACCAGCGGCTGATCGTCGCGCAGGAGAACTTCGACAAGATCATGACGCGCGTGAATGGCTGGATCCTCGAGGGAATGAAGAAGGGCGCCGCAAGCCCGATCATCACGCTGGGATAGCGTGGACGCCGGGCGGCTGCTCGTCTTCGAGGGGGCGGAAGGTGCAGGCAAGAGCACGCAGATCGTGCGACTGGCGGAGCTGCTTCGCGCGCGGGACGTGCCGCACCTCGTCGTGCGGGAGCCCGGCGGCACGACCGTCGGCGAGCAGATTCGCCGACTCGTGCTCGACCCGGCGCAGGAGATGGATCCAGCCACCGAGGCGCTGCTCTTCATTGCATCACGGGCCGAGCATGTCGTGAGGGTCGTTCGGCCGGCACTTCAGAAGGGTGTGCTGGTGATCGCCGATCGTTTCTTCCTCTCGACGTATGCGTACCAGATTGCGGGGCGAGGATTGCCGGAAGAAGCGATCCGCGCCTCGAATGCGCTCGCTACTGGCGGGCTCGTTCCCGACCTCACCGTGCTGCTTCGGCATGGCGCATCCGACGGGTTGGCGCGAGCCGATCAACGCGGGGCGCGCGACCGCATGGAGCGCGCGGATGACGCCTTCCACGAGCGGGTCGCGGCGGCCTTCGAGCAGTTCGGCGCGACCGCCTGGCAGCGCAGGCATCCGGAATGCGGGCCGATCGTCGCTGTTGACGCCGCAGGTACGCCGGACGAGGTATTCGAGCAGCTGATGGTCACGCTTGGCGAGCGTTGGCCCGAAACCTTCGCGGTGTTTCGGGGGTCTGATCGATGATGATGACGTTGACGCGGATGGAGCAGCCATGAAGGGCTATCGCGGCATTCTCGTGCTGGGCATTCTCGGCGCCGCATTGCTGGCGGGCGGGGCGCTCATGCGACGCGGGCTTGCCGCGCCGGTGGACGACGCGCGGCTGTTCGAGCAGGTCGCAGACCTGGTGCGTGAGAAATACATCGACTCCGTCAGCGCCCAGGATCTCTACCGCTCGGCCGTCAACGGCATGCTGCGTGAGCTGGGCGACCCGCACACGGCCTATCTCGCCCCGCGACGTCTTGAACGCCTGACCGAGAGCACGACGGGGAACTACGGTGGGCTCGGCATCGAGGTGGATGCGCGCGAGGAAGGAATTACCATCGTTGCACCGCTCCCCGGCGGGCCCGCAGAAGCGGCGGGCATCGTCACCGGCGATCGCATCACGACGGTGGATGGCGCGTCCACCCGCGGCTGGACCGTCGACGAAGCCTCGCGCGCGCTCCGCGGCACGCCGGGGACCAGGATCTCCATCGCCGTCGAACGACCCGGCATTCCCGCGCCGTTGCTCTTCACACTGACCCGCCGTGAAGTGCACCGCAAGGCGATTCGGCGCGCCGTGCTCCTGGTGGACGACGTCGGTTACGTGGATGTCGACATTTTCAGCGAGGCGACCGCCGCCGAGCTCGAGCGAGCCATCGAGCAGGTGCGGAGCCAGGGTGCAACCAGGCTGGTGCTCGACCTGCGAGGCAATCCCGGCGGACTGCTCGAGCAAGGTGTCGCCGTGACGGACCTGTTTCTCGACTCGGCCCAGAAGGTGGTCGAGATGCGCGGGCGGACGTCGCTGGCGAACGCGGAGTTCCACGACCGCGCGCCCCAGCAATGGAAGTCGATGCCGATCGTGGTGCTCGTCAACGAGGGGAGCGCGAGCGCGTCGGAGATCGTCGCTGGCGCCCTGCAGGATCACGACCGCGCGGCCATCGTCGGACGGACGACGTTCGGGAAGGGAAGTGCGCAGAACCTGCTGCCGCTCGCATCGGGCGGGGCGCTCAAGGTCACGACCGCGCTATGGTATACGCCGTCCGGTCGAACCATCAATCGGACACCGGGCGAGGCCGCGCCTGGCGGCGCCGGAACGGATGGGGAGGAGCTCGACGCGCCCGTCACGGAGGGGCGGGACCGCCCAGAGTTCCGGACGGACGGCGGGCGAATTGTCTACGGCGGCGGTGGCATCGCACCAGACCTGTTCGTCGCCGGCCCAACCCCCGATGAGGACGAGCGCGCACTCGCGCGTGCACTGGGAGCGCAGGCCCCGAAGTTTCGCGATGCGCTCACCGACTACGGGCTGTCGCTCAAGGCATCGCGCACGCTGGCATCGCCCGATTTTCCCGTGACGGACGCGATGGTCGACGAGCTGTGGGCGCGCATGCAGCGCCGGGGCATCTCCATTGACCGTGTGGTCTACGACCGCGCGGGGCTCACGGTCAGGCGGCTACTCGCAAGCGAGATCACCCGGTACGTCTTCGGACCGGACGCAGAGTTCCTTCGCTCATCGCGTGACGATGAGGCCATCCGTGCCGCGATCGAGATCGCGAGGGGGGCTCGCGATCAGGCCGAGGTTCTGTCGCGCGCCAGCATCCGTGCCCGGCGAATTACCGCAGCAGACACCGGTACTCCACCGCGCCGCTGATGCGGATTTTCATCCTGGGTGCTGGACGAGTCGGACGCGGGCTCTCCAGCGCCCTCGTCGCATCTGGCGTCGACATCGCGGGCCTGCACGGGCGCCGCGCCGAGCCAGGCATCACGGCAGGCTCGCTGCCGGCGACCGTCGACACGGCGGACGCCATCATCGTCACGGTGCGCGACGCACAGCTGGATGGCGCGCTTCGCGAGCTCATGGATGCGGTGACCGCGCGCCGCGTCGTGCTGCACGCCAGCGGCAGCGCGAGTCCTCCCGCGCTCGATGAGCTCCGCGGCCGGGGCCACGCCGCGGGCACCTTCCACCCGCTCATTCCCATCGCCGAACCGGCGCATGCGGCAGAGCGACTACGCGGGGCGTGGATCGGGATCGATGGCGATCCGGCTGCGCTCGAGATGTCGCGCCTGATCGCGGCCCGCATTGGGGCGAGCACACTGGAGATTCCTGCCGGCGAAAAGGCACGCTACCATGCCGCTGCCGTGCTCGCATCGAACTTCCCGGCAGTGCTCGCGTCGATCGCGGGGGAGCTGATGGGTGATGCGGGAATTGCGCCGGGCGATGCACGCGCCGCGGTCATGGCGCTCCTGCGAGCGTCCGTTGCAAACCTTCACGACGGCACGCCAGCGGCCGTGCTGACTGGTCCCATCGTTCGCGGGGATGTCGCCACCGTCCGCGCTCACCTCGCGGCGCTGCGCGACAACGACGAAATCACGGCAGTGTACCGGGCACTGAGCGTCGCGGCTGTCCGCCTGCTCGCCAGCGATCCCGCGGCCGACCGGACGCAACTCGCCGCGATCGAGCGCGCGCTCGACGATCGATAGCGCCGGAGGCGGTGCACGCCCCCGTCGCGGCTGTCAGTCCTTCCCGCCGCGCCCGCCAGTCTGGTCGATCACCTGCACTCCCTTCGGGGGCGTGAATGAGAACGACCGCGGATCGATTGCGGCATTCACGCGCGCGTCGATCAGCCGGATTCGGCGAATCAAGCCACTCGGTTCGGTGATCTCGAACTGGCGGATCAATCCCGTCTCATCGTCGATCCACACGATCGCCTGGCTGAATTCGCCGATCGGCGTCCTGGGGATCAGCGTGACGGCATGGGTCGGCCGATCGCCGATTCGTGCCGTCCCCGCGCTCGTCATGCGGAAGCGGGCAGCGGGGGCGGTGAGGAACTGCTCCGTGAGATTGAGCGAGCCACCACCGGCGGCCGCCGGCACCTTGTACGCCTGCCCCGGGTTGGTGCTGGGAAGATAGAGCCATGCCGTGGCGCCATTGACGATGATCCGATCGCCCCTGGGTTCGGTGAACAGCACCGCGATGCGATCGGGGAGCTGCTGCTCGAAGTCGCCGCGCGCGGTCACCATCGACCCGGTGAGCTGGTTCCGCAGCGTCTGCTCGAACGTGCCGCGCATGGTCCTGATGCTCTTGTACGCCACGACGGCGCGGTCGATGACCGCGGCGGGATCCTGCGCACGAAGCGGGGACGCGAGCATGACGACGGCTGTCGCCGTAAGGAAGAAGCGTTGCATTTGACTCCGTTCAGGGAAGCGCGCGGCGCGCGCCATTCACCCTGTGTTACCCGACGGTCGCGGCGACGGTTCCGGGGGCCGGCGTAATGGAGCGCCCGATCGCGCCGGCGATCAGCCGCAGCTCGGCAATGAGGTCCGTGAGCTGCTCGGGATACAGCGACTGTGCGCCGTCGGACAGCGCGCGATCGGGGCTCGGATGCATCTCCACGAGGATCCCATCGGCGCCCGCCGCGACGGCGGCGCGCGCCATCGGCGTGACCTTGTCCCGCAGCCCGGTGCCGTGGCTCGGGTCGGCGACGATGGGCAGGTGGGACAGCTTCTGCACCACCGGGATCGCAGTCAGGTCGAAGAGATTTCGCGTCGCCGGATCGAAGGTCCGCACGCCGCGCTCGCAGAGAATGACCTGGTCGTTTCCCTCAGCGAGTATGTACTCCGCGCTGAGCAGAAGATCGTTGATGGTCGCCGCCAGCCCTCGCTTGAGCAGGACGGGCTTCCCGATGCGCCCCACGGTCTTGAGCAGCGAGTAATTCTGCATGTTGCGGGCGCCGATCTGGATGCAGTCGGCCATCTCCGCCACCTGGTGAGCGCCTTCGTCGTCCATCGCTTCGGTGACGATCGCCAGCCCCGTCTCACGCCGGGCGAGGGCGAGCAGCTCGAGCCCACGCGTGCCCAATCCTTGAAATGCATAGGGTGAACTGCGCGGCTTGAATGCGCCCCCGCGAAGGGCGCTCCCACCAGCCACGACCACTGCGCGCGCAGCGGCGATGATCTGCTCCTCCGACTCGACGGAGCACGGGCCGGCGATGATGGGCACGGCCGAGCCGCCGAAGCGAACGCCCGGCGCGATCGTCACGACGGTGTTCTCGGGACGCCACTCGCGTGACACCTGCTTGTATGGCTGCGAGACGTGGATGACCTGCGAGACTCCCGGCAGCGCCTCGATGCGCGAGCTGTCCACACGCCCGTCGTTGCCGACCAGCCCTACTGCGGTGCGCTGCGCTCCAGGCATCGGTCGCGCCTGATATCCGAGCTCCTCGATCGTGCGAACGACACGATCGACGTCGCTCTGCGAGGCCCCATGCTGCATGACGACCAGCATTACCGCTCCTCCAATTCAATTGACCACCCATCACTGGCGAGCGTGACGGCGCCGGCGTACCGCTCGCCAACGATCGCCCGGATGTCGACCAGCTCCACCGGCGGGTAGAAGTGTGTGAGCACCATGCGGTGCGCTGTGGCACGCGCGGCAAGCGCTCCGCAGCCCTCCGGCGTGAGATGCGTCGCCATTGCCATCGACTGGGGCAGGGAACACTCGGCGAGCAGCAGGTCACACCCCGTGGCCCACGCCCCCAGCGCTTCATCCGGCCCTGTGTCGCCGGTGTAGACGATTCGGCGCCCGCCCGCTTCGATGGAATATGCCACACTCTCCGCCGTGTGCGGGACCTTCTGCGACCGCAGGCTGACGTCCGCGGAAAGCGCGACCGCCGCCCCGTCGGGCACCTCCTCGATGCGTACCTCGTAGCCGAGTGTCATGAACGCTCCCCCGAATGCAGCGTCGAGCCGTCCGACGAGGTCAATGGTGCCCGGGGGTCCGAGGATCACGATCGGTGCTGCGCGCCACGGGATCGCGCCGTAGCGCCACGCGAACAGCAGCGTGGCCAGGTCGGTCGTATGATCCGCGTGGAAGTGCGTAAGGGCGACGTGGGTGATCGCCATCCAGTCGATCGACGCCTGCGCCATGCGGAACACCACGCCGCTCCCACAGTCGAGGAGCAGCCGCACGGTCGGTGTCTCGATGAGGTGACCCGAACATACGCGGTGGGCGGACGGTGCTGCGGTGCCCGTTCCGAGGGTCGTGAGCTTCACGGACGACCTCGAAAGACGATCTTCTTCACCGATTCCACGCCCGCCGCGCGCAGACGCAGGAGATACACGCCCGCCGAAACAGGCCGTCCATTGTCGCCCCGTCCATCCCACTGAAGATCGCCGTTGCAGCCGGATGGTGCAGGACCGCCGGACACGCGTCCGTGACGCCCGGCGGGATATTCCGCGATGCCGAACGGTCCCGGGATGAGGTTCGTCACGTGCCGGCCACTGAGGTCGAACACATCGAGCCGGACACGACCCGGAATGTGGAGGTCGAACCAGACACACGTCGCGCTCGAGGTCGCGGTCGGGAACGGGTTCGGGAAGTTCTGGTAGAGCAGCGTGACGAGCGGATGATCCGAGCTCACGACCACGAACGAGCTGCGGCTCGTGACCGTGACCCGCTCATCCCCGCGGTAGCGCGCGGTAACCGACCAGCGGTACGACGTATTGAAATCCAGCGGCGCGGTCGGCATGAATGCCGTGTCGGGCAGGTTCGCGTAGAACGTGCTCAGCCCACTCCCGACGTTACGGATCTCGAGGTCGTAGACCCATGGCCCCGCCGGGGGATCGATGCGCGCGCTCCGCCAGACGAAGCGAGGACGCGGCGTGTCGAGCGTCACTCCGTTGGCGTCGTTGGGGGAGATCAGCGTCAGCCACGACGGCACGAAGCGCTCGAGCGACGGCGACACGACGGACTGGCCGGTGACCGCCCGCGCTGTGGCCCTGACGAACACTCTCGCTCCGGCGGGAAGCGGGCGCCGCAGCGTCACGGTCGCCGTATCGCCGATGAGGGTCGTGTCGACGACGAGCGGCGCGTTGAAGGCAGGATTGTATGCAACCTGCAGCCCGAGCAGGATGAGTTGATCCTCCGGGCGTGGATCGACGGTGCGAATGGTGAACGTCGGAGTGACGCTGACGAGCGTGTCACCGCCCGGCGGCGGCACCAGCTCGACTCCGGTGATGCTCGGCGCCGATCGAGCGGCTGCTCCACGACCCGCACCGGGATGCGAACCCGCGCCGGTGAGCGCGCCAGCCACCAGGACGGCGATGCAGGCGCTCGCCCGTCCGGAGCGCCTCATGCCGGTGTCGCGAAGGCCTCGACCCGATCGGCGCGACCGAGGATGGCGTCCTCGATCGCCGCGCCGCGCATGCGCACGCTCACGACCGACGACACGCCAAGGTCCTGCATCGTCACGCCGTATACAGCATCGGCGGCCTCGGTCGTCGTCCGCGGGTTGTGCGTGATGACGATGAACTGCGTCCTCGACTTGAACTGCGTCAGCATCCGGACGAACCGGCCAATGTTCTGGTCGTCGAGGGGGGCATCCACCTCGTCGAGCAGGCAGAACGGACTGGGCTTGGTGAGGAAGATCCCGAAGAGCAGCGACAGCGCCACGAGGGCGCGCTCTCCGCTCGACAGCAGGTGGATGCGCTGGGTCCGCTTTCCGCGCGGTGACGCATGGATCTCGATGTCGCAGTCGAGCGGAGCCTCGGGGTTCTCGAGCCGCAGGTCGCACTCTCCCCCGCCGAACAGCGTCATGAAGATCTGGCGGAAGTTCTCGCGCACCTGAGTGAACGTCGTCAGGAAGAGCGCGCGCGCCGTCGTGTCGATTTCGCGAATGGCCTGCTGCAGCGAGAGCTTTGCCGTCGCGAGGTCAGCCCGCTGCGACGAGAGGAACTCCACACGCTTCTGCTCTTCCTCGTGCTCCTCGATCGCGAGGGGGTTGACGGGGCCGAGCGCATCGAGCTGCGACCGAACGGACTCGGCCTCGGCGCGCAGCGTCGCATCGTCGATCTCCATCGGTGCCACCTCGGCGAGCAACTCTTCGATCGGCCTGCGCCACTCGAGCTCAAGGCGCTCCCGGATCGAGTTCCGGCGTGCGGACAGCTCCGTCAGCCGCAGCTCGGCGTGGTGCAACTCGTCGGCGAGCGCAGTCGCGTTCCGCCGGATGCTGTCCAGGTGATGCGCCGCCGTCTCGAACGCGTCATCGCTCTCCCGCACGGCGCCTTCGGCAGCGGTCAGCCGCGCGTCACCATCGGCGGCGGTGGCTCGGCGCGCATCCAGCTCGGCGTGCCAGTGCGCCATCTGCTCGGCGAGCGTGCTGTCCGCCTCCGAGAGGGTCGTCAGCTCCGTGTGCAGCGCCTCCAGTCGCGCGGCGGCGGAGGCATGCTCCTCGATGAGCCGCTGCTCGCGATCGGTCGCCATCTGCACTCGGGCATTGGTCTGCGCCTCCTCGACCTGGGCGCGCGTACGGCGCTCACGTGCTTCGTCGTGCGCGGTGTCTGCGGCGGCGAGCTGCTCACGCGTCGCGCCAACCACCCGGTCCAGCTCCAGGAGGTCACCCGCGCCGGATCGAGACTGCTCGGCGAGGGCCACGACCCGTGCGGCAACGGCGTCCCGTCGCGCCACGAGCTTGGTGGTCAGCTCGCTGGCCTCGGCCGACGAGCGTTCAACCCGACGGAGGCGGCGTTCCGCTTCCGCCCGCCGCTCATCAGCGACGCGCACGGCGCGCGCCGTCTCACTCGCCCGCTCCGTCGTGGCGACCGCGACGTCATCGGCCTGACGCGCCAGCTCGCGCGCGGTATCTGCCGCGGACGATGCGCGCGTGCGCGCCTCGCTCGCCGTCGCGACGGTCGCCCGGAGCGCGTACAGCTCCGCCCGCCGACGCAGCGGTCCGGGTCCACCGCTCGTTCCGGGCAGCCATACCGCCCCCCGCGCGTCGAGGAACGCGGCTCCCTCACCGAGGGGCGCGACGTGCCCGAGCAGTGTACGAACCCATGCACGCGCGGGCTCGGCCGCAGTCACGCGGGCGGCGAGCGAACCATCGTCCACCTGCGATGTTGCTGCCGATCCCTCCAACGATTCGGCGACCGGAAGCAGTAACAGCGGTCCGGGGGTGGACGCCTGATGCCATACGCGGATCTCATCCGCCGCCGCACGATCACGCACCAGGACCGCATGGACCGTTGCGCCCAGGAACCGCTCGACGCTCGCGGCGTCGCCCGCATCGGCGGAGAGGAAATCGCTGAGCGGGCCCAGCACCGCGCCCTGGGAAAAACGGTCGCGCTCGCGGAGCAGGCGAGCGGCCGCCGGCGCGAGGCCGACGCGCTCGCGCTCGAGGGCTTCGAGCGCATCCACCTTTCCCTGCAGCGATGTCAATGCTTCGTCGGCGCGGAACAACTCTCCGCGCGCGGTCGCCTCTGCTTCACGGGCGCGCGCGGCGGCCGCGCGAGCCGCGTCACGTCCCGCCGCAGCCTCCTCCGCGGATGAGCGTGCGATCTCGACCGCGTCCGTCGCCGACTCGAGATCCCGGCGCGCTCCGGACAGTTCGTCGAACAGCTGAAGCTGTTCCTCCTCGAGCGATTGCACACGTACCACGGTCTCCGCGGTTTCGCGCTCCGCGGCCTCGCGATCGAGCTCGAGGCGCCGCACGCGGTCACGGATGCTCCGCGCGCGTTCCTCGGCGTTTTCCAGCGCTGCCCGCGACGCCATCACTCCCGCGCGCGCGGCCTCTTCCTCCCGCTGTCGTTCGGCAGCACGGGACTGTGCGGTAGCGAGCTCCGCTTGCAATTGCGCGCGCTCGGCACGGGCACGCTCCTGGTCGCCGCCCAGCCGCATGCCCTGCGCTTCGCCTTCGCGGCGCTCGGCTTCCGCCCGCGCCCGGCGGGCCAGGGCGTTGCGCTGCCGCTCCTCGGCGACGGCGATCTCCCCCTGAAGCTCGAGCGCGCTCTCGCGCAACGTCGCAACGAGGCGCGCGAGCTCGGCGCGCCGGCCTTCGGCGACCGTGCGCGCGGCGTGCGCTTCGTCGCGCGACGTCTCGGCCGCGCCGACCCGTTGTTCCGCGGCGGGGGCCTCCTCTCGTAACGCCGTGACGCGGTCCTCGAGGCGAGCAAGCTCCTCACGCCACGCTTCCATCTCCCGTGCCGCGAGGGCGATCTCGACGGTGAACCGGCGCGCGCGAAGCTCCGCGTGCCGCTCGGCCCGCTTCCGCTGCCGCGCGAGTGAGCGCACCTGGCTCTGTACCTCGCCGATGACATCATCGAGTCGTGCCAGGTCCAGCGTGGTCTCCTCGAAGCGGCGCTCCGCGCTCCGCCGGCGATCTCGATAGAGGCCCACGCCAGCCGCCTCCTCGAACAGCTCGCGCCGGTCATCGGGGCGGTCAGAGAGCAACGCATCGATCATGCGGCTCTCGATGACGACCCCGGAGTCGGCACCCAGCCCCGTACCCCGGACGAGATCCTGAATGTCGCGGAGCCGGCAGGGCGCACGGTTGAGCAGATATTCGCTGTCACCGGAGCGCGAGAGGCGACGCGTGATCACGACCTCGCGGAACGCCACCGGGAGTGCCCCATCCTCATTATCGAAGTGCAATGACACCTCGGCGACGTTCACCGGGCGCCGACCCGACGAGCCCTGGAAGATGACTTCCTCCATCTTCGCACCGCGGAGCGTGCGGGCGCGCTGCTCGCCAAGGACCCAGCGCACCGCATCGGAGACGTTCGACTTCCCGCATCCGTTGGGGCCGACAATCGCCGTCACTCCCGGCTCGAAGACGATCTCGGTCCGGTCGGCGAACGACTTGAACCCGTGCAGCTCCAGCTTCGTCAAACGCACTAGTAGGATCTCCCGGTCCGGTACACGATTCTCGGCTGAATGCCAGCCGTGCGAAGCATGGGGGCGAGATGCATCGCCTCGTCACGCGCGGCGAATGCACCCGCATAGATCCGCGCCGTGGCGTCGGACTGGAGCAGCGCGTAGGTGGCAATCCCGCGCTCGCTCAGCTTCCCGCGCATCGCGGCGACGGAATCGGCCGCGATATTCTCGGCGACGATGAAGGCGAAGGGCAGGGGTACGATGCGCTCCACTGTCTCGTCGACCCGGCCTGCCGTGCGAAGCGAGTCCCGAAACGCCTCCGCCTGCGATCGTTCCACGAATGCGCCGACGAACACCTTGTACCAGAGTGCACCCCCGTCGATGCTCGGCGATGCGTTTGCGCCGGGGAGATCCTGAACGCGCAGCAGATTGGCATTCGCACCGACGGCGGTGTTGGCCGCCACGATGACGACCGCGTATGCCGCCGCGCGCGCCGAATCCTGCGGATTCTCGACGGGCGTGGGCGGATCCGCCAGCGATCCGTCGACGAGACGCGATTGCTCCGCAGGCACGGGCGCCGATGCTGCCGCTTGGGGTGCCGAGTCGTTCGGGCGTCCCCAACTCGAGTAGCGCGCCGCGAGCAGAACGGCCAGGAGCAGGGCAACGGTACCCACTGCGAGGCCGACGATGACACCGATGCGCCGTCCGCTTCCGCCCGGCTGCGCTTCGCTTTCCGCGACCCGCGTACCTTTTCGCGCAGCGAGCGTTTCCGCGCGCGCCTCCGCGGCGCGGCCGATGCCCACGACTACGGGCGCGGGTCCGCCGTGACCATTCGGCTGGACGGGCGCGGCTGGAGACACGTCCATCCGCGCCCCGCGCGGGCGTGCACGCGCAATTACATGGCTCGGTGCCTCGAGTCTCGTGTCGCCCACGAGCAGGGCGCCGTCGGTCATCGGAATCAGGCGCTCGAGCCCGGGGGCGCCTGGCTGAGCCACGAGCACGAGCAGCGCGTCCACCTCACGAAAACCGGCGACGAGACGCTGCCAGCGGGGGTGCCCAATGATTGCCGCGGTTGCGACCGGCTCGGACCCACTCGGCATGATGTAGAGGTCTCCGCCGGGCTGCACCGGGTAGCCGATCCGGTTGAGCGAGATCCCGTAGGTGAAGCTGTCAGAGAGTCCGTGCAGGTCGTGGCGCGGGATCAGTGCTTCGAGCGGCTCCAGCTCGCCGACGAGATCCCCGATCACGACGCGTCGCCGCGAGGACTGCGCATGCGCGAGACCGATCGCCACCAGCGCCGCTGCCGCGCTGTCCACGCCGACAATGACGACGGCCGCCAGTGTGTCGACGAGTGGCGACAGGCGCCGGCCCTCGTCGTCCCAGCCGGGCTCCGGGATGGGCATCGCCGCGGAGGTCAGGGGGGACCCTCGTAGACCCAGTACGGCCGGCCGCTCGTACGGCCCGCACGTTCGGCGTCGGCGCGCGCGCCGTACGGGCCGAGCACGACCCGGTAGATCGTGGTCCCCTCCCGCACGGCCGGTACGATGTGCGCCCCACGACCCTCGACACGGATGCCATCGGCCATCTCGCGCGCCTTGGCCTGGTCGAGCAGTGCGGCGAACGAAACCGTGAAGCCGGTCGGCCCGCGGCGTGCTGGCGGCGCGGAAGAACTGGCGCTGTCGGTGGTCGGCGGGAGGATCGGCGTGACGGGCGGCATCCGCATCAGCGAATCCGCCCACGTCGTATCCAGCACCGGGGTCGAGTCCGTCACGCCGATGCCCTCGAACGTCACCGGAGCGTCGATGCCCGCGGCGCGCGGGCGAAAGCCGCTCCACTCGAAGAAGTACCAGAAGTCGTCGCCACCGGCTGGTACGGACGCACGACGGCGGAGGGTCTCGGCATCGACGATGGTGACGTCCTTCCCGAGAACCGTTGCGACGCCGCCGTCCGGCGTCACGGCGGGGAGGTCGGCGCGCCACGCCGTGGGCAATGAGCCGGTCACTCGCCCGGTCCCGAGGGCGATCACCCAGATCGAGTCGCCGGCTCCGGCGCGCGCGAGAAGGTAGCGCCCGAGCGGATCCATCCGCAGCGCCGACGGCTGGCCCGTCAGCTCGATCTCGCTGATCACTTCCTCCCGGTATCGATCCACGACCTGGATGCTGTTGCTCGAGTCGGACACCACGAACATCCGGTCGCCGCTCGGCGTGGACGTGATGGCCGTCACGGGCTCATCGAGCTCGATCGGCTTCACCAGCGCGAGATCACGTCCGCGAATCCCGACCAGTCCCGAATCGACGGGCAGGTAGAGACGGTCTCCCACCTGAATGGGGATTGCCTGTGGGGATTGCGGGAGGGAGGCGGAGTCGACGACTACGCGATCCGGGGGGAACAGGTGCCAGATCGAGAGCGAGGTGGCCCGATCACCCACGACGAGAATGGAACCGTCGGGCTGCGGAAAGACTGCGCTGGCTCGCGCAGGGGGTTTGAATTTCCACGCGGTGTTGCCGACAATCCCCGGCGTCGCGCGGATGACCGATCCGTCGGTCGCGATCCCGTATACGGTCGACGCCTCTCGCGAGGCGATTCCCTTCAGCGGCTGGACACCGGCGGGCGTGCTCCCGGTGCGCAGGTCGAGGAAGCGCGGGACATTCTTCGCATCGACGAAGGCGAAGATCCCTGCTTCCTGATCGAACCCCAGGGCGCGCGTGGCGACCGGGGTCGCCGCTGGAGCCTTCCAGACGACGGAGTCCAGCCGAGGGTAGGCATACACGCGGGCGGGACCCCCGCGCCGAGAGACGCGCAGCAGGAGCTGATCGCGGGATTGGGGGGCGGCGACGGCCGTGGCCTGGCCGGCCGAAGATTCCTCACGGCGGCCGGAAGCGTCGCACGCCGCAAGGATGAGTACCGTTGCGGGGAGGATGCGCACCGCCCAAAGCTACCGGTCGGCTGGGGTTGCTACAAGCCAGCGCCGAGTGCCGGCCGCGGCGCGACGGCATCGCTCGGGCACCGACCCGGCCGTGGGAAACGAGAAGGCGGGCCAACTAATGGAGGGCCCGCCTTTCCGTCGACTGCCGGCGCCTGACCTAGAAGCTCGGTCCGAGCGAAAACGTCCAGAAGCCCTTCCGGTCGATGTCCAGCGGGATCGAATAATCCCATCGGGCGAGGGCGAAGTTGAAGAGGTTCACGCGAATCCCGAACCCGTAGCTCCGGAGCGGGAAGCGAATGTCTTCGCCATCGCCGTTGGGCCGGCTCCAGGCGAGCTTCTGTCCGCCGGTCCACGCGACGCCGGCATCGTAGAACGCAAGACCGTCGATCGGCGGGAGCGGGAAGGGAAGGATTGCGAAGTAGAACTGGCGGACGAGCGGAAAGCGGACTTCGGCGTTCGCGAACATGACCCGGCTCCCGATGAGTCGGGCGGCGCCGCAGTCCACGATCGATGAGCCTGGCGCCAGGCACGCTCCGGTGAAGCTCTCACGATTGTAGCCGCGCAGCATCTCCGGACGTCCGATGTACGACGGCACCTGCCGCTCGTCCGGACCGTCGGCGATGCGCGCGCTGAAGCGCGTCGCGACGGTGATGAAATTGAAGAGGATCGGGTCGTAGCGCCGGTAGTCCGCGAGGTATTCCATCCAGCGGAACGACCCGAGGGTCGGCGTCACCTGGAAGCGGTATCGCCGCCCCATGATGGGCCCCGTGTACCCGAACAACGTGTTGTCGGACACGTAGGCGGCGTTGGGCTGGATGTAGTTGAGGCCGGCCTCGTTGACGGTCGGTCCCATGTAGAACGGTGTCGAGTAGCCGCTGCGCGTGTCGATGTCGCGCTGGATGATGATCGTCGCGCGGTCGACGTTGTTGTAACTGAGGCCAACCTCGAACCGAGTGAATCGGTTCATCGGGTACTGCGCGATCGCGAAGGCCTGGCGCTGGATGTACCGCGTGATCAGCTGCTGCTGCTGGATGATCGGGTTGTCCGGCTCCTCCACGATCTGGTCGCCGGAGTAGAAGTAGTACGGCTCCTGCAGCGCGCCCGTGATGTATTGCAGGCGGTTCTGCAGGCTCGTGTACGCCGCGAACACCTGAGCGTCCGAGAGGCGGCCGTTGAGCCCTCCGGCGAACGTGAGCCGGTGGTTCCCGAGCATGTCGCTCAGGATGAGCGTCGTACCGCCGTACACGCCCCGACCGAAATTGTCCGTGGAGTATCCGATCTGCGGCTGCCCGATGTACTCGGGCAGGAACCCGGCCTTGTAATCGTAGTCCTTGAAGCGCGTGGTATCGGGGAGCGCATATGCGGCGCTGTCGAGCAGCGCGGCAACGGTGAGCGGAGCCGCGCCGCGATCCGCGGCAGGCAGTTCGCCTGACGCGCGGAAGCCCTCGTCGCCCCGGTAAATCGATTGCCGGGTGATGACTGTGCTGTCACCGGCGGGAGTCGCCGCCCCGGCCACCGTCACGGACGGAGGTGGCAGCAGTGACAATGCGGCGGGCGCGAGAGGCGCTGGCAGGGTGGCCGACGGAGTGGCGTTCGCCGCACCGGCGATCATCACCGGTCCGACGAGAGCATCACGATACGGCTGCTTGCGCAGCGAGCGCGGGTTGTCCGTCGTCCAGACTGCGTAGCCGCCATCCTCATAGTACGTGAACGCCAGCCGATCCGCGCCGCGGGCCCAGCTGATCGCCGGACTGTACTCCGCGATCGCCGTGATCGCGCCGACGACGTTGGTCAGCTGGTAGTGCTCGGCCTGCGCGACATCGTACAGGAAGACGTTGGCGATGCCGCTGCGATCGCTGATGTACGCCACCGACTTGCCGTCGGGCGCCCACATCGGGTTCAGGTTGTGGCCGCCCTGTCGCGCCGGCACGTCGACCCGCATCGTCTCGAGATCGAGCAGCGTCAGCCGCCACCGGTTGAATTGCAACAAGTCGATGTTGGTGCCCTCGCCACGCTCGCTCGCGAACGCGATCGTGCGGCCATCCGGCGACCACTGGGGCTGCAGGTCGCCGTAGCGATCGTTGGTGAGCTGTCGAAGGTTCTTTCCGTCGGTGTCGACGATGTACAAGTCGGTGATGCCGCCCTTGTTGCCGTTGAACACGATCCGCTTCCCATCCGGCGCGAAGCTCGGGCTGAGAATGCCTTCGAGCGGAAGGTCGAATCGAAAGGTCGTCTTCCGCTTGCGGACATCGAGGAGATAGAGGACATCCTTGCCCTTCCGCTGCGCCGTGAACGCCAGCTGTCGGCCGTCGGGGGAGAACGCGCTCTGCGAGTAGATCAGTCGCAGCTCCTCGTAGTCGGGATCGGTGGTGCTCTTCACGAGCCGCTTGATCCGCTTGCCGGTCTCGGCGTTTCCGAGCCAGAGGTCGAAGAACACTTCCCCGCGGAGGAAGCTGCCCGTCGAGATGAACGCGATCAGCTTGCCATCATCGGAGAGCGATGGAGCGAGGTAGGTGTCGGAGCCGCCGTTCTTCTCGGTGAGCAGTGCCTTGGCGAATCGTCGGGGGCGCTGGTACTCCGGAATCTTCGGGAGATGCTTCTCCTGCATCGCATCGCGCCACTCGTCACTCAGCTCCTCGAGGCTCATCCCGGTCTCGCGCTTGATCGCGCGTTCGACGCCGACATTGGGCGTCGACAGCAGGATCTGGCCGATCGTCTCGTCACCCCACCGCTGGCCGATGTACTCCCAGAGGGCCTCGCCATAGCGATACGGGAAGTACAAGTCAGGGCGTTCCGTCATCTCCTCGATCGACGGCAGCTTTCCGTTGAGCGCAGCGTCGCGCAGCCACGCCTCGGTGAGCCGATGGTTCGGGCCGGTGGACAGGTATTCGGCCATCCCTTCCATGAACCAGCTCGGCGGGTTCACCGACTGCAGCGTCTGCAGTCCCCCGCCCGCCTTGCCCCGGGCGAAGATGTCGTACTGGAACGAGTGCACGAGCTCGTGGGTGAGTACCTGCTCGAACGACTGATAGTCACCCGTGAACGGAAGCAGCACGCGATGGCGCAGGCCTTCGGTCACGCCGCCGACGCCTTCGCCGAGATCGCCCGTGACGTTGTTCTGGCCGAAATCGGTACGCGAGGCGAACAGCACGAGCGGCTTCTTTTCACGGAACTGGTACCCGATCAGCCGCGACAGCTTGCCGTACGCACGCTCGGCCATGCGCGCGGCATCGGCGGCGGCCTGCGCCTCTTCCGGGTAGTAATGGATCAGGAAGTGCTCGGTCTCACGGACTCTCCAGTTGAACCGGTCGTACTGGACCTGGTTCTGTCCGAAGTACCCCTGGCCCGCAGCCTGACCGGCTGCCACCATGAGTGCCACGGACACGAGCGTCCCCCTCACCGCATGTCTCACGGAAGTGCTCCTTGCTCGTCCACGGCGATGACATCGGCGTCGCCCCAGAGTCGCTCGAGTTGATAGAACTGCCGAAGCGTCGGATGAAACAGGTGCACCACGAAATCGACGTAGTCGAGAAGCACCCAGCGGCCCTGGGACAGCCCTTCGACGTGATGAACGAGGACGCCTTCCTTCTTGAGCTCGTGTATCACGTGCTCGGCGATCGCGCGGACATGCGTATCCGAGGTCCCACTCGCGATCACGAAGAAGTCCGTCATGTCGGTGACGCCGCTGAGGCCCAGCAGGACGACCTCGTTGGCCTTGCGATCGAGGCAGAGGGCCGCGGCGCGATGCGCTGTCGCGGCGATGGATGACTGGGAGGAGGCGTCCGGCATTCGGGTCGGTTCGGGTACGTTACGTCTGGAACTCGACCGCACGGGAAAAGTTCCGGGTTGCGAAGTGGGGCCAGACGGCACCGCCCCTACGCTCAAGTCTCGTTCAGACGCAGGTCATACGCCAGCGCGCCTTGCGGCAGGCCCCCACCGCGCCCAGGCCCAGACCACTCCCGCGACGACCATCCCCAGTGCGATCACCTGCGCGACCGTCAGGGCGCCGAAGAATCGATCGTCCTTGGCTCTGAGAAACTCGATGGCGAAGCGCTCCACACCGGCGAGAACGAGGTAGACACCGAACAGCCACCCCTCGGCGTGGCGATGGGCCCGCAGCCGCCACAGGATGATGAACATCACGAACCCGAGGGCTGTCTCGTACAGCTGCGTCGGGTGAACCGCGATCACATCGGTCGGCAATGCGCCTGGTGCGGCATCGATCCCGAACCGCTGGAGATTTGCGACCGTGGATGGCGGCGCTCCCTCGGGGAAAGCGACAGCGAAGGGTGAATTCCAGGGGCGGCCGTAATCATCACCGACGGCCCAGCACCCGGTCCGGCCGACGGCGTACCCCGCGGCGATACCGGGCGCCGCAACATCCGAGACGCGCATGATCGGCATGCGCTTCAATCGAGCCATCAACATCCCGCCTGCCACACCTCCCACGAAGCCGCCCCAGAAGACGTATCCGGCGGTGCTCAGGAGCATGCTCATGTCCTGGACGAGCGCGGCGTAGTAGAGCTTCGCACCGATGATGAATCCGATGACGGCGGCGAAGACGATCGGTTCCACAGGTGCGGCATCGTGCCCGCGCCGCGTCAGCTCGCGCGCCGCGATCACTCCGCCAATCGCGAACCCGGCCATCACGGCGAGCCCGAATCCCGAGAGTGGGATCGGGCCGAGCCTGTACATCAGCGGATGGTGAACGATCGGGTCGAGGTTGGCGATGATCATGGTCCCCGAGGCGCGAGCGACGAGCGGACTACTGCTTGATGACCCACACCTTGATCTCGGGCCGCACGTCCGCGTGCAGCCGGATCGGCACGCGGTACACGCCGAGCGCCCGGATCGGCTCATGGAGATCGATCTGGCGCTTCTCGATGTGGTGGCCCTGGGCCTCGAGCTGCTGGGCGATGTCAGCGGCGGTGACCGAGCCGAAGAGCTTGCCCTCGTCGCCGACGCGTGCGGAGAAGGTCAGAGATACTTCGGCGAGCCGGTCGGCTACACCCTGCGCCTCGTCGCGGCGGCCGGACTCGGCTGCCTCGAGGCGTTGACGCTCCTGCTCGATGCGCTTGCGGTTGCCGGGCGTTGCCTCGAAGGCATAGCCGCGCGGAAGAAGAAAGTTGCGTGCGAAGCCCGCAGAGACCTTCACCAAGTCTCCCGGATGGCCGAGGTTGTCCACGGCCCGGCGAAGAATGACTTCCATAGCGTGTACTCCGAGTTATGTGGCCGGCCGCGCGCGATTGCGCCAGTCGAGCCAGGTATCGCCAAGCCCGAGCCCGAACGCAAGCGCGCCGAGCAGCGGAAACATGAACAGCAGCAGCACGAGGACGGTGACGAGGAGGCGGCCAGGCGAGAGGAACCACGCCAGCACACCGAGTCCACGCACGGCGTACAGTCCACCGAAGAAGAGCAGCAGGTTCCACCCGACTGCGCGGAACATGTCCAGCGTCGGGAGCACGAGCGCCGTGGCGCCAAGCAGCACTCCCCAGACCAGCTGATCGTTGAAGCGAAACTCCCGCAGCGGCGCAAGCGGCACCCCGATGCGCACACGACTGAGCCGGTGAAACAGGGCCCAGGCCAGTGCGAGAACCAGCAGGGACTCGAGCCCCAGCAGCGCAGGGAAAACACTCGTTGCAGCCACC
>JANOCW010000138.1:0-2227 GCA_031412375.1 Gemmatimonadaceae bacterium | reverse complement strand
GGGTGAGGACGACTGGTCCATGGCCCAGACCTCGAAGCCGCGTGCCGCGCCGGGCCCGACCGGCCCCGCCGCGCATGCGACGGCAATTGCAGAAGCCGCTGTCAAAGCTACCGTTGCCACGATCGTGAACGTTCTGCTGATCCGAATGCCCATCTTCATTGATGTCTCCCGTGAAGTCATTGACCGCTCTCATGGACGCGGGCAACTTGAGGTCGATGCATCTCCCGGCGATCTCCTGACAATCCATTTGCGAATCTCGCGGCCCGGTTGGCGTCGATGAGCGTGATCCTGCGCCTGCTCGGGGGGCTGCGCCTCGAGGCGGACGGAGTCACGCCCTCCGCCCGCGCGCTTCAGAAGAAGCGCCTTGCCCTCCTCGCCGTCATCGGCGCGTCGCCGACGGCGCGAGTCAGCCGCGACAAGCTGACGGGCCTGCTCTGGCCCGAAACGGAAACCGAGCGGGCCAGGCATCAGCTCGCGTCGGCCCTCTACGACCTGCGGAAGGCATTCGGAGAGGCCGCCCTTGTCTCCACCGGGGACGAGGTATCCCTGGACCGGACGGTCATTCAGGTCGATGCGGCCGAATTCCAGGATGCGATCGCGGCGGGCGATCGCGAGCGCGCGGCGTCGCTCTACGCGGGCCCCTTCCTCGACGGGTTCTTTCTCTCCGACGCGCCGGAGCTCGAGCGATGGGTGGACGCCGAGCGGGCGAGACTCGCGCAGATGCACGGACGTGCGATCGAGGAGCTCGCGCGCGAGGCGACCGGCCGTGGCGATCTCCTGAAAGCGGTGGAGTGGTGGCGCACGCTGGCAGCCCAGGATCCCTTCAACTCACGCGTTGCCGTCGGGCTGATCAGCGCGCTGGACGCCGCGGATGACCGCGGCGGGGCACTGCGCCATGCGCGCATTCACAGCGACCTGCTCGTCGCCGAGCTGGGCGTCGAGCCCAACGCCGAGGTGACAGCGCTTGTGGAGCGGCTGCGCGCGTCGCCGGAGCGGGCCCCCGCGTCACCCGTGACATCCGCACGAGCTCTCTCTGATGCTGGCGGCAAGCCGACGGATCCTGGTGTCGGGCTGGCTGTTCGGGACCGTCGCCCCGCGCGACGCCACGCTCGCACGATCGCACTCGCACTCGCGGGAGCAATGCTGCTGATGCTCATCGCGGTCGAAGGCCAGAGGGCATGGAGCCGCAATCATGCCGACGATTCCAGCGCCGCCGCGCCCGCGGTCCGCGATCGACCCATCGTCCTCATGATGGACTCGCCGCATCCGTCGCGCGTCTACGATGAGGAGATCGCTCGCGGCAGCGGGACGAATGCCGACGTCATCAACGACCTCCTACGCGACCTTCCGATCCAGCGGGTGAAGGAAGCCGCTGGTCCGCTTTGGCATCGCCACGAGGAGATCCGCACGCTCGATCCCGATCTCGTGCTCATCCACCTCTCGGCCTTCTGCAACGAGTCGTGCGAGCCGGATCGCGTGAAGCTGCGGCGCTTCATCGAGTACCTGGCGGATGGACGCGCACGGATCCTGATCTACAGCCGCCTGCCGGCGGACACGCTCTCGATGGCGTTCGAGACGATGATGGGTGACCTGCCGCGGCGCTTCCCGTCGCTCGCGTCCCGTGTCCAAACCTTCAGCGTCACGGCGTACGGTCCGCCACACTGGAAGGATCCCGCGACCTCGGCGGAGTTCAAGCTTCAGGTAAAGCGGTTGCTGGGCCTGAAGTGATAACTCTTGCCACCGCGACGGCAAGACGTATGTCTGTCACGCCTCGCGTCCGATGTCAGGGGGCGATTCCACATTGTGCGCGCGACGGTTTACCGCCGCCGCACTCCGTACGCGAGCAGGCGCGCGGTCGCGACCCGCGGGTGGATTGGGCTCGGCCCGTCGATACTGGGCTTCACGTGGCTCGTGTCAAGCGGGCGCGGCGCGAACACGTTGAGTGTGTATCGACCGACGACAGGCAGTGCCTCGACCGGGCGCGCGTGCGGCAACGGCGGCGTGGTGCCGGCAAGATCGAAGACGCTGACCGCACTGTCAATTGCGAAGCACGCTCCGTCGCTGCGTCGCCCGTAAAACCGCTCGTCCGCCCCCCAGTGTCCGTACCAGCGTTCGCTCGTGTCGTGCAGCGATTCGGGAGCGAGCATGCTGTGCCTCTCGGGGTTCGACGTCTCGAATGATTCGTGCGCGGCCGGACGAGTTCCGGATCGCAACACGATACGAGGCA